>UQRR01000006.1 GCA_900543455.1 uncultured Dialister sp.
CCCCCGCCGCGTCGTCCAGGGACGTACCCAGAATTTCCATTTTGGTGTAGTCCAGCACGTTTACAATCATGGTATGGCCCCCGGAGACCACCAGACACAGAAACGGCGGCTCCAGATCCGGATACTGGAGAAGGTTCGCAAAGATATGTCCTTCCATATGGTTGACGGCGATCAGCGGTTTCCCGAGTGCCCAAGCAGCAGATTTCGCTGCGGCGACACCGACCAGCAGCGCGCCCACGAGCCCCGGCCCCTGCGTCACGGCGATGGCATCGATATCCTGCCAGTCCAGATGCGCTTCTTCGAGGGCTTCGATGGCGACAGGAAGTACATCCTCGATATGGTGGCGGGAAGCGATCTCCGGCACGACACCGCCGAATTTCTTATGAATCGGCACCTGGGTGGAGATCACATCGGATAAGATATGACGCCCATCTTCGATGACTGCGCAGGAAGTCTCATCGCAGCTCGATTCAAAGGCTAGTATTTTCATGTTGACTCCTTATTTTTATGTTTATGGTATGGAATAGATTCCCGAACATAGGCGTACGGGAAATGGCCGAAGGCGCGGCGCCTTCACGATTTCCTGAATCGCATGGCCCGAAGGAGGGCAGGATGCCTTGAAGGTCTCACTGTCTCTTAGTTTTTACGTATCCTTTTCTCACAGCGCCCTTTCCATCACGTACCCATCCTCGGCGGGCAGCTCGTAGACCTTCTTTCGGAGGCCCAGATTTTTGAATCCGAAGGTCTCATACATTTTCTGCGCGAATAGATTGCTCACGCGGACTTCGAGAAACATCGTCTGCATATCGCGCATCCGGGCTTCTTCGATGCCCTTTTGAAGGAGCATGCGTCCGATGCCCTGACGCCGGCTTTCCGGGCGGACGCCGATATTCACAAGCTGGCCTTCGCCTGCGATGAACCAGAAACAGCCATAACCTGTGATTTTCCCGTCCTCTTCGGACACAAGGTAGAAGCTGTGCTCATTCTCCATGAGATCATGATGCACCGTTTCCCTGCGCCACGCATCGGAAAAGCAGAGGCAGCCGATATCATAAATGGCAGACACATCCTTTTCCTCTGCTTCGCGGATCAGGATTTCCCGTGCAGCTTTTCCCATAAGACCTCTGCCTCACTGCGGCGAATGTAATTCGGAAGAAGGGAGAGCGGATCATCCTTTTCGCCCTTTTCCAGTCTTGCCCAGGCTGCTCTTGCGACACTGCCGGCTCTAGCAAGGCGGCTGTGCGGCGCTGCCACGCGGATACCGGCGGATACCAGCTTTTCCTTATACGTATCGGCACATTCACCGACCGCGATGACAGGGCCTCCATGACGGAGGGCCGCCGCAATGACATCATCAATTGGCGCCGCCTCTTCCGGTGCTTCCTTCCAGAATTCGTCAAAAGCGCCGTAGAGCGCCGCATAGACATGGCCTCGCTGGGCATCCTCGAGCGGCAGGATGAAAGCCTCGGCCCCCTCCATATTCCGCGCCAGTGACTCCAGCGTATCGACCCCTACGATCGGTACTTTCCAGATATAGGCTGCCATCTTCGCTGTCGCAAGGCCGATGCGCAGTCCGGTGAATGAACCAGGCCCGATGGAGACGGCGATGGCCGTGATGTCTTCCTTAGATACGCCTGCCTCCTTCATCATGGCATCCAGATGCGGAATGAGCTGCTCGGAATGGGTCAGTCTTTTCTGCACCGTCCATTCTGCGACGAGCCGGTCTTTTTCCGCCAGCGCGCACGACAGCACAAGGGAAGAGGTATCAATGGCTAGAAGCATAATGTGTAATCTCCTTTACGATCGCATCCGGAGCGGCATCGCTCCATGTGATGCGGATTTCTCTTTCTGTTTCCGAGAGGACACGGATGTCTATATGGATCGCTTCCGGCGGCACGACATCAGGAAACATGTCTGCCCACTCAGCGACCGTCACGCCGCCCATGCTGTATTCCTCCCACCCGATATCATAGAGCTCTTCTTCTCGATGCAGGCGGTAGAAATCAAAGTGCTTCAGGGGAAGCGCGCCCTCGTAATAATTCATGATCGTGAATGTCGGGCTCCCGATAACGCCGGAAATTCCCATGCCGGCAGCGAGTCCCTGCACGAAATGGGTCTTGCCGGCGCCCAGATCTCCGGACAGGGCGATGAATTCATCATTCACCGCTGCTGTTCCGAGAAACCGTCCAAGCGCCATCGTTTCATCCACGCTCTTTGTATGTAGTACTACCTCATGTTTCATGGAGCCACCTCATCAGATCTTCATGACAGGCAAGACCTGCCTCATAGCCCTCTCGGTGGAGCGAGCGGAGCTTCTCCACATCCTTCTCCGTCCGTGATACGACGACAGGCTTCTTCGGACGGATGACAAAGACGCGCCCTTCTTTTTCCAGAGAAAGGAGCTTTTCTACTTTTTCATTATATATCGCGGGGATGGCGCACATTTCCCTGACCACCCGCGGATAGTCTTTCCCATAGAGCAGAGAGAGCAGCGCATGAAATCCGGCAGGCACCGGTTTCTTGCGATAGTTTCTGTCGCGCGTCAGGATGTACACCGGTTTTCGGCAGGGCGCGGGAAGCTCCTCGGGCAGCGGAACAAAAGGCATGCCGATCCCGCCGTCTACATAGACGCTGTCCTTCAGGGGGACAGGCCTTGAGAAAAGCGGGATCGAGCAGCTGGCTTCTGAAATCTTGAAAAATTCCCTGACCGTACACGAGCGGCTCGACACGTAGACCGGCTTTCCCGTGAAGGCATCCGTCATGATGATGTAGAGCGTCTCCTTCGCCTTTTCCGCGGCTGGAAAATCGTAGGGATCGATCGACTCCGAAAGCTCGCCGAAGATGAAGTGAAAATTGAAATAACTCCCCCGCTTCACCAGATGCCGAAGTCCCATATAGCGCGGATCCTTCGCAAATCGGGTGTTCATCCGAAGACTTCTCCCTCGCTGGTGTGCCAGATAGCACAGCCCCTGCATGGAACCGGCCGAGATCCCCATAGAGCAGGGGAAATACAGTCCTTCCTCCATGAAGGCGTCCAAGACGCCGGCTGTGAAGAGCCCGCGCATCGCGCCGCCTTCCATGATGAGCAGACTTTGCAAGGCTCCCTGCATTTCACTTTCTTTATTCCATGCTTCCATCATGAACGGATAGGACACCTCCCTAGAAATCAGGTTCGATGGGTTCTGAGGGTTCAGCGGAGTAGGCAGCGGCTTCGCCGCAAGTATAGTATCGGCGCGCTGCACTGTCCCCTTTGAACCTATTGAAGCTATAGAACTCGTTTCCTTATTTAGACCCCTTCGACTGGTTTTTGACCGCATTGATCTTTGCCGCGATGGCATCCTGATCGCCGAGGTAGCTTACATCATGCACCGTGAAGTCTTCGTTCAGATGATACACGAGCGGCACACCGGTCGGTACATTCATGCCTGCGATCTCTTCATTCGAGATCCTCTCGAGGTGCTTTCGGAGCGCGCGGATGGAATTCCCATGGGCTG
This sequence comes from uncultured Dialister sp., assembly GCA_900543455.1. Classification (GTDB taxonomy): domain Bacteria; phylum Bacillota; class Negativicutes; order Veillonellales; family Dialisteraceae; genus Dialister. The sequence goes on from UQRR01000006.1 coordinate 3,495, forward strand.
CGATCAGGACTTTCTCGCCCTTTGCGATTTCCGGACGGATCACTTCTTCGAAGTACGGTGCCACGCGTGCGACGGTATCCTTCAGGCATTCTGTCAGAGGCAGCTGGACTTCATCCTTGAATTTCTGATACGGCGCCTGGTTTTCCGGGCTTCTTGGATCATCTGCCGAAAGAGCCGGCGGACGCACATCATAGGAGCGGCGCCACAGATGCACCTGCTCTGCGCCATATTTATCCGTGGTTTCCGTCTTGTTCAGCCCCTGCAGCGCCCCGTAGTGACGCTCATTCAGGTGATAATTCTTCTCGACCGGGATCCAGGTGAGGTCCATTTCATCCAGCACCGTATATGCCGTATGAATGGCACGCTTCAGTACAGACGTATAGCATTTGTCGAAGGTGAAGCCTTCCTTAGCAAGCAGGCGGCCTGCCTCACGCGCTTCGCTGTAGCCTTTCTCCGTCAGCTCGACGTCCGTCCAGCCGCAGAATAAATTCTTCTGATTCCATTCACTTTCTCCATGACGAATGACTACCAGTGTGTACATCGTTCTTCTCCTTTCAAAATGCCTATCGTGGATTGATATATTCTATACTTATGACTTCGCCGGATCGCAAGTGACCGGTGACTAGGGAAACACTGATTAAATCTGACTCTGCGATTTAATCAGCGACTCCCTATTGTCAACTTCTGGAAATAAGTTAGAAGTAAGAAGGGGTGGAAGGGGCACACAATTCATATAGCGCCCCAATACTCCACATTATATAAAACAACTTGTCTGTTATTTATATAAAATTCCACGGCGCTTCCTGATTTTATGCGCCGTACCTTCATTCCTAACTCCTAACTTAATTCGGAAGTTGACTTAAATGACAGTTATTTAGAAAACGAAATACCAGTCACCTAAAATGATCGTACCCTTTGGCAGCGAGCTTCTTCCGCTTTCCTCGATCCGAGAGATACACGCATCCCCCGCCAGATTTGACGACCTGCCCGATCACAGAAATCGGAAGGGATGGATCCAATTTTCGGAAATTCTCTTCCGAAATCGTCCCGATGAGTTCATAGTCTTCGCCGCCCGTGAGCGCCCAGTCCACCGGATCCTTTGCGAGGTACGCGCCCAGCTTTGCAGCTTCTGCGGAAATCGGGATCTTCTCGCGGAAAAGCTCGATTTCTACTTGGCTCGCTTTGGCGATCTCATTGATTTCCGAAGAAAGCCCGTCCGAGACATCATTCAAAGACGTCGCGCCGGCTTCTCTCAGTGCGCTGCCGAGCCTGATCTGCGGACGCGGCCTTTGGTGGCGCTCACAAAGAGAGGGATACTCTTCCGAAAACCCCGCAAGGAGCGCAGAGAGTCCGGCGGCCGAGTCACCCAGCGTCTCCGTCGCAAAGACCAGATCACCTGCGCGCGCCCCGCTTCGCGTGACTGCACGCCCTTTTGGCACCATGCCGACCACCGTCCCCGTGAGGATGACCCCGCAGGGAGAGCCCGTGACATCGCCGCCCAAGAGATTCACACGATAGGATGAGCAGCACGCGCGGATCCCTTCATAGAGCGACTCCACCCAGGATACAGGAAGATCCTCAGGGAGCGCCGCCGAGATGACGAATCCGATCGCCTCTGCGCCCATCGCTGCCATATCACTGAAATTCGAAGCGCAGAGCTTGTATCCGACATCGGAAGGATGCATCGTCTTCTTGATGAAATGGATCCCTTCCACCATTGTATCGGTAGAAATCACCTGATCATAGCCCGAGGGCACCCTGTACACTGCCCCATCATCGCCCGAGCCGATCACGACCAGCTCCGGCCAATAGATGAGATCCTTCGCGATGCGATCGATCAGACCGAATTCACCGACATCTTTGATGGTTTCTTCCATGAAAATCCTCCTTCCGTGCCACTCTCGGAGCTGCTGGTGGTGCGAAGTTCAGGCTTTCACCAGCTTGACCCCGAGGGCTTTCAGCTCTTCAAGCGCCTTTTTATGATCCTCTTCAGCGACCCAGCCCTGACCGGGGACCAGAAGCGTCACACTCCGGCCTGACTGCAGCAGAGACAGTACCGTCTCCTTCACGCAGTACTCGGAAGCGATACCGCCCACATAGACATGAGAGGAAGCGACGTCATGCAGCGCCTTTCCTTCCGCGTTCACCCCATGGAAAGCAGAGTACTCTTCGACATCATCTCTCACCCCTTTGAGGAAGAGATTTTCCTTCGATGGACGATTCGCTTCCCGCTTGATATCCCGCGCGAAAGAGGGATCGAGCGCCGCCCCCTCGGTGCCGGCCACGCAATGAACCGGCCAGATGCCGCCATTCTTTTTGAAAGATCCATTCGTCTCACTGTGCCAGTCAGACGTATACAGCGCGCGCACTTCATGCGTATTGATGAAATCGACCAGCCATGCCACTGCCTCATGGCTGTGAGCGCAGGCCAGCGTGCCATCGATAAAATCATACTGACAGTCTACTATGATCAGATCATCCATATGATGAGCCTCCCGTATTTGAAATGAAATGATTTTTACACTACCTTCTTATTTTAACATATTCGAAGAAAGATGCATAAAAAAAGTGCGCGGTGCATGAAACATCATGCACCGCGCGCCCTCTCCGATGGCAGATGAAAGCTCTGCTTAAATTAGGAATTAGGAATGAAGGTGGCGGCTTCGCCGCGAGTATATATGGGGCGATGCCCGAAAGCATTATCAAGTCACTAGTCACTTGAGGCTCCTAATCTCTGGTTACTTTAAGACGCCAGTCACCAACAGCCAAACAGTATACATCATCTAAACCTCTGTATTTACTGTAAGAATGGTATATTTGATATTGTTGCAATCCATAAAACAAACTACATCTTGCGTCACACTTCTTTCCTCACTTGCATTTTTCTTTAGAACGTAGTACCATATAGTTATGAAGCATGGACATATTTGAACATGTTCCCCGAATGGACGGCTCCTCCGATCTTCTGAATTCTCTAAGCGCTACGAGATCACAGGGAGGGCCGCACCGGAAGGGGCAGATCTGCCATATGCACCGTGCGTCATCGGATGGGTCAGCGGAAGCGTACAGCCTGCTGCCGATGCCCATTTTAGGCTGACAAGCAAGAAAAAATGAATATCCGGAAGCATGGCTTTTCTACTTCCCTATCCTCTGCGAGGCCGGGTTCCGACGATAGCACAGGTTCTCCCGCACTTCGGTGTCCATGGACGACCGTCACCGATTCCGAGCTCCGCCTGCATCGGGTATAGGTGGGAAGCCTTTTCCGGATGTTTTTTTATGCCCTTTTTCGCACCGCTGGTTCTGCCGCTTCCTTTGCATGCCGGATAAAAAGGTGTAGTATATAAGCATGTAGTCAAGGACAAGGAGGCAGCTGTGCATACATCAGAAATTGTTTTGCAAACACTCAAAGAAGGAAACGCCGCGTATGTAAAGAGCGGTGCTTTTGCCGGAGACATCTCCCCGGAGAAACGTCTCGCCCTGACCGGCGGGCAGTCTCCCCGCGCTGTGGTCATCACCTGTGCGGACTCCCGCGTCATCCCCGAAGTCATCTTCTCCTGTGGTCTAGGTGAGCTTTTCACCATCCGCATCGCTGGAAATGTGATCGACGCCCACCAGCTCGGCTCCATCGAGTATGCCGTATCCCATTTGAAAACGCCCCTCGTCGTCATCCTTGGCCATACCGGCTGCGGCGCCGTGCAGGCCGCGCTCCATGGCGAAGCCGACGGACACATCCGCTATATCGTAGATACCATCCGGAAAGCCATCGGTGAGGAAAAAGATCCTCGTGCGGCCTGCCATCTGAATGTCCTCTGCGCCGGCAAGGAGATCCGCGCTGCCTTTTCCGCGGAAAAGGATCCTCTGCTCCGAGAGGAACAGGTCGCCTGCGCTGTATACGATATAGAAACAGGCAAGGTCGAGTGGCTGGACGAGGATGACTAAGAGAATACGGCTTTCCATAAAAAATGCCATGCAGATCCCGACGGATCCGCATGGCATTTTTTTATGGGAAATTCAAAAGGATCCCGGCTCAGCCGTGGATTTCTCTCAAAGGATACGACCGCCCCGTGAGAGAGCGTGTTCCTTTTTCTGTGATGACATAGGTGTTTTCCGTCCCGACCATGCCGAGCCCCGGGAGCGCGATTTTCGGTTCGACTGCAAACGTCATACCGGGCTCGAGCACCTCCTTGAAGCCCTTTGCCAGAGCAGGAGCTTCATCCATCACGAGCCCGATGCTGTGTCCGAGGAATTTGCCCCCGTTCATGAAATCATCCCCATATATATTTTGAAACTTGTCCATCGGTTTTAGATATAAATTCTCGATCGATTCCCCCGGCTTCATCAAAGAGACGACCTCCTCCTCCAGACGAAGACACTCCTCCTGCGCCTTGAGAATGGCATCCGCCTCCGAATTCTTCGCCAGCTCCCCAAAGTAGTAGACCACCGTCTTATCTGTATGATAGCCATCAAAGCCGCAGGGAATATCGAGATAGACGAGCCGTCCCTCTTTCAAGCGGCGGAAAGCATTCCCGATGGACTGCACCGCGATACAGGTCCCATCCGTACCTCCCGGGCCGTCAAACCCCGTGCGGACAAGACCACTCTTACCGAAGGACGCCAGCCCGACGGCCTCTTCCCCCAGAGACTGATTGAAGCGCGCCGTACCATGAGAACCGCGGAGCACCATTTCCTTGTAGATCTCGATGGCAAGCTCCGCCTCACTGATGCCCGCATGGAGGAGTTTCGGTGCGACGACATCCAAAACCGTTTCATGGATACTTCCCGAACGCTCCATCTGCGCGATTTCATAGGCACTTTTCCGAAGGCGCAGATCCTGCATGACATCATCCAGTGGCAGCGCCGTTTCAAAAGGAAAATGCTTATGGAAGAGCTTCATCCAGTCCAGTGTGGTCTTCTTCGTTTCCACGTAGATCCCCTGCGGGACATGCGGATAAAGAGCCGCCGCCTCGCGGAAGCTCCGCATCGGACGGATATCACTGAAATGAGACTCATTCGAAGCGCGCGTGAAATTCCGCCGCACCCACAGGACCGCATCCGACGGACGGATGATGAGCGCTCCCTCCTGCATTGTCCCCGTGAAATAGTACATCGCTACCTTGTGACTGATGACCGCCATCTCCCAGTCCGGATGACGCGCATCCATGAGTTTCCGAAATTTTTCCAGCCGCTGTTCCAGCTCCTTTGCCGGGACCGGACGGATCGCATCTGTTAAAACGGACGCCTGCTCCAGAATTGCCATATTAGCTCCTTTATATCTGACCAATCCATATCTAATAAACCTACTACGATTGTAGCAAAGATGATGTATCCCTGCAATGAAAAAGCCGGCGCGCATGTGGGACATGACACGCCAGCTTTTAGGAAACATAGATCATCGTATCTTAAAATTCACCGGCAGATAGATCGTGCAAGCCATAGGCTGGCCATGCGTATCCAAAGCAGGCGAAAAAGTCCAGCGATAGACCGCCTCGACCGCCGCCCGGTCCAAAGCCGCACTGCCGGAACTGCCGGATACAGAGACCGCATCGACTCCGCCGGTGGCATTGACGGTGATCCGCACCTGCACGACCCCGGACGTACCATCCAGCATGGCTCGTCCGGGATAATCCGGCTCCACATAGGATACAACCGACGGAGGCGTGACAGGGACGCCGCTCTGAGAACCAGATCCCTCACCATCACCCTGTCCGCTGCCTTCCCCTTCGTCAGCTCCCTGCCCCGTCGCATCGCCTTCCCCGCTTCCCGATCCACTTCCTGCCCCAGATAGAGAAGCAGCCATTTCAGTGCCCGAAGCTGAGGACGAAGCCTTCGTGTCAGGCAAGGTCGCAGGCTGAAAGACTTCCTCTACTACAGGATCCTCCTGCTTTTCCATGATAGGGAAATCTTCTGTCACATCCTCTGTCGTGGGTTCTTCCTCTTGTGTCGATAGAGATGGATGATCCATCTCCGCCGTTTCTTCTACCGGGGAAGGAAGCGCCTTTTGTCCACCGCCAGCCTGTCCTCCCGTATTCAGGACGATTTCTATCGGCTCTTGAGAAACAGGCGGTTTCAGAAATAGAAATCCGGCCATCCCCAGCCATAGAGCCGCCCCCGCATGACACAGAACAGTGACAGCCAGACTGATGCCATACCGCTTCGTTTGCTGCTCCAACGCACGCCCCTCCCTTCCTTTTTACCGCCTTGTTTTTACACAACAACCGTCAGAAAACAGGAATGACCATCTTCTATCGATCAGTGGCCAAAGAGAAGCGGGTCACGCCAGCACCCTTGCATGCATCCAGCAGATGCATGATGATATCATAAGATGCCTCTTTCTCTCCGCGGAGCATGACAGCAAAATCCGGATCATTCGCTGCCGCCTGCCGCATCCGCTCCAGCAGAAGCGGCTCTGTGATCCGCTCATCCGCCAGATACAGCGTCCCATCCGCTTTGACAGTGACAGTCCATCCACTCTTCTTTACATGTTCACTATGTTCCGCCTTGGGAAGGACGACAGGGATCGTTTGTATATTTGACATATACATGGTACTGACGACAAAGAAAACGAGCAGCAGAAAAATGAGATCGATCATCGGACTCAGCATCAATCCCGGCGCCGTGGAAAGATTCCTTTTTCTCCGTCTCATCTTGATCCCTCGCCTTCTTTAAGCCTGGCAGCCAGTACTTCCGCGATGGTATCCAGATTCAGCGAAGCATTCCTGCAGCGATGAGACAGATACGCATGGACACAAGTCCCCGCTATCGCGATGATCAGCCCGAAAATGGTGGTAATCAGCGCTTCAGCCAGCCCCGAAGTGACACCCGCCGTATTCGTCATCTGGCCCGCCATCGAGGCGAAAGTCCCCATCATCCCCGTGATCGTCCCCAAAAGCCCCAGCATCGGCGAAAGACCTATGACCACGCTTAGATAGTCCAGATGACTTTCCAGACGCTCGACAGCGCGATCCGCCAATTCATAGGTGACCGATTCCACTGCTTCTCCATAAAGACCCGCCTCATCGATGACCCGGCAGGCCAGAGAAGCCGCATCCCCCCTCACAACGCCCGCCATATCGCGGGCTTCCTTCCTTTTCCCCGCATTCATCAGCTGACAAAACTGTAAGACAAAGGCCTCTGGAGAAATCGCCTTCCGATAATAGAGAATCCGCTCTACCGCGATAAAGACCACAGCCATAGAGCAAAGGAGCAAAGGCCACATACACGGCCCGCCTCTCATGAAATATGCTATCGTTGTCTGAAACATAGGCCACCTCCTAGACAAGCCTTCGGGAAAACACTTAGAGGAAAGGCAGATTAACGATGGGCTGCCTGCTGTTCACTTTTCTTTCCTACACTTTTCTGGTACTCTACAAACCGCTCCCCGATGCGGTACATAGCCTGAACAAAAGAATTAGATGGAATTTTTTTATATATTGGTTCCCGCTTCGCTTCACTGATCAGCTGATGTTTCTGGTCATAAATCTTCACCTGCGTGATGGCGTATTCCTCCTCGTGCATATGAAAATGCAATTCCATCTCATTACAGATAGGCAGACTCTCCCCTTGCAGTTTGTCTGCATATTGCTTCTTCAATCGTTCCAGTACGTTTCTATCTTTATAAATAGCACGAACGTTCATGACTAACTCATTGGGATCATCCGGATTTAAATGCCCTGTTTTCACATTCAGACTATACTCTGCCAGATCACTGACAAAGACATCCCCCCACTGCATAGCATATTCCTCTTCCGGCGTGAGCTGTTCTTTGGCATTCATCTCATAGATGGGTTGGGGAGTATCCCCCGCAGGGGATTCTTCTGCATCCACCCTTGGAGAAAGGAATGGACACAGAAGAACAGAAAAGAAGAGAAAAATGAAAGCCTGACAGACCTTAGAATGCATAGCGGATACCTGCATTCAGTTTCCATTGCAATCCCCAGGTAGATCCTGTAATCAATGCAGCAACGATTATCGCCTGTTTCATTTTGGTAAAGTTATTTTTTAACATAGCAATCCATCCTTTCATACTTTAAAATTCATAATGAATAGTTGCATAATAGGTTCTTCCTTGTAATGGACAAGCTGGATTTATATACATATCATCTCCTATCAATATTTTTTGCTTAGGATTTTGGTTAAATATGTCATTACATCCCAAAGTAAATTGCCATGCTTTATTGGGCTGCAACTTAATGCCAGCATTAACAACAGTCGTACTTGGCGTTGGGCATCCAAGATCAAATTTGCTCTTTGACGCAATTCCATCAAGGGTATATGTGTAGAACTTTCCGATATAGTGTGCTTCACTAAAAAGTGTAAACTTAGGACTTGGGAACCAGGATAGTCTTACATTTCCTTCCCATTCAGGTTGATAAGTAGCCCGCGATTCATACCAAACATCATCTCCGCCAGGTATATTCTTATCAGTTTTTGCCATGGCATGAGTATTAGTATAAGTAGCTTCTAAGTCTACACTAAAATGATCCCATTTTAGGCCACTTTGTAATTCAAATCCATGGACTTTGCCTTTGCTATCGTTGGTATATGAGAAGAAGTCTTTAGCCATTCGACGCAGTTGTAGCATTCGCTGTGTATCTCGCCAAAAATAAGTTAATGTCACATAAGCATCTGATTTTCCGAATTTGCCATTCCAAAGCGTACTGAAGTCAAACTGTTTTCCATATTCCGGCTGAGGAAAAGCTGCTGTATCCCATCCTTTATGCGGCATCGGCAAAATCCCTGCACCATCTCCTGCAATTTCATACATATTAAGCAGTCGATAGTAAGTTCCGCCCGTCATGCGAAAAGTCAGATTATCGTTGACATTCTTCTTTAACGCCAACTGCCAGGTACCCTTCCTGTCTCTTTGGCTATCGCGTGGGTGAAACCACTTGAAGGCATTGGCAGAATTATCTGGATTAGCACTAAAATTCTTAGAATCACTATACCCAACAATAGTAGACGAATTGAATCTCCATGATGGCGTAAGGAACCAGGAGGCTTTTTTATCCAAGGTAATGGTATCCTGCAATTGGATATTCAAAATTTTTTGCTCATATCGGTTTCGTACACGCCAGGTAGGAGCCAACCATTCCCAAAGCTCTTTCGTGTTCAAAGCCCTGTACATATTATGTCCATCAATGTTCATTTTTTCGTATGAATAATTGGCTTGAAATTCTAAGATTTGTCTTTCAGACAGTTTATAGCTCCCGTCCATCTGCAGATTATACTTATTGGAATTATATTGGCTCCAACCTCTCAATACAGAATTTCTCCATGTATCCGCTTCTGAACTAGCAGACAACTCTGGAATTTCATTTCCATTTTCATCCCATGGATAGTACAATTTGTGCTCAGCATTATACTTTTTTTTCTGATGCTGATAATCTACAAACCAGCCCCATTCTAATCGACCATGCTGCTGACGGTTTTGTAGCATCAAATCGTAAGTATCCATAGTTTGTTTTCTGCTATCTGCAAAAAAATGGTCATATACATCTGTTCCAGCTCCCACATCCCATCCATTGAAAGCGACCTGTTCCATTCCCCAAAGAGAATCCGGTAAATGTCGGTTGATATGATTATAGGAAGCTTTTACCATCCAGTTATCATTTTGCCATTTGATCAAACTGCTGATATTTTTTCTGTCGTTGTACTTTCTATGTCGCTCTGCTTTCGCTTTTTCTAAGGCTTCCGCATTTTTTACTCGCAGCTCTTCTTCGCTTAATTTATACTTTAGGTCTCTATATACTGTCCCATTGGTATCAAGCTTATCTTTTTGCGTTGCTTCACCATTTTTTATACGGTCAATTTCTGCAGCAGCTTTTTTATCAACTTCCTCGTAGATTTTATTCTCTACTTGAGATTTGGCCTCAGGGTTGTTTTTGAAATACCCATCGGAACCATTTGCATTTTCCCAATCCGGCTTTAGATACAGGTTTAAAAGATCTTTTTTTAATGATTCATCCTGCCTCTTAATCTTAGCGGCTAAAGTTGTTGGATCATCTTTATATTTTTCCCCCAATTTTTCAACGTTCCTGTGATACCTAGTTACCCGATCAGCAAAGTTGGCATTATTTTTCATATACCAGTTTGCTGCATCCTTTAAAAAGGCTTCATTACCTTCTACATACTTATTATCCCAAGACGTAGAACCCGTAAATTCTGCTCTCGCCTTTTCTTTTGCATATTCAATTTCCGCCTGTATCAGCCCGCCGCTTCGGACAAAGTCTAACCAGTCATCACTATCGACTTGCCCACTACTATTTACAAATCTGTCATATACATCTTTTGATATACTCCCTTCTCCGTTATTGTACAGGCTATCAATATTAGTTTTATGAAATGTATTTGAATCCGTCATCTTAGTATAAGCTTCTACACCACGCAAAGCATTTTCATAACTTTTTCTGTAAGACGCCCTTGCTATATCTGAGTCCATAGAATAGTTATGATACGGAAAATCCCCTTTCGCTGCTTCATAGTTCAGGCCTACGAGTAAGCTGCCAGAGGCGAGCGGGCTCACCACTTCCAGGCTGGCGCTCTTTCCTCCGAAAGAGGCTTTGCCGAGTTCTGCCGAGATATTCGCCTTTGTCGGTTTCTTTGTCACCACGTTAATGACACCGCCGATGAAGGTCCCGCCAAAACGTGCTGGGATATATCCGCGGTAGACTTCGATGCGTTCTACATTTTTGACAGGAATGGTGGAAATATCCACGGCTGCATCACCGCCGAGGTTCGTCATGACACCATCGACAAAGACGCCGACCTGTGCTGCGGTAGAACCACGAACAGTGACGACGGTATACTGTCCCTTGCCATTCACTTCACGCACATGCACGCCCGGGACCATTTTCAGTAAATCAGGAAGATCCTTCTGCTCACCCTTATATTCTTCTGGACGAATGACAGTGACGGTACCTGGAGAGAGTTTGGATTCCCAATCCGGGCGTTTCGCTTCGACAGTGATTCCAGCCAGTTCAAATTCCGGAGCATCGGAAGCAGACAACGCCTCTGCTGCAGCTACCCCCCCCGAAAAATTGTTCGTGATGCTGCACAGCGTCGCCACCACGGCCGTACCTAAGATGTGTAAATAGTGTTTCCTATTCATCATATGTACCTCTCTTCCCTGAAGAAACGGTGCTTTCTCCTCATCACCGTCTCTCCGACCGATACAAAAAAGCCGCAGAAAAACAGGCTGTGCTGTGTACTCATTTCATGGCACCACAAAGCACGCTCTGTATCTGCGGCTATTCATTCGATAGCTTTTCGATTTTCAGGAAAATCATAGGTCTGATCTCGCAAAGAGGCTCTGCTGCGTGGTTTCTCCCCAGCGGTGCTCTTTTGAAGCCGTACATTCTTTTCATTTTTTTGTGAGGCGCTGCGCCTTTTCACACTTTTTGCAAGCACGGCTTCGAGAGTCAACCCATGCCCCTGACTTTGAACGAGCCAGGTTTCCTGCAGTAGAAACAGGCAGGCACTCTGACTGAGTTCCTCGCTTCTCATGTCCTCGTGACGGACTTGCCATGAGAGAGCTCCCCATACAGTTGCGGAACAGTGCTGGATTCTCACCAGCTTCCCCTGTCCTGTTTCCTATGTAGTTGTCGAATTATGTATCAGAAAATATAAGTGTGAGCTTTATCGTATCTTATAAAACACAAGTCAGCTCTTTTATCATTATAATGATATAACTGATAAAACGCAAGCAATCTCTAATAACTAAATAATAAATTATGTTTATAGCATTAATTTCAAGCGTGCTTTGTCTCTCTTTTATATCATCGCGCAAGCCTGACGCAGGGGCCTATGAAGACGCATAAAAAAACATCCGCATTTCTATAAAAGAAGTGCGGATGTTTTTCATGCCGGAAGTCTTTCATTGTTTTCCATACACGACGCCGGAGACGACGGAGAGATTTTTGCCGAGGTCTTTATATTTTTCCTCGTCATACTCAGCGTAGCAGATCTCCTCGCCCTCGCCCGCTTCTACGAGGACATGCCCCAGGGGATCGATGAAGCGGGAGTGTCCGCCGAGGACGACATCCTTATAGGTACCTGCCATATTGACGGCGCAGATGCAGATGCCGTTCTCGATGGCACGGGAAGAGGAAAGGACACGCCACTGGAGGATATGCTTCTTCGGCCAGGAAGCGGGCGCGAGGACGAGGGTCGTCCCGGCCTTTGCCATTTTCCTCCACATCTTCGGGAAATAGAACTCATAGCAGACAGCCATTCCCGTCTGGATGCCATGGATCCTCGTCTGCATGAGCGCATCCCCTGGATGAAAGAGCTTGGCTTCGAGGTACCCTTGGAAAAGATGCCGCTTGCTGTACTCTGCGATGCACTTTCCATCCGGCGCAAAAAGGAAGCCTGTATTCTGTATCATAGCACCGTGACGGATCGGAAGTGTTCCCGGAGAGAGTGTCACACGGTGCGTCCTTGCAAAGTCAGAGAGCTTTTCGAGAAGCGCAGCATGGCGGGAAAGGATATGCTCTTCGAAGTGATGAAAATTATAGCCGATCGTCCACAGCTCGGGGAGTACAAGGAGATCACTCTTTTCTGCCGCTTCTTCCATCATAGAAAAAGCACGACTGATATTTCTCTCCACGTCACCGGAAGCGGATGCCATCTGGATCATTGCGATACGCATGGAATACTCCTTAAAAACGAAAGAGGAGGCAGAGAAGGAGCCCTGCCGTATCAAAAAGGCTGTGAAGCCATCCTTCACAGCCTTTTGTAAGTCAAATGTAAGGGAAATGCCCGCCGATCACAGCACGCGATTGGCTCCCATGTAGCGGTCATGCCAGTAACCGCTCTTCATGGTCGCGACCGCGACGCCCTGGCTGCTCGTGGCACTGATGAAGTAACCGTCACCGAGATAGAGACCGGAATGAGAGATGCCTTCGGCATAGGTCTGGAAATAGACAAGATCCCCTGGCTTCAGTGCATTGACAGATACCTTGCGGCCCGCACTATACTGTTCATCCGCTCCGCGGGGAAGAACGATGCCCTTCCGGTTGAATACGTACTGGATGAAGCCGGAGCAGTCGAAGCCTCTGGGTGTCGTGCCGCCAAACTGGTACGGTACGCCGACATATTTCTTTGCTTCTTCCATGATGGCTTTCACTGTCGAAGACATCGCGTTTTCATGGTGCCACTCAACGGTCGCATCATCGATGCCCATAAAAGTCTTGTGATTCGCCTCGTGTCCCGCCTTGCGTGTCGATTTCTCCGGCGCCCAGCTCATTGCCTTTCCCATCAGGGCTTTGTATGTCGCAGGCCCCACGATCCCATCGACGTCCAAATGCTTTTTGAACTGGAATTTCTTGACCGCAGCCGAAGTCTGGCTGTTATAGTTACCGTCCGCTTTCAGGCGGTAGCCATTGGAGATCAGCCGACGCTGAATGTTCTGCACTTCCGGTCCTCTGGAACCTACCATGTAGTCTGCCATCGAAATCTGCCCCGCCCCGAAAGCAAGAAATCCTGCCAGGAGCAGTGCGCTGCACTTTTTCTTCATACGCTGCACTTCCTTCATCCTATTTTCTTCTATCGCTATCCGTCTATTCGATTGTCAGTCTCAATTTCCTTTCTATTGTAACATAATTGTAAGAAATCGCAAAGGGGAAAACCGGAGAGGCCGGGCCTTTCCCCGTCAATTCTTCTCTCCCTTGTCAAAGAGATCCTCACGGCTTTCTCCGTACACTTTCCCGCTGATGAAGTTCCGATCCACCATCATCTCGACGTGATAATGCGGATTGATCGAGAGAAGCTCTTTCTGGAGTGCCTGGTAGATTTCCTGATCTGTCTTTCGGCATGCGCCCTTGAGCTGGACTTCGAAGGACATATGGATGGTATCCCCCTGCTCTTCGGCGAAGAAATCATGGTAGGACAAAGGCAGGCCGGAGCGGTAAATGGCTGCTTCGAGATCGCGCTGATACTCGCCTTCCTTCGGATTTGATACGGCTTTCGGGTCAGCATGAATGGTCGCCTGCACCTTCAGCTTCTCACGAAGGGTGGTCATGACATTTTCAGCCAGCTCATGGCTCTCGACGAGACTCAGATTGCTGTCGAGCTCGACATGGGCGGTCGCGAAATGGTTCTCCGGGCCATAGTCATGGACAATGAGGTCATGGACACCATAAACGCCCGGACACTGGAGGATCGTTTCCTTGATTTCCTTGTACAGCTCGGCATCCGGCGTCGACCCTAAGATATCATTCACCGCCTGCTTCATGATGCCATAGCCCGTCCAAAGGATGAAGAGGGACATGATGACGCCCATCACGCCATCGATATGCCAGCCGAAGAAATATTCTACGAGCGTCGCGACAAGGACACCTGCCGTAGAGAGCATATCCGAGAGCGAGTCGGCGCTGTAGGCAAGGAAGGAATCGGAGGAAAGCCTTTGGCTGGCTCTTTTATACCACCATGCCAGGAAGAGCTTCCCGATGAGGCCGAAGACCAGAATGCCGGCGACAAGCGGCGTAAAATGGGTATCTTCGGGATGCAGGATCTTCTCGATGGATTCTTTCCCAAGAGTAATACCAACATATAGAATGACGGCTGCCATCACAGTCGAATTGATATACTCCAAGCGCCCGTGTCCGAAAGGATGCTCTGTGTCGGATGGTTTGGCGGCATAGTAAAAAGTCATCATGAGCAGGAGCACCGAGCCCATATCTGTGATGTTGTTGAAGCCATCACCCATGACAGAGAGGAAACCGCTCTGCCAGCCGATGAATACCTTCACGCCGCCCAGAACGAAGTTCACGGCCAGACCGACCAGCCCGACAAGGATCGCCTGCTGTGTACGCGATGCCGAAGCATCAGTAGAAAGGATTTGCATAAATCGTAATCTCCTGTAAAAAAACTGTGACTTGTGAAGTCAATCAAAAAACAATAGAAATGGAGCTAAGGAAACGCCCGAAGGGCGGATATTGGTATCGAAGCGGGATGAAAAGTGGTCTAAGGAGATAGGGGAATGCGGCATTCTCATGCCATCGCCGCTTTCCATATCCATTTCTAATGGATATGAAAAGCCCCCTCATATATGCCGATGCATGTACTCCTACCCCCGATTCGACGGACTGCCTAAAAATCCCCCATATACGCCAAAAGGCTCTCCATAGGGAGAGCCTTTTTCCAGGCTGGAAAAGCGCGAGGACGGATCCTCAGGATTCATATTTGTCGAAGTCGATATCATTCAGGATGTCGCGAAGCTTCATCAGTTCATCTTTCGTCAGCGTCAGACCTTTGGTCATCGCCGTATGTTCTTCATTCCAAGAACGCAGATCGAACTTTTCGCCTCTATTATTCCAGCTGGTATAGGTCAGCTGTTTTTTCCATCCATTGGAAGCCGTGGAGAGATCCCCCAGCTCTTCCTGAATCGTATACGTAATTTTTGCAGCCATTTTTTCACCTCATAAATCATGATCAGGGAAGTAACGAAAGAAGGGTTCAATCGTTGACAGATTGCATCAGCGGTTCCGTCATACTTCCGCACTAGCGCTATGGTAACATAATGAGACGGGCGTTGCAAGGGGGAAAGCAGGAGATGAGAAGTACGTTGTGAAAAATGCATCAAAAAAGAGCCGGAGGGCCGGCTCTTTTTCTT
Organism: uncultured Dialister sp.; assembly: GCA_900543455.1. Taxonomy (GTDB): domain Bacteria; phylum Bacillota; class Negativicutes; order Veillonellales; family Dialisteraceae; genus Dialister. The sequence goes on from UQRR01000006.1 coordinate 19,105, forward strand.
ATTCACACTGTTTGCTTTCGACCCAGTTCTGGAAATCATACTTGGCATCTCGGGAAACATAAGCAAGCTGTACGGGAAGAGAGACAAGTCCCCCCTCTTCTCTGCCGCCGATATAGAGATGATTCCACCGGCTGGAGACGCCTGCCACATCCTTGTACGACACAGGCATGTAGAGCGCACGGAAGGTGATGTAGTAGTCAAAGGTGAAAAAGGACCAAGGGACTGCGACAAGCAGTTTCTTTTCGCAAATGAGCGCAACCGGATGATGCACACGGTTGATCCGCCACAGGCAGAAAAAGATCACTGCCACTGCCAGAACGTAGAAGAGAAATTGATCCTCATCCATCGCCAAAATCACCGCTCCTGCCCCGAGCAGCACATACATCAGTGAAAGCATGACGATGTAAACTTTCGATCGGTAACATTCCCACAGCACTTTCCCATAAATCTCTTCATTAAATCTATCCATCGTCTCACCTTCCTTCTAAAACCTATTCTTTTATCACCGCGGAATATGCCTAATTGTACCGAACCAAAGGACAAAATGCAAACTCATCGCCTTCCGATCGGCTGCCATGGCGACCTCGATCGAGGAGATCCGAAGATCGCATCATAGCGCACCCATTCTCTGGCATCCTTTTCCGTCCATTCCCCGCCGGAAGGCACAGACTTCTCTTCCGATGGAAGCGTCCCTTCCTGATGCCCGCGCTCCTCTTTCACCGGCTTCTGTCTGATATAGGCCTGCATTTGTTCCAGGCGTACTCTTTCCTGCATAGAGAGCCCCTGCTCTGCCGTCACTTCCTTTTTGTTTATTGTAGCAGAAAGAGGGGGCTTTGGTAAAGGTTTTTCATGGTAGACCGGTTTTTCCATTTCGTCCGGCAGATCCAGCTCTTTGGCCTCTTCCTGTTTGCCCCAGGTGGTGAGGATTTTCTTGCGAAGCGCCTGATAGTCATACTCGCCATCTGCATCAGCGGCAGGAGGCGGCACATTTTTTCCCTGCGGCGGGATATCCGGCGGCAGGTCTGCCGGCGGTCTCTTTCTCCGCTTGAAAAGAGCTTTGTAAAGGAAGAATCCCCAGATGATGAGAAAAAGAAGCTGCACAGGTTCAAAGGACATACCCATCACCTCCCTGAAAAAAAAGGGGAAGTCCTTCCGAAGACTTCCCCTATACGATCAATCTAAGGAAACACCCCTATCAGCGTTTTCTTAAAGCTTCGATCGCTGCTTTGCGATCCGGCTTCCCGAAGACGGATGAGCCTGCGACAGAAATGGTGACACCGGCTTCTCCGAGTGCGAGGATATTATCCGGTGTGACGCCGCCATCGACTTCGATATCAAGATCTTCCCGATGCATCGCCTTTGCCATGTCCTTCAGCCTGCGTATCTTATCCAGCGAGTAGGAAATGAATTTCTGCCCGCCAAAGCCGGGATTGACTGACATGATGAGAACGAAGTCCAAGATCGGCAGTAGCTCTTCGATCATAGAAAGCGGCGTCCCGGGATTCAGCGCGATGCCTGCTTTCATCCCTTTTTCCTGAATGGCATGGACGAGGCGGTCATGATGGACAGCCGCTTCCGCATGGAAGGAGACCATCTGCACCCCAGCCTTTGCCAGATCCTCGAAATAGACTTCCGGATGCTCGGTCATGAGATGCACATCGAAAGGAAGTGTCGTATGCTTTCGGAGCGCTTTGATGATGGGACATCCGAAGGTCAGATTCGGCACGAAATGACCGTCCATGACGTCCAGATGGACAAGATCCGCGCCGCCCTTTTCGATATCCTTCAGTTCGGACGCAAGATTGGCAAAATCAGCGGATAAGAGAGATGGTGCGATTTTCATAGAAACCTCCTCGCTTCAGATTCTTTGATTTCTTCTAACAGATGGAGATAGGACAGATACCGTTTTTCTTGGATATCGCCGCGCGTGACGGCGTCCCGGATCGCGCAGTCCGGCTCCTTCGCATGGATGCAGTCGCGGAAGCGGCATTTCCCAAGGAAAGGACGAAATTCGCGGTAGAGGTACGCCAGATCGTCCGCTTTGACATGAAGCACATCGAGCAGCGTATAGCCCGGCGTATCCATCAGGAAATGTGCATTCTCGGTCTGGACAAGCTCGGCGTGGCGGGTCGTAGTGCGCCCGCGGCCGGTGTGCCGGCTGACGGCTCCTGCCTCGAAATGGGTGCGCGCCAGAAAATGATTCAGGAGACTGGATTTCCCGACGCCCGAAGGGCCGGAGAAGGCAATGACAGGCCCCTGAAAGGCAGCCTTGAGCGCATCGAGCCCCTCACCGGTCACCAGCGAGGTCAGGATGCAGGTATAGCCCGCTTTTTGATAAAGAGCCTGTACCTCTTGGGCGGCTTCCTTGGCCAGATCGCATTTATTGATCACGAGCAGCGGCTCGATATCCTCATTTTCTGCCATGAGGATCATTTTGTCTAAGATGCCAAGCGAGAGATCCGGTGTGCGGATGGCACTCACCAAGACGAGCTGGTCGACATTCGCGACGGGCGGACGATGCAGGGCATTTTTCCTGGGATACACCCTCGTGATGACGCCTTCACTGCCGAGCCCTGTCTCATATTCGACCGCATCCCCCACGAGGATATCCGTTTTCCGTTTCAGCTTTCCCCGCGAGCGGCAAAGGGTGAGTTGCTCCCCTTCTCCTGCGATCGAGAAATAGCCGTTTTGATTTTTAAGAATGATTCCTTTCATCAGAGCTCCCTGTCCTGTACGACAGAGCCGTCGATGACGACCTGTACACGCACGCTGCCGCTGCCGGAGACATCCTTGCTGACGGTGCTCCCCGGATTGGCCTTGGCACTGTATACGGTACGCCTGCCATTGTCATCGCTCACAAGGATGTCGACCTGACGCGGATTTCCGCCTTTCGGGATGGAAATATTCACGGTACCGTTCTTCTTGGCCCTCTGTTTCGCCGCGACAGTGAGGTTCACGACCGTATCAGACTTTGTCTCACCAGCCGCCGGATCCTGCGAGACGACGACCGCACTCTGATCATCGATCGAGCTGCCATCGCTGGCCGTGATGGTGCCGACAGCCAGCTTCAAAGAAGAAAGCGTATTCTTCGCATCCGAAAGCGTCATGCCTACGACACTCGGGATGGTGACTTTCTGCTTCATATTGATGACGATATTGACGCGCGTCCCCTTCGTCGTCTTGCTGCCTGGCTCCGGACTCTGGGAAATGATGATTTCCGACGGCTTATCCGGATCATTGCCATTTTCGACCGCCCCGAGCGTGAGACCGAGCTTGTCGAGACGTTCCTTTGCCTGAGAAAGGGTCAGTCCCTTGAGGTCAGGGATCAGCATCGCAGAGCCGCCTTTGCTGACGGTGAGGTGGATGATGCGCTTCGCCTTGACATTTGTTCCGGCGATCGGCGTCTGGGAAATGACCTCCCCCGCAGGGACATCGTCGCTGGCGATCTCATCGACAGATACCTTGAGATCGAGCTTCTGCAGCGTCGTCTGTGCGACCTCGACAGGCTTGCCGACGACATTGGGCACAGTGACATTTTGGCTGCTCCAGAAGCTGCCGAAGGAGAAGAAGGCCCATGCAAAGCAGCAGACGAAAAGGACCGCCATGCTGATCCAGATGTATTTCTGCGGCATATTGCCGATGTAGTTCAGGATCTTGCTTTCTTTGGATATTTTTTTCGGCTTCCGGGATGCTTTGTGGATCGGGCGCGTCATCGCCGTGAAGTCGTGCGAAGCCGGTTTGTAAATGGTCGTGGTGAAGCCCTGCGCGATTTTCAGCTCAGAAATAAAATCCCCCACCGTATCATAGCGTTTATTCGGATCTTTCTGCAGCGCCGTCAGAAGGCACTCTTCGAGCATGGGCGAGATCGCCGGATTGTACTTCGTCGGACGCGGCACATCCCCCTGCATATGCTTCAGCGCGATGGAGACAGCTGTCTCCCCTTCGAAGGGCAGATGGTGCGTCAGCATTTCATAGAGCACGATGCCGAGAGAATAAATATCCGTCTTCTCCGTGATCTTATCTCCGGCTGCCTGCTCCGGCGAGAGGTAGTGTACTGAGCCTAAGATGGACTGCTTGTCGATGACGGTCGAAGAATTGATAGCGCGCGCGATGCCGAAGTCGGTGACCTTCACCTTGCCATCTCCCGTCAGAAGGATATTGTGCGGCTTGATATCACAGTGGATGATGCCATTGTCATGTGCTTCTTCGAGCGCATTTCCGATGTCGATGGCGATACGGACTGCGGTATCGATCGGAATGCTCGGATGCGACTGGATGTACTGCTTCAGGGTCTGCCCTTCCACATACTCCATGACGATATAGTGGATATCGCCATCACAGCCGACATCATAGATGCCGACAATATTCGGATGCGTGAGCTTGCCCGCGGACTGTGCTTCGTGGCGGAAACGCAGGACGAAGTCTTCATCTTCTGCGAAATTGCCGTGCAGGATCTTCACCGCCACGACACGATCCAAAAGGATGTCCTTGGCCATATAGACATCGGCCATACCGCCCGAGCCGATCTTTTTGATCAGCTCATATCGTTCGTCAAGAATCTTTCCTATCATTGTTTGCTCCGTCTATTGATTATTGTTATTGGTTATGGAAATCTAAGAAAACGCTGATTCCGCGAAAGGATCAGCATTTCCCTGAAGGGAGCCGCCCGAAAAAAACACGGCTGCTGACCGTCCCTTCCTCCGTTCTCATGCAAAAAGTGCCAGAATGACCGACACATTATCCTTTGCGCCGGCGGCATAGACCAGCTCCATCAGCCTTCTGCCCAGCGCGTCTATGTCTTTCTGCTCACGCAGGGGGCTCTCTCCGATCACGCGTGAGAGTGTCTCGTCCTCGACCATGCCGGAAAGGCCATCGCTGCAGAGGAGGAGCAGCGTCCCCTCGCTCACAGGAAAGCATCCCGTATCCACCGAGAGGGGCCGCTCGATGCCGACCGCACGCGTGATCTCATTCTTTCTGGGGTGCAGACGCATTTCTTCTTTGGAAATCTTACCTTCTGCCACCAGCTGCATCACGAAGGAGTGATCCACCGTCACTTGGGAGAGACTGCCATCCTGCCAGACATAGAGGCGGCTGTCTCCCACATGCGCCCAGAAGACCTGCCCCTTAGAAAAGGCGCAGGCGACCATCGTCGTCCCCATCGAAGAGAGTGACGGTGTCTTCACCTTTTCAGCGAGGATCGCATCATTCGCTGACAGTACGGCCTCTTTCACGAGCGCTTCCGATACCGGTTCTTCGCATTTTCTCCGGAAAAAATCTTCTGCAGCAGAAACAGCAAGACGGCTGGCAAGCTGCCCGCCATCATAGCCGCCCATGCCATCGGCCAGAAGATATACATCTGGTACAGAGAGCGAGATCGCATCCTCATTGACCTTCCGCACCAGACCGACTTTTGATTCCCCGTAAGTAAGTATCATACCCTGCCTGTCTTATCCAGGGAAATACGGACTCCGATCGGGCATCGATCCGATCCGTATTTCCCTTGGAAGACGCAGCGTGATGAAGAGCTTCATCCCTGTGTCTTCCTTGAAATCCTCTTTCCTGCCTCCAAAGACGCAGCAAAGAGAGTGAAATAAGATTTGTACTAATACTAGCATTTTGCAGGAACATAGTCAATTTGGATTGATGACCAAGTGGGAAAATCATGGCTGCTTTCCCGAGAAGGCCGCCCACCAGTGGGAATTTTCATCGGGCATACCGCGCCGAGTGGGAATGAAGCGAAGCACGGAAGCGGTATCATCTCCCGATGCCTCTTTGCTGCTTCTGGCGGCTCGGCATGAACCCCCAAATATATGCTCCCCGAATTTCTAATCTGGTGTTCTCTTGTTCGCCCCTTTTCCATGAAGTAATATAATTTCAGAGATGAGAGTGACGAAAAGACCGATGGAATGGAGGATTGATGTCCATGAGAAAAGCCGTAATGATTCTGATCGCAGCCATTCTTTTATGTGGCTGGAATGTCAATGCAGACAGTATGGCCGGCGAAGAGACGTATGAGATCGTGACTGTACAGGACAATGATACGCTCTGGGATATAGCAGCAAAGAAAGTCGATGATCGCATGGATGTGCGAAAATACATCTATGAAGTGCAGCAGCTGAATCATCTGGGGGATGCATGCATACTGACACCGGGCAGCCAGCTGAAGCTCCCCGCCGTCAAAGAGTGATCCACCGGAAAAGCGGTCAAGATCCAGGGAAACGCTGATTCATTCGGACAACGATTGAATCAACGTTTCCCTGGCAGACAATCAAAAAGCCAGTGGGTGTGAAAAGTATTCACATCCACTGGCTTTTTTTGCATAGAAAAATCAGCCGACAGAAACGAGCTCGATCTTGAAATTCAGCTCCTTGCCTGCCATTTCATGATTCGCATCAAAGGTGATGGTCGTATCGGTCTTGGCAGTGACCTTGACAGGGAAACGCTGTCCCATCGGGCCGGAAAGGTACACTTTTTCGCCGACTTCCAGCTCTTCAGATCCCGGCATCTGCTTCTGCTCGATGGTCAGGATGTTGTCCGGATCCGGCATGCCGTATGCTTCCTCCGGCATGAGGTGGATATTCTTGATTTCTCCGACTGCCATATCCTTGACCGCTTCATCGAAGCCTTTGATCATCTGACCGGCGCCGCAGAGAAATTCGATCGGATCGCCTCTGTCGTAAGAGGAATCAAACTTGGTGCCGTCGTTAAAGGTACCTTCATAGTGGACTTTGACTTTTTTGTTCGTGTTGCTCATGATAGTTCTCCTTGATAGATAAATAAATGTATTAAGAAAATGCTGATTCAATCGTAGAATCTGACAATGATTGAATCAGTGTTTCCCTTATTTTATCGTCCTGCTCGTTTCAGGAATTCTTCTTCATCGATCACCGGGATGCCTTTGGCTCTGGCTTTTTCCAGCTTGCTGCCCGCGTCCTCTCCGGCAACGACTAGCGTGGTCTTATTCGTGACGGAGCTCTGGGTATCACCGCCCTGCTGCTTGATAAGATCCGAAGCCTCACGGCGGCCCATACGGGTGAGCTTGCCGGTCAGTACGACCATCTCGCCTTCGAAAGCGCCGCCCGTATGTTCTTCTTCGATTTCCTCCATCGAGACGCCGGCATTGCGGAGCTTATCGATGATCATGAGGTGCTTCATGTCATGCAGATAGTCGAAGAGGCTGCCTGCGATGACTTTGCCGATGCCTTCCGTCTCCTGTATATCGCTCGCGTCAGCCTCCATGAGCGCGCTCATGGTATGGTAACGCTTCGCGATGAGCTCCGCTCCTTTTTCACCGAGGAAACGGACACCCAGCCCGAAGAGCAGCTTCGCGAGCCCCCGCCCCTTGCTGTCCGCAATGGCGGCGATGAGATTCTGCGCGCTCTTTTCCCCCATGCGCTCGATCTGCTCGATATCTTCCTGTTTCAGGGTATAGAAATCGGAGGGATCATTCACGAGATGATAGGCGATCAGGCTATCCACCACGGAGGGCCCCATGCCGTCGATATCCATCGCATCACGGGAAGCAAAGTGAATGAGCTTCTCACGGACGACACCGCCGCATTCCGGATTCGTGCAGCGGAAAGCCGCTTCGCCCTCGACGCGGCTGACTGGGCCTCCGCAGACAGGACAGACCGCGGGCATTTCGAAAGGCACCTCCGTGCCGTTTCGCTTCTCCTTCAAGACCTTGGCCACTTCCGGTATGATTTCACCGGCCTTGTAGATGAGGACATAGTCTCCTTCGCGGATGTCTTTCTCACGGATGAAGTCCAGATTGTGCAGCGTCGCGCGCTTCACAGTCGTCCCCGCAAGATGCACCGGCGTGAGATCCGCCGATGGTGTCAGCACGCCTGTCCGCCCCATCGTGACGACGATCTTCTCGATGCGCGTCTCAGCTTCTTCCGGCGGATATTTGTAAGCCATCGCCCACTTCGGATCCTTGACCGTCGCTCCCAGCGCACGCTGCTCACTGAAATCATTCACCTTGATGACCATGCCGTCGGTATCATAGCCAAGGTCATGCCGCTTTGCTTCCCACTCGTTCACCCCTTCGATGACGCCTTCGATGGAGCTCCATTTCCGATAGTTCGGATTCACCTGAAAGTGGAAATCGGAGAGCTTCTTCAGCAGTTCCTCCTGGCTTTTGATCTCCATGCCCTCGATGTCTCCGAGTGCATAGGCAAAAAAAGCCAGATTTCTTGACGCCGTCACATGGGGGTCGAGCTGGCGCAGGGAGCCTGCCGCCGCATTGCGGCAATTCGCAAAGGGCATGATGCCTGCCTCATCCCGCGCTTCATTCAGTGCGATGAAGGATTTCCGCGGCATGTACACCTCGCCGCGGACTTCCAGATAGGGCGGCGCATTCTCTATATAGAGAGGGATGGTGTGAATGGTCTTCACATTCGCCGTCACATCTTCCCCCACACGGCCATCCCCGCGTGTCAGGCCTTGGACGAGGCTGCCGTTCTCATAAATGAGATTCATGGAAAGCCCGTCGATCTTCAGCTCTGTGATGTACTCAACATGGTCTGCGCCCAGCCCCGCCTTCACGCGGCGGTCAAAATCACGAAGCTCGTCCGCGTTGAACGCATTCGCCAGCGATAGCATCGGCTTTCTGAAGCGGACTTTCTGAAAATCATCGGACGCTTTCCCGCCGACACGCTGCGTCGGGGAGTCCGGCGTCACCAGCTCGGGATATGCTTTCTCCAGATCCACCAGCTCGCGGTACATGTGATCGAATTCAAAATCCGAGATCTCCGGCCGGTCCAGCACATAGTACAGGTAGCTGTGATGGCGGAGTTCTTTCTTGAGTTTCTCTGCTTGTTCTTTGATGTCTTCCGGTACCATAGATATTTCCTCGTGTAAAGAGACTGTCTCAAATATAGCAAAAAGGTTGAAGGGTTCAGGTTGATGGGTTCAGGGTTGTAGTACGGCGCATCAAAAATATAGAAGCGCCGCTGAGTATAAATAGCCTTCCCCTCGAGGGGAAGGTGCCCGAAAGGGCGAATAAGGCACTGGCGGTATGAAAGAGAGATGCCCGAAGTCGGTATTCAATTCACCAGTCACCAGTCACTAGTCACTAGTCACTAGTCACTCATTTCCCTTCGTGATCGGCGCAAATGCCACCATGAGGCTTCTCATCTTATTCCCCGGGAATTCGATTTTCAGGATCATATTTTTCCCGCTGCCAGTGACGGAGATGACCTTGCCTTTGCCCCACATGGTATGGACAGCGGTATCACCGACCTGCCAGTCATAGCGCGCGCTCACCGCCTTCGGCTTCTTCACGGGAGAGGAGGCTTGTGAGAGGGCGAAGCGGCTCGCTCTTTCATTGCGGCTTCTTTCCTTAAACTGCACGCGTTCACGTTCTTCTTCCGTGATGACCTTATCCACGAGATCCGGCGGAATTTCCTCAATGAAACGGCTCGGCATGTATGAATTGATCTTACCGTACATAGTGCGCATGTGGGCATTGGACATATAGAGTTCTTCCTTCGCGCGCGTGATCGCTACGTAGCAGAGGCGGCGCTCTTCCTCGAGAGCCGCCGGCTCCATGAAGGAACGGACACCCGGGAAAATACCTTCATCCATGCCCGGCAGGAAGACGAGCGGAAATTCCAGCCCCTTCGCGCTGTGGATGGTCATCAGCGTGACGCGATCATCTTCCCCTTCATAGGAGTCGACATCATTCACGAGAGCGACTTTTTCAAGGAATTCCGGAAGTCCGCCTTCCGGCTGCTCGGTGATGAAGTCTTTCGCGACAGAGAGGAGCTCGCCCAGGTTTTCCTCGCGGCTCTGCGCCTGCGGATCCTTGCTTTCCTGCAGCTGCGCTAGATACTTCGTATCAGTCATGACCTTCTGAATCAGCTCGAACACATTCATTTCCGTGGACGCATTCAGGAAATCAAAAATCATCGCGGAGAAATTCGTCAGTTTCAGCTGCGTGGCAGAAGAAAGCCCGCTGCCCTCGATGGCCATGATGCCTTCGAACATCGACATGCCGCCGGCATTCGCATAGTCCAGGAGCTTCTGGACCGTTGTCCCTCCAATACCGCGCTTCGGCGTATTGATGATGCGCATAAGGCTGATATTATCCTTGAAATTATTGATGACCTTCAGATAGGCCAGCATGTCGCGGATTTCCGCGCGATCGTAGAAGCGCGTCCCGCCGACCATCGTATAGCCGATGCCGCGTCTGACGAGCGCTTCTTCGATGACACGCGACTGGGCATTCATGCGGTAGAGGACTGCCATATCGCCATATGGGCGGTGCTTTTCCGTATGCTCTTTCTGCATGGTTTCGATGATGAAATTCGCTTCCGCATGTTCATCGATCGCGGTGTAGTATTTGAGATGTGTACCGGCATTGTTCTCCGTCCACAGACGCTTCGACGGGCGGCCCGGATTGTTCTGGATGACCGCATTCGCCGCATCCAGGATCGTCTGCGTTGAGCGATAGTTCTGCTCGAGCTTGATGAGCTTTGCCTTCGGGTAGTCCTTCTGGAAATCCATGATATTCCGAAGATCCGCTCCGCGCCAGGAATAAATGCTCTGGTCCGCATCACCGACCGCACAGATATTCTGCGTCTTCCCCGCGATGTACTTGGCCATCAGGTACTGTGCATGGTTCGTATCCTGATATTCGTCGATCAGGATATAGTGGAATCTGTCCTGCCAGCGCTTGCGGATCGTCTCGATGGAGAGCAGCTTCGTCGTGATATATAAGAGATCGTCGAAGTCAAGTGCATTGTTCTCCTTCATGTGCTTGTCATAGAGCTCGTATACATCCGCTGCTTTCTGGTTGAAGAAATTGCTTCCTGCCAGCTCTCTGTACTTCTTCGGATCGATCAGCTGGTTCTTCGCTGAGGAGATCCGGTTCTGCATCGCATTCGGCTGGAACTGCTTATCATCCAGATTCAGCTCCTTCAGGCAGTTTTTCACCAGCGTCTTCGAGTCATCGGAGTCATAAATGGTGAAGCGGTCTGTATAAGGCGGATAGGAAGCGATCTCGCGGCGAAGGAAGCGCGCGCCAAAGGAATGAAAGGTGTACATCCAGATGCGATCCGCAGCAGGGCCCACCAGATTGTGCACACGTTCTCTCATTTCCTGTGCCGCCTTATTCGTGAAGGTGATCGCGAGGATTTCATTCGGATAGATTCCCTGCTCAAGCATGTATGCGATGCGGCAGGTCAGGGCTTTCGTCTTGCCAGATCCGGCGCCCGCCATGATGAGCACAGGCCCCTTTACCGTCTCGACCGCCTCGCGCTGCCGGGGATTCAAAGTGTCTAAGTAGTTGTTCATGAGTAGTCCTTTTAATAAGTAGCTAGGGATTAGGGATTAGAAAGGTTCAGGGTTCAGGGTTCAGGTTGGCGGTGCGGCGCATAAAATAGAAAGCGCCGCGAGTTTTGGATTGCATTATTCATTCTTACACTCCCCCTTTTCTCCCGCACGAGCCCCTTCCTTTGGAAGGGGCAGCCTCGCGTAGCGAGGCGGGGTTGGCCGCCCGAATGTTACCTATAGCGAAAAAGCAAGCCAACCTCCGGCGCTTCGCGCCACCTCCTTCCAAAGGAAGGAGGGAGATCCAGAGAACTGTACCTTCCTTCCTCATTAAGAAAAGCCCACATGACTTCCGTCACTATGGGCTTTCAGAGCGTCATTTCTCTTATTCAGCGTAAGCCTTCAGAAGGAATGGAGCGACCTGTTTCTTACGGGACATGACTTTCGGCAGATAGACAGCGCCGTTTTCTGCTTTTTTGCCGAAGGCTTTTTCTGCTGCCTCTTCTGCGCCGGAGGTGAACCACAGATAGGTGTCTTCTGCGAGGATATCCGTCACCATGAGGTAGGAAGCCGCATAGCCTTTGGCAGCCTTGGTGGCTTCCAGAGCAGCCATGATATCCGCTTTCTTCGCATTGATCGGAGCGAGATCCATGACGGAGATCTGTCCGCAGCTGAAGGTCTTACCAGCGGATTCGAATTCCTTGGTATCGTTGCCGGCGAGTTTTTCAGCCGAGTAGTCGGAAATGTCTGCGCCTGCTTTCAGCATATCCATGCCGTACTTTTCATAGTCGACACCGGCGATTTCTGCGAGTTCTCTGACGGCGGCCTTATCTTCTTCGGTCGTGGTCGGGGAACGGAAGAGAACGGTATCGGAGATGATCGCAGAAAGCATCATACCGGCGACAGCCTGAGACGGTTTTACGCCAGCAGCCTTGTAGAGACCCCAAATGACGGTATTCACGCAGCCCACCGGACGGACGAGGATGAAGATCGGATTCGTGGTTTCGAAGTCACCGATGCGATGATGGTCAATGAGTTCCAGTACATCGGCCTCTTTGGCCCCATCGACGCACTGCTTGGATTCATTGTGATCGACAAGAATGAGCTTCGTGCCGGCTTCGACTTTTTCGAGGTATTCCGGTGCTTCCATCTTGAAATAGTCCAGCGCGTACTGGGTTTCCTTATTCGGTTCGCCCGCTCTGGCAGCGACGGCTTCCACGCCCTGCTGCTGCTTCAGATAGGAATAAGAAATCGCAGCCGCGATGCTGTCGGTATCTGGGGATTTATGTCCGATGACGTAAACTTTGCTCATGATTGAAATGCTCCTTTACCATGCAAAATGCAATAAAATTCTTACCCATTATAGCATGATTGACCATTGGCGTATAGGGAGAAGTGCTGGAAGGAGCACCCCATTCATAATGCGCCCTCCCCCCTCATTATATAAAACTCCGCGGCGCGTTTATATTCTTATGCGTCGCACCGCATCGTTGGTTACCCCTTTTTTTGCAGTTTCGCATTCCACAGCTGCTCGTAGAGGTATCCCGCCCCGCGGAGACCGCACTGCGGAAGATCGGAAAAATGAACCTCGTCATGCGACGGGAGCGCGATATGGAAACCGGTGAATGATTTCCCCATACGCAAAAGGAGGTGCGTCTCGTGGGAAGAGGAGAGGACAAGGCCCCCCTGCCAGTCCTCGTAATCTTGTGTGATTTCCTTTTCATTTTTCATGACGATACGGATCGCATCTGCGGCCGGCGTTGTCTTCTCTGTCACGCACTGGGCATGGATCACGAGGCGCGCGGTATCGATCCATTCGCTGCGGATCGTTTCAGCGATGCCAAGAGCTTCCGAGGGCGGCGCAGAAATGAGGACGGCATCGAACCAGAGCGGCCCCCAGAGAGACTCCAGATTATTTCCTTTTCGAAGTAAAAACTCTTTCAGTTTCGCCGCCTCATGCGAGGCGTGTGTCAGTTCGCCCGCCCCCAGCTTTTGGGTGATTTCCGAGAGCCATGCTATCGTACCGTCCGTCCCATAAGGAAGACCGCAGGATACATACGGTATCCCGAAGTCCTGCTCCATCTGTTTGGCCAGCGAGAGCCCAAGTTCATCTCTCACGACGACATTGAGGGAGGCCGAAGACGCCTCCATGATGTCTGCCCAGCTGCTTCCAGCGCCCGGCATGGAAATCACACGAATGCCAGAGAGAGAGAGCAGCCGCCGGATTTCTTCCGCATCCTCCCGTCCCTTCATATGAACGGTAGAGAGGCCAAGCACATTGACGGAGGCAGGGACCTGCTCCTTCGCTTTCATTTCCTTTTCGATGCGAAGAGACGCCGCGGAATATCCCGCCTCAAAGCTCCCCTTCATGCCGCCGCTATCCATCGCATAGACCGGCCAGGGAAGATCCATCTGATCGGCGATGCCCTGCACATCGTCGCCGACCAGACTGACGCTGCAGTTGTTCTCGATAAAGACACGCTCGGGTTTCGCATAGGTTTCTATACCGGAAAGCCCCTTGCGCAGATCATCCTCCGTCCCGTAAACAAGAGAATTCGGCCCGACCTGTGTACAGGAAAAACGCATGGACGCCATCGGATTCTCATTATCCACATATTTCATCGCATAGAAATAGCACCAGAGCGGGCCATTCACCACCGTGAAACTCCCCGGGATGGAGTCAAAGAATGCCGCTGATCCCGTCAGCGCACAGGTACTGCCGTGGTGGCAGGCCGCTTCCCACTCACACCGTGACATAGGCGACGCCCCCTTTCTTTCCATAGCGGCAAAGCAGCCGATAGATCGCGCGAAGCTCAGCGATTTCCCCCTCCGTACCGGTCAGGGGCACCATCGGGATGAAGAGCTGCCGCGCCTTCGTATTATAGATTTCATTCGTGGTAAGGAGGATGTCACAGGCATCCATCACAGCCTGTCCCTCCCTGCTGTCATAGATCGGGATGTCTCCCGCGGCAGCGATTTCCGCGCGCAGTGTCTTTTTGTCATCCTCCGTCAGATTATCGAAGAAGACGATCCCTGTGCAGGCAAGGTGCAGACGGGTGATGCGGGCGAGCGTCTCTCGCGGATGATACCAGCGCGGACCGCGCCCGATCCCGATGACTGCTTTCTTCCCCTCCGTGACAGGAAGGAAAGACGAAGCCGCACGCTCGATGCGTGCCTCTTCTTCTCTGATGATTTTCTCTCCCCGTTCCTTTTCATGGAGGAAATCAGCGAGCGCGCGGATCCAGCTCTTCGTCTGATCCCAGCCGACCGGGTACACATCCCCGAGTGTCGGCACATCGTAGGTATCCTCTAAGAGCTTGGCGATCTTCATCATGCCGCCCGGTTGTCCTACCGTCCCCAAAAGGATGGAAAAGTCAGCGGAAGGAATGTCCTTCCACTCCTCAAAAGGCACATATCCAGGAAACTGCCACTTCACAGCAAGACCAAAGCGGGAAAGCAGCCGCTTCACCTCGCGGACATACTGTCCTTCCGGCCCCATCTGATCACCGAGAAGCAGCACACGGCCTTTCACGCGCTTCTCTTTCCGGAAGAAACGGCGAATCACCATCTCTGTTGTCTGATAGTAGGCATCGGAATACTCGCCGCCCAGAAATCCGGCAAACGGCATGGGAATGACGGGAATGCCATAAGAGGCTTCTGCCGCTTCGGCTTCCTGCTCGATGTCATCCCCGATGACTCCTGCGACACAGGAGGAAACGATCCATACGCACTTCGGGTGATAGGTATCCATCACATAGGAAATACAGGCAGAGAGACGGTCGATCCCGCCGAAAATGCCATCTTTTTCCCGCAGATGAGAGGACACGAGAGGGATCGTCTCTCGATTTTCCTTGCCCCCGTCCACCATGACACGGAAACCGGATCCCAGATCCATGGTAGAAGCCACATGCGCGCACCCGATAGGGCCATGGAAAATGACGACCACGCCGCGGCAGAAGGCGAGCGCCCGGAAGACCCCGACCAGCGTACAGCTGCACGACTTAGATTTCGACAAAAGCCATTTAGTCTTGAGTGCCATAGGTACCTGCCAGTTTCTCCAGCTCATCAAATGTCATCGGAGTCGGGATAGAAAGCTCCGTGTTCTCCCAGATGGTCCTCGCGAGATCTCTATATACATCTGCCTGCGAAGACTCCGGAGCATAGGATAGCACCGTCTGCTTCTGATTCTCCGCCAGATTCACGATCTTGTCTCGGGGAATGAAAGCGACGAGACGGGTATTCAGCTTCTTGCAGAATTCCGTCAGGAGTTCCCTCTCCCCCGGCACATTGCGGCTGTTCCCGATGATACCGGCGAGACGCACTTCTCCCCTCGTCGCAAAGCGGCGGATGCCCTTGGCGATGTTATTCGCCGCATAGAGAGACATCAGCTCGCCAGAGGAAACGATATAGATCTCCTTCGCATATCCTTCGCGGATCGGCATAGAGAAACCGCCGCAGACGACATCCCCGAGGACATCGTACAGCGTCACATCCATATCCGGGATGGCTTTCATTTTATCCAGAAGCTGCAGTGCGACGATGATGCCGCGTCCCGCGCAGCCCACCCCTGGCTCAGGGCCACCTGCTTCGACGCAGGTGATGCCATGAAATCCGGTATGTACGATATCCTCTTTGCAGATCTCATCGGGATCCTTTCGCCGCACCTGATCCAGCACCGTCTCTTTGCAAATATGTCCCAAAAGAAGGCGCGTCGAATCATTCTTCGGGTCGCAGCCGATCTGGCAGACCTTTTTCCCCATGAGGGAAAGCGCCGCCGACACATTAGACGCCGTCGTCGACTTTCCGATCCCGCCCTTTCCATAAAAAGCGATTTTTTTCATCCGTATCACACTCTCTTTAGAAATCCAATGGAAACGTGGTCATTCCTACTATTATTATAACAACATTAGCAAGGGGAAAGAGGAAGGGGCAACTGGGATAGTGCGGTACACCACCATTTCTTATTTCTAAGAAACCCATTTCTTCTATCCGTTTTTCCGTTATTTCCTAACCAGCCATCACATTTCCTTAACGTGAAATCACAGGTTCACCAATTCCATGAAAAGTATTTCAAATATTCTGTAAATTTCATTTGACTTTGCCTTAACATTGTACTAAACTAAGGTCATGCGAAATACAGAAGGAAGAAAGGAACTCGAGTGCATGGGAAATACTCGACTCACCTCTCCGCTGTATGAATCCCGTCAATCGGGAATTTTTAAAGGAGTGATTTTTCATGAAAAAAAGTCTGAAAACTGTTTTGTCCGCATCTATGGCAGCTCTGTGCGTATTTGGCTTCGGCATGTCCGCCAATGCCTATGAACTGAACTCGGAAGTCAAGGATGTAACCCCAGCTCTTCGCGAAGCTTCCACCGTCGGTGTATGGACTGCAGAAAACCCGGCTATGAAAGATGCACCAAACAAAGATGCTGTCCTTGTCATGACCTTCGGTACCACCTTCACCGATACCAGAGCAAAAACCATCGATGCTGTAGAAGCAGCCATCCAGAAAGCTCATCCGGATGTACCGGTATTCGAAGCATACACTTCCCATATCATCATCGACCGTGTCAAAGCCAAAGAAGGCATCCAGAAACTGACTCCGGAAGAAGCATTCCAGAAGCTGCAGGATGAAGGCTACACCCGTGTCGCTGTCGTTTCCCTCGACGTCATCCCAGGCATGGAATATTCCTATGACTCCATCGTCACCAAGATGCAGGTTCCGCATTTCAAGAAGATCTCCCTCGCTACCCCACTGATGTACTTCCAGGGCACCGAAGGTGAACCGGATCAGGTCGTTGACTTCCTGAAAGCTCTGTCCTCCCAGTTCCCGAAGATGGGTAAACAGGACGCTACCCTGATCATGGCTCACGGCACTCCACATCCGGGCAACGCTTACTACAGCGTCATCCAGGATCGTCTGCATGAACTCGGCATGAACAATGTCTTCGTTTACTCTGTCGAAGGCCGTCCGAATCTGGAAGATGTCATCCCGAAGCTGAAAGCTCAGGGCTACAAACATGTCACCCTGATGCCGATCATGATGGTTGCTGGTGACCATGCAAACAATGATATGGCTGGTGATGAACCGGACTCCCATAAGAGCATCCTGAAAGCGGAAGGCTTCACCGTCGACACCTACATCCATGGCCTTGGCGAAAACGCTAACGTTCGCGGCCTGTATGTAGATCGTGCCACCGAAGCTATCGAAGCTCTGCAGAAATAATGAAATGTGCTATACTAATGCAGAGATGATGTCTCTTCATTAAAAAAACGCTCTTACGTCATCTCGGCGTAAGAGCGTTTTTAAGTGGATGGTTTATTTATATTTGCGGCGAAGCCGCCGCATTACCCCTGAACCCTGAACCCTATTCACCTTTTTCTCAAGGAGTCTTCTTATGAAAAAAATTCTTGCATCTATTGCGGCAGCTGCCCTCTGCCTCTCCCTTTCCGCCTGCGGCGGCAGCGGAGAGTCCGCTTCCTCCTCCGCCCTTTCTTACACTTACAAAGACCAGACCATCAGCATGAAAGCCGCTCCTTCGCGCATCGTCACATTGTCTGCCCCGCTCATCAATATGGCCTATGCCGTCGGCGGCACCTCCATCGCGCGTCCGGAGACCACGAGCCCCATCCCGGAAGAGGCGAAAGCCCTCCCCACCATTGGCCACGTGCAGAACATCAATATGGAGTCTCTGGTCGGTATGAAGCCAGACCTCGTCATCGGAGAAAAGACACAAAACAGCAAGCTTGAGTCTCTTCTGAAATCGAGCCAGATCCCCTACGTCCTCATCCAGTACGACGGCATCCATGACAATGTGCCGCTTCTGAAATTTATGGGTGATCTCTATGGCAAAAAGGACAAAGCCAAGGAAGTGATTGACACCTACGAAAAGGGTGTCAAAGCAGTCACGGATAAGGCCGCCGCTGAAAAGACACCGGCGAAAGTCGCTGTCCTTCGCGCTACCGGGAAATCTGTCACCGCAGAAACTCCGAAGTCCATCTGCGCCTCCATGGTGGATATGCTGAAAATGAATAACGTCATCACCGCTCACAAAGACCTGAAGCTCGACAGCAAGACGGTCCCCTACTCCTTAGAGCAGCTTTCCGCTGACGATCCTGATGTCATCTTCATCGTCACCATGGGCAAGCAGGATGAAATCAACAAATCTCTCGACAGCTCGATGAGAAATAATCCTGCCTGGGCACACCTCAAAGCCGTACAGGAGAATCACGTCTACTTCTTAGAGCCAAACCTTTTCCTCATGAACCCGGGAGTGAAGACGCCGGAAGCTTTGGAAAAACTGTACCAGCTGGCATACGGGAAATAGTAGGAAATGAGGGAGTAGGGATGTCATCATCCCCGTCCCTACCTTCTTCCGGATAGAAAGAGGCTAAAGGTATAGTTCCACCTTCTCTTTTCTCATCCCCCTACATATAAAAACGCCGAGAAATCACCATACGATTTCTCGGCGTTTTTTTAGTCACTAGTCACTAGTCGCTAGTCACTCATTCCCCCTGAAGATTCTTCGCAATCATAGCAGCTATCACATGGATTTCTATCGGCTTGGAGAGATGACCATTCATGCCAGCCGCTTTTGATTTCTCGACATCTTCATCGAAAGCATTCGCCGTCATCGCCAAGATCGGGATGGTCCTCGCATCTTCTCTGTCAAGAGCGCGGATGGCGCGAGTCGCCTCATAGCCATCCATTTCCGGCATCATGATATCCATCAGGATGAGATCGAAAGTGCCTTTCGGGCGCGTTTCAAAAAGCTGCAGTGCTTCTTTTCCATTCACGGCACGTGTGGCATCGACTCCCAGTGACTCGAGCTGTACAGTTGCGATTTCCGCATTGAGGTCATTGTCTTCTGCCAGGAGGACATGGATCCCTGTGAGGTCAGCAGGCGCAGATGCATCTTGATCTGGACGCAGAAGAGGCGCATCGGCGATTTCCATCGGCAGCGTGACGGTGAAAGTCGAGCCCACACTCTTTTGGCTTCTGACAGCGATCGTTCCTCCCATAAGTTCTACATAGTTCTTGGTGATCGCCATCCCGAGCCCGGTTCCCTTGTACTCGGTGCGGGCAGCCCCCGCATCTTCCTGTGTAAATTCCTCAAAAATATGCTGGACAAAGTCCTCACTCATGCCGATACCGGTGTCAGAGATCTCATATGTCACTTCGACATGCGTCTCATTGAGCTCTTTCATGTCGCACATGAGACTGATCTTTCCGCCATCCTTCGTATACTTGATGGCATTGCTGATGAGATTCACCAGCACTTCACGCAGACGTACCTCATCAGCCATCACATAGGTATCAGTGAAGAGCGATGCACTTTCACAAAGTGTGAGATGACGGTTTGCGATGAGTCCGCGCGTGATTTCCAGAATACCACGATGGATGGCAGACAGGTCTACCGGTTTGGGCTGGAATTTCACCTTCCCGCTCTCTATGCGGCTGATATCAAGGACATCATTCAGAAGAGTCAGCAGGTGATGCGAGCTGATATCGATTTTTTCCAGATCCTTCCTGACAGACGGATCCGGATTCTTTTCGAGCGCGATCTTGGTGAAACCGATGATCGCATTCATCGGAGTACGAATATCGTGTGACATGGAAGAAAGGAAGGCACTCTTCGCCCGGTTTGCCGCTTCCGCCTGTTCCGCCAGTGAAGCCATTTCCTTCGCTTTTTCCTCTTCTACCCGTTTCATCCTGCGAAGACGGATGACAGCCATGGCAAGAAGTGCGATGAGGAGCAGCATCAGGAGGACGAGCAGGATCGCTATCGTCGGATGGAGCCTCGCCATCATGAGAAAGGACATGTTCTCCATTTTGTAGGAGGTATACTTGGAAGCGATTTGTTCGAGCAGATTCGCCGGCATGTCATAAATGGCTTTCGTCAGGATGCCCGCCAATGCATGATTGGCATGTTGCGTCACGATCATCCGGCAAGGGAAAGACGGCTCTTCCATCAGCGTATAACTCAAAAGTCCGGATTGGTCACGATTGACGTATTCCTGTGCCATGTAGTAAAAGACATAGGCAGCATCCGCCTTCCCATCTGCCACCGCCTGCAGTGCGCCTTCTCTCGTAGGATAGCTGACCTTCCTGACGTTTTGGCTGTAATAATCTTCGATAGGATCGGAAACTCCCTGATTCACGGTAGCGACAGTCTGGATATCGCCGTCAAAGTCTCGACGGACGACCTGAGCCACACGCAGTGTCATGTACGGCTTCGTAGAGACCCAGTCTTTCTTTTCGAGCACATTCTCGGCATCCAAGCGTCCATCAAGGATGATATCGCAGTCTCCCCGATTTCTATAAGCGAGCCATTCCTCTCTGGACCGGCAAATCACAAACTGATAAGGCAATCCGATAGAAGCTGCCACTCTCCGGAAATAGTCAGGAACAATCCCTTTCATCTCGCCGTTCTCCACATAAGAGTAGGGGTAGCGTGCAGGATCACAAAGAACCTGAAGGAATACGCCGTTTGCTACATAGGACTGGAGAAGCATCTTCTCTTCATCGGAGAACTGTAAGAGACTGGATGCTTTACTGCCGTAGTAACGGCGATAGAGCCGCGCCTTCCAGTCCCCGTCGACGTGATTCAGCTGGTCCAGCGCATAATTGATCTCGGAAAGAAGTCGCGTATTCCCTTTCCTGACGATGATATAGTACGGTTTTTCCGCGAAAAGTTCTACCTGCTTTTCATGGATGCCGCGACTGAACCAACTCTTCACGATGGCATCAACCTCACCCTTCTGGAGGGCGATGCCCATGTCTTTTATGCTTTTATAAATCACCGGCTGATAGGTGAAGTGCATCGCCTCCGCGAGAGCGGCAATGTCTTTATTTCGTGCATTGTCTTCCACCAGACCGATACGAAGACCTTCGTAGGTGCTATAATCCCCCGGTATCACCGCCCGGTTATCTTCCCGCACAAACAGCGCTGAGCCAAAAACCCCGATCGGACGGGAAAAATCATACTTTTCCTTGCGCTCGTCCGTTTTATTCGCGAAGGCCACCATGTCGATCTCCCCATCATCGAGCATGCGGAGCATCTCCGCCCAGCTCTTATCGTAGCCCACATACTCATAGCTCACATTCAGGTAGCGCGACATGTAGCGAAGCAGATCGTATCCGTAACCGGTCTTTTCTCCCCCTTCATCGATCATATGCAGTCCATCGGTCGCGAAAAAGCCCACACGGATCGTCTCCCGCCCGGGCTTCTCTTCGTTATCCGCATACGCCGTCCATATACCTGCCGTCAGCACCAGCATAGACAATATCATGTACAAAAGTCGTTTGATTGGATGCATATCGATCTCCCGTAAGCATTCCCCTGATTTCAGGCTATTTTTAATTCGTTATATACAATTTCATTATATCATAAATGCATTAACCACTCCTGTGAAAAACACAAAATAAGTACCTGAGAGGCTAGTCACGTGGAATCACTCATGTCACCACAAAAAAAGCAGCGCCTGCGCGCTGCTTTTTGAAATATCTTTATTCTCCTTCTTCATAGGCTCTGATTTCATCCATCAGGGCATCGATGAGCTGATCTTCCGGGACGGAGCGGAGAATCTTTCCTTTGCGGAAGACGAGGCCGCTGCCTTTCCCGCCGGCGATACCGAAATCCGCTTCTCGTGCTTCGCCCGGGCCATTCACGGCGCATCCCATGACGGCGACTTTGATAGGTTTCTTAAAGTGAGAAATCTTCTCTTCCACTTCTTTGGCCATCTCGATGAGATTCACCTGCGTGCGGCCGCAGGTCGGACAGGATATAAGAACCGGGCCATACTGCTGCATCCCCACAGAGCTCAGGATTTCCTTCGCTGCTTTGACTTCCTTCATCGGATCATCGGTCAAAGATACGCGAAGGGTATCGCCAATGCCGTCTAAGAGCAGACTGCCGATCCCGATGGCTGACTTGATCGTCCCGCGATAGAGCGTCCCGGCTTCGGTCACACCAAGGTGCAGCGGATAGTCTACTTTTTCTGAAAGAAGACGGTTCGCCTTCACCATCATCGGAACGTCTGAGGATTTCACGGAAATCACAATATCATGGAAGCCTTCCGCTTCAAGGATGCGCACATGAGAGAGTGCGCCTTCCACCATGCCTTCCGCGGTCGGGTGTCCGCCATGCGCTGCAAGGATGTCTTCCGGAAGGGAGCCTGCATTGATACCGATACGGATGGGGATATGCTTTTCTTTCGCCATATCCACCACTTTCACGACGTTTTCCCGCTTGCCGATATTTCCGGGATTGATGCGAAGCGCATCGATGCCCTGCTCCATCGCTGTCAGCGCAAGGCGGTAGTCGAAATGAATGTCTGCGACCAGCGGCACATCCACTTTCGCTCGGAGTGCGCCCAGTGCTTCGGCTGCTTTTTTATCCGGTACGGCGACCCGAATGATATCTGCGCCCGCCTGATGCAGGGCCTGGATCTGCGCGGCAGCAGCGTCCGTATCGAGCGGGCTGAACGTGCTCATCGACTGGATCGCAATGGGCGCGCCACCGCCGATCTTGACACAACCGACGACGACCTGTCTGGTAT
Organism: uncultured Dialister sp.; assembly: GCA_900543455.1. GTDB lineage: Bacteria > Bacillota > Negativicutes > Veillonellales > Dialisteraceae > Dialister. The sequence goes on from UQRR01000006.1 coordinate 41,941, forward strand.
TTCCCATTTGAATCTCCTTTTTATAATGTTATAAATGAATGTGGTTTAAGGGTTAGCCCTTGGGGCGTGCTGCCCCTTAATTGTGGATGAAAGCCCTTACTCGAATGAGGAATGAAGGTGGCGGCTTCGCCGCGAGTATATATGGTCGATGCCCGAAAGCAGTATTCAAGTCACCAGTCACTAGTCACTTGAGACTCCTAGTCCCTAGGGAAACACTGATTATCCCTACCTTTTGATCCCGTTTTTCACATCAGCGCGCTGATATCATGGAAGAGTGCATAGAAGAAAATCGCACCCAGTACGGCGATCCCGACCGATTGAATATAAATCAGCGCTTTCTCCGGCAGCTGCCGCCCGAGAATGGCCTCCAAAAGAATAAGGATCAAATGTCCGCCATCCAGAAGCGGGACGGGAAGGATATTGAGAAGTCCCAGATTCAGACTGAGAAGAGCGATGAACATGAAGAGCGGCATCACCCCGTAAGATGCCACCTCCCCTGACATGCGCGCGATTCCGATCGGGCCGGATACTTCCGCACGCCCGGTGCCTGTCACCATGTCATAGAGCCCCGCCGTCATCATATGCAGCAGATCAGCGGCGCGTCCCATCCCCATGGCGATGGCTTCTGTCATCGTAGTTTCATGATGTTCGACGTAAGGCGTGATCCCCATGATGGCACGGCCATCGGGCTGCACCTCGGGGATGATCGTCACCTGTCTTGTCCTGCCTTCGTGCTCGATTTCCATGGAAACGATTCGATTTCCCTTATCCTTCAGCGATTCTCCGATATCCGTCCATTTCACCATAGCCTTCCCATCAATAGAAAGGATGGTATCTCCTGGCGAAAGATGCTGCTTCTCCGCCGAGCTTCCGGCGAGTACGGTGCCGACCCTCGGCAGGTTCGGGAACGTATTATAACCCTCAATCTTGAAAGCGGAAATAAAGATCAGAAGGGCAAGAAGCACATTGAAGAGCGCGCCGCCCACGATGACAAGCAGCTTCGCCCATGTCGGACGCTGGTTGAAGGCGCGTGGGTCATCCTTATTCTGATCATCCATGCCGGCGATCTTATTGAAGCCTCCCAGCGGAATGAGACGAAGGGAATAGAGCGTCTCTCCCCATTTCTTCGAAATGATCACAGGGCCGAAACCGACAGCAAACTCGATGACCTTCATCCCCGTCCACTTCGCCATGAGGAAGTGTCCGCCCTCATGGACGATGACAACGACGGCAAAGACAAAGATCGGAGCCAGTATCGATAAAATCATAGGCATTTCCTCGAAATGAATGCATCCGCCAGCGCGCGCGCCTTGCGGTCCGATGAGAGTACGCTTTCATAGGAAACGACAGGCTCTGCGCTCCAGTGCGAGAGGGTATCTTCCACCACATCGAAAATGGAAAGGAAGGAAATCTTCCCTGCGATGAAGGCGCGGATGGCTTCTTCATTGGATGCATTGAAAGCGACACCGCCGTCTCCCCCCATTTCTCCCGCTTCGTAAGCCAGTTTCAGCGAACGGAAAACTTTCATATCCGGCTTCGCGATAAGGATCTGTGCGATTTCACTCCAGTCCACGAAGGCATGAGACGGAGAAGGCAGGCGGTCCGGATATGTCAGGGCGAACTGGATCGGCAGGCGCATATCCGGCAGACCGATCTGTGCCATGATGGTGCCATCGACATACTCGACCATCGAGTGGATCAAACTCTGCGGCTGGACAATGACTTCGATATCCTGATAGTCCACGCCAAAGAGCCAGTGCGCCTCTATGACTTCGAGCCCCTTATTGAACATGGTCGCGGAGTCGAGCGTCACTTTCATCCCCATGTTCCATGTCGGGTGCTTCATGGCATCCGCGACCGTCACCTGCGCGAGCTCTTCCTTCGTCCTGCCGCGGAAAGGACCTCCGGAAGCCGTGAGAAGAATTTTATGGATGCCTTTCTGATCCTGCCCGATCATGCTCTGAAAAATGGCGGAATGCTCGCTGTCCACTGGACGGATCAGCGTACGATGTTTCTTAGCTTCTTCGAGAACGAGCGCGCCGCCAGCAACCAGCGTCTCTTTGTTTGCAAGAGCCAGCTCCTTCCCCGCGCGAATCGCTTCCAGCGTCGGAAGAAGTCCTGTAATGCCGACGACCGCTACAAGGACAAGGTCGACATCCTCTCGCTTCACGACCTCAGAAAGAGCTGCCTCGCCGATCATCACATCCGCATCACCATCATAGGTTTCCAGAAATTTCTTCCCCGCTTCCTCATCAGTGATGACGATGGCGTGGGGATGAAATTCAGCGGCCTGTTCACGTAATTTGTCGATGCTCTTATGCGCCGCAATGACGGACGCATGAAAAAGATCCGAATGGAGCCGGATCACGTCCATCGTCTGGGTTCCGATGGAACCCGTACTGCCCAATACAGCGATTTCTTTCATGAATGTACTCCTTTCGAAACGAATGAATGACTGGGTAGACAGGGATTAGAGATTAGAAATCAAATGTTCACAGCTTGATCATGCATACGATTATAAGGAAAACGCTAATTCAATCGTTATCAGTGTTTCCTTAAGAAATGCGGCGTTTTTATGATATGATACGCTGCACCTTCATTTCTCATTTCGCATGTCAGCGAAGCAGCGCAAGCACTGCGACGAGGCTCGGGGCTACGAAGAGAAGGCTGTCGAAACGGTCCATCATCCCGCCGTGACCCGGAAGAATATTTCCGGAGTCTTTGATATCACAGGCACGCTTCACATAGGACTCGAAGAGATCACCCATGGGAGCCATGATGGCCGCCATGACGGAAAGGATGCATCCTTCCAAAAGATCAAAGCCGCAGCAGAAGGAAACCAGAATCCCAAGAATGACACAGCCTACGGCACCGCCGAGAAGCCCTTCGACCGTTTTATTCGGGCTGATGTGCGGTGCCATCTTGTGACGACCGCAGGCCTTCCCCGTCAGGTAAGCGAAAGAATCACTCGCCCATGTGCAAATGAGTGCGAGAAGAATGAGGAAAATTCCCGGCTCGATGGAAACTGCCATCGGAGAGAGCAGCTCATGACTGCCGCGAAGGAGCGCCAGACTGCCGAAGCCCACGCCAAAATAGACAGCACCGAAAGCGGAATAAATAAGCCCGGTCATATTTTCCTTCTTAATGCCCAGGATCAGGTAGAGAAGAAGCACAAAGGCTAGAAAAATCGCAGCCAGAAAGGCTTTCAGCGAATAAAAACCGGATGCCAGTACCATGACGGCGGTGGCAATGGCTGTGGCTTTCAGATAGATGTGAACACCGAAATGTTTCAGCATCTTATCATATTCAAGAAGGGCCAGCAAGGAGACAAGGGAAATGGCTCCCGTCAGAAACCAACCTCCCAAGTACACCAGCCCAAGGACAGCAATGATACCGATAATCGCTGTAATCACACGCACTTTCATTTTTTATCCTCCGTGAGCCCGCCGAAGCGACGGTCTCTTCCGGTAAACCAGTCGATCGCTCTCGAAAGCTCCTCCTCGGTGAAATCCGGCCACAGGACGGGCGTGAAGTACAGCTCACCATAGGAGATCTGCCAGAGAAGGAAATTCGAAATGCGCGACTCTCCGCCTGTACGGATCATGAGATCTACATCCTGGGCATCCGACGGATAGAGATGGGCAGAAATCGTTTCTTCTGTGATAGATTCCGCATCAAAAGCGCCGCTCTTGACTTCGCGCGCGATCTGCTGCACCGCCTGCACGATCTCCATGCGTCCGCCATAGTTGATAGCCACATTCAGGATCATGCCATCACACTTCGCTGTGTCTTTTTCGCAGGCAGCGATCTCCTTGCGTAGATCATCTGATAATGCGGACGGCTCGCCCACAATGTGTACCTGCACATTATCCTCCACCAGCTCACGCAGCTGACTGATCAGGTAGCTCTTGAAAAGCTTCATCAGGAAACGGACTTCGATGGGCGGACGCTTCCAGTTCTCTGTGGAGAATGCATAGAGCGTCAGCACTTTCACTCCCATATGACCTGCCGCGCGGACGATGGTCTTCACATTCGCCGCGCCGACCTGATGACCATAGGTTCTCTCTCTTCCTCTTTCTTTCGCCCAGCGGCCATTCCCGTCAAGAATGATGGCCACATGCTCAGGAAATGATTTTTTATCAGACATAAATGGAATCTCCCGTATAAAAAACAAGCAGGGATGAGTAGCTAGGGATTAGGGATTAGGAGTGACTGGTGACTTACATGCTATCTTCTGGCATCGCCCTATTTATGCTCCTCGGCGCTTCTGATTTTTATGCGCCGCACCACCATTTCTCATTCAAGCGAAGCTTTTCACCCGCAATCAAAAGGCTCCACGCCCACGGGCTAAGCCTGAACCCATGCATCATTTATCCTAGATGCATCGCAGCCTCTTCCACACTCTCACTATACTTCATTCGCGGCATGACGACGGCCTTTTCTCCGGAACGGACAAGGTAAAGCACGCCCTCTTCGAGCTGCTCTTCCCGCCCATGAGTGAAAGAAATCGTACCACTCGGATACGATTTCTCTACACACTGTCTCAGTTTTTCGGTGAAAGGCTGTCCTGCAAAAAGAACATCCTCACTCATACAGACATGATCTCTTTAATTTTCTTTTCCGTGGCAGCTTCCAGCTCTTTGATTTTCTTGTCGGTCAGCTTCTGGACTTTATCTTCGGTTTCTTTGATGACATCCTTGGAAACATCGCTGTTCTTTGCTTCCTTTTTCAGGAAATCATTCCCATCACGACGAATATTTCTGATAGCGACCTTGCCCTCTTCCGCTTTCTTATTGACGACCTTGACAAGCTCCTTGCGGCGGTCTTCGGTCAGCTGCGGGATAGCCATGCGGATCAGGTTGCCATCATTCATCGGTACGAGGCCGAGGTCAGACTGTAGGATGGCTTTTTCGATATCTTTCAGAAGACCCTTATCCCATGGCTGAACAACGAGCAGACGAGCTTCCGGTACAGTGACAGAAGCGACCTGAGTCACCGGAGTACGGCTGCCGTAATAGTCGACAAATACGCGATCGAGCAGGCTGGCATTCGCCTGACCTGTACGGATGCTGGTGAATTCATTCTTGAGAGCAACGATGGATTTATCCATCTTGTCAGACAGTTTCTTCAATTCTTCTTCGTACATGATTATTTCCCTTCGATTAATGTGCCCAAGGTATCTCCCTTGCAGGCCTTGACAATGTTGCCAGGAACATCGATATTGAATACTTTGATCGGAATTTCATTATTCATGCAGAGGGTGATGGCCGTATTATCCATGACAGCCAGCTCTTTCTGCAGCACTTCACCATAGGTGAGATGCGTGAACATTTTTGCTTCGGGATGGAACTTTGGATCCGCATCGTATACACCATCGGTCTGCTTCTTCGCCATCAGCATGATATCAGCTTCGATTTCTGCACTGCGGAGAGCTGCCGTGGTATCCGTTGTGAAATAAGGATTGCCCGTACCTGCACCAAAAATCACGACTCTGCCCTTCTCAAGATGGCGGATCGCACGGCGGCGGATGTAAGGCTCTGCGACCTGCTGCATTTCGATGGCTGTCTGTACGCGGGTGGAGACGCCAAGTTTTTCGAGCGCATCCTGCAGAGCGACGGAATTGATGACGGTCGCGAGCATGCCCATGTAGTCAGCCGACGCACGATCCATCCCGCCCTGGCTGCCCTTGAGCCCTCTCCAGATATTGCCGCCACCTACAACGACAGCGATCTCGATACCGGCATCGCTGGCTTCCTTGATCTCGCCGGCCAGTCGATATACGACCTCCGGATCGATACCGAAACCTTTGTCGCTGGCCATCGCTTCACCAGACAATTTCAGCATGACTCTCTTATACTTCTTGTTTTCTGTTGCCATTGTACACCCCCGTAAAAATCAGTGATACATCTTTATTATTATATAGTATTTCAGAAATAGCTGCCATAAGAATTTTGAGAGATGAGCCATGAAGACTACAGACGTTAGACTTTAGACATCTGACTTCTTTACTTCCGGTCTCCCATCTAATCCCTGAAAAAGGCCATAAAATAAGAGAACACCAAAGATGATGTTCTCTTATTCTTGTTTTATGGATTACTGATTCAGCTGTTTAGCGACTTCAGCAGCCAGATCGTCCTGTTTCTTTTCGATGCCTTCGCCGAGCTGGAAACGAGCAAAGCGAACAACTTCTGCATTCTTGGATTTCAGGAGTTTTGCAATGGTCAGATCGCCATCTTTAATGAATTCCTGATCTACGAGGCAGACTTCCTTGTAGTACTTGTTGATACGGCCAAGAACCATCTTTTCGATGATCTTTTCCGGTTTGCCTTCATTTCTAGCTTCGACAGCCAGAACTTCTTTTTCATGTTCGATTTCAGCCTGCGGTACCTGAGTGCGGTCGAGGTAGGAAGGATTTGCAGCAGCGACCTGCATAGCGACATCTTTGCCGAGCTCAGCGTCTGCGCCCTTCATTTCGACGAGAACGCCGATCTTGCCGCCGCCGTGAATGTAGCTATGGACAGTACCTTCTGCACTTTCATAGCGAACAAAACGACGAACAGAAATGTTTTCGCCGATCTTAGCTACAGCTTCGGTGACCTGATCTTTGACAGCCTTGCCGTCCATATCAGAAGCAAGCAGAGCTTCTACGTCAGCCGGATTGACAGCGATGATCTGCTGTGCGATGCGAGCAGCCAGCGCTCTGAAGTCTTCATTGGAGCCTACGAAGTCGGTTTCGCAGTTAACTTCTACGATCGTGCCGACTTTGCCATCAGCGGAAATAGCGGAAACGACAGCACCTTCAGCAGCTACACGGCTTGCTTTCTTTGCAGCCTGAGACAGTCCCTTTTCACGGAGAATGTCTACTGCTTTTTCCATATCGCCTTCAGCTTCTACGAGTGCTTTTTTGCAGTCCATCATGCCTGCGCCAGTCTTTGTACGCAGATCTTTGACCATGCTAGCGGTAATTGCCATCTTTATGACCTCCATCATAAAACAGTAAGGTGTTTGTAAAAATTTCTCAAAAAAAGGAAATCCCCAGCCTGCGCAAAGCGCAGGCCGAATTTCCTATACAGCCATTATTCCTGTTCAGCAGCTTCTTCAGCCGGAGCTTCTTCAGCTTCTGCTTCTTTAGCAGCTTCAGCTTCCTGCTGACCCTGACGGCCTTCGAGGACAGCGTCAGCCATCTTGGAAGCGAGCAGTCTTACAGCACGGATAGCATCATCGTTTGCCGGGATCGGGAAATCAACAACATCCGGGTCACAGTTGGTATCAACGGTAGCAATAACCGGAATGTGCAGCTTGTGAGCTTCGGCAATAGCGATTTCTTCTTTCTTGGAGTCAATGATGAAGAGTGCGCCCGGGATCTTCTTCATGTCTTTGATGCCGCCCAGGTTCTTTTCCAGTTTTTCCAGTTCACGTTTCATCAGAATGACTTCCTTCTTCGGATACTGGTCAGTGGTGCCTTCTTCAAACATTTTTTCCAGTTCTTTCAGACGAGCGATACGGGTCTGAATGGTACGGAAATTGGTGAGCATGCCGCCCAGCCAACGTTCATTGACATAGAACTGATTGCAGCGGGTAGCTTCTTCCTTCACGGAATTCTGAGCCTGTTTCTTGGTGCCGACGAAAAGGATCGGAGCGCCGGTAGCTGCGACTTCACGCAGGAAAGCGTATGCTTCTTCTACTTTCTTTACAGTCTTCTGCAGGTCGATGATGTAGATGCCGTTTCTTTCGGTGAAAATGAAACGTGCCATTTTCGGATTCCAACGACGGGTCTGATGACCAAAGTGAACGCCTGCTTCGAGTAACTGTTTCATGGATACAACTGCCATAATAAAAACCTCCTGTTTTTAACCTCTGTCTGCTTCCTCCCCTGCAGCCACTTCGGGAATGTGTGAAATGAAATTTTTCCCGCAAGCACAGATGCAGAGTCCGACAGACATGTGTACTCATGCGTTTTTTATTTTATCAAAAGAAAAAGGGGAAAGCAAGGGGAAAAATATTTTTTATTGCAATAGTCTGTAGGATTACAATACATGTGTTACACATTGAAAACATGAAAAGCGAGATACCCTTGTGATATAGTTAATTCGTCAAAAGAAACCTTTATCAAAGGAGTATCTCGCATGAACAGTATATCACAACTTAT
>UQRR01000007.1 GCA_900543455.1 uncultured Dialister sp.
CCTTCCCCTCTAGGGGAAGGTGCCCCGCAGGGGCGGATAGGGTGACTATGGCATGAAAGACAGCTGGGATAAGGTTTTCCGGTCACTCCTATGAGAGCTGGAAGTTCCCCGCGGCAGATTGAACGCGAAAATGAGATGATCGTTATTTCACCTCGCCATTGTTTTTTATACGTGACTATTGCATTTTCATGCAGATAGGTGTATATTTATTGCATCAAATCCAACTGCATGTGAAAAGAAAGCAAAGAGGGTATAGATAATGAATAAAATGTTGAAACTGGCCATCCTGGGTGTGGTAGCCTGCGGCGTATTTGCCCTTACCGGCTGCGGCGGAGACAAAGCCGCTTCTTCCTCTGCAGCATCGAGTGCGGCAGGACAGGGCGCTCTCCTTCAGAAAATCAAAAAAGATGGAAAACTTGTGGTAGGCACAGCGCCGGGCTTCCCGCCTTACGAATTCCTGGATACTTCGGTCAAAGATAAAAAATCCATCACGGGGATCGATATCAAAATCGCAGAGGCTGTTGCGAAGAAACTGGGCGTCAAGCTCGAGGTACAGGACATGACCTTCCAGTCGCTTCTGGCTTCCATCACGACAGGCAAGATCGATATCGCGATCTCCGCCATCACTCCGACGGCAGAACGTGAGAAGACCGTCGATTTCTCCGACAGCTACCTCGTCGGCAAACAGACGCTTCTCGTCCGCAAGGAAGATGAAGGCAAGTACAAGACACTGGCTGATTTCAATGGCAAAAAGATCGCTGTCCAGAAGTCTTCTCTGCAGGAAAAGCTGACCAATGAGCAGATCAAAGACGCACAGGTCGTATCTTTGACGAAAGTTCCGGATGCGCTTTTGGAACTCCAGCAGGGCAAAGTCGATGCTGTCCCGGTACAGAGTATCGTCGGCGGACAGTACCTCGTCACGAATCCTGACCTGGCTCCGACGAATGTGTTCTTTAAGATTGACAGCAAGGGCTCTGCGGTCGCTGTGGCTAAGGAAAATGATGACCTCATCAAGATCATCAATGAAGTCATCAAAGAAAACCATGATAATGGCAACATCGATAAATGGGTCGATGAAATGACGAAGAAAGCCGTAGAAAACGCGAAGAAATAAAAGGGTTAGCTCATGGGGGTGTGCTGCTCCTTGACTCTGAAGGAAAACTCTTCTCGAATGAGAAATGGTGGAGCGGCTACGCCGCAATTTTAAATGGGCGATGTACGAAGATGGCATTTCAGTCACCAGTCACTCGAGGCTCCTAATCCCTAATCCCGAGCTACTCCACTGAGTCGAAGGATCTATAGGTCAAGCGGTATCCTGCATCGTAACCCCAACTCCCAAACCTATTTTCCTTACAGTTTCAGATTTCCAAAGACGGATGCCTCCTTCACGGTTCATCCGTCTTTTTCCATTGACAGAATTTCTTACACCATGCTACTATTTCTGTATCATTATGTATTTTGGGAAAGCGAGGTCTTTCAAATGAAAAAAACTGTAAAATTTGCGCTGCTTGGTCTGGCTGCTGCCGGCGCGCTTCTGATGGCTGGCTGCGGGGATGACAAAGGCGCAGCGAAATCCGCTGCCTCTGGGGAAGCGCAGCAGGGACAGCTGATGGAAACCATCAAGAAGAGAGGCAAAATCATCGTCGGCACCTCTTCCGGCTACCCGCCATATGTATTCGTAGACTCTGAATCTGCTGACAAGAAGGTCATCGGACTCGATATCGAAATGTGCCAGCAGCTTGCTGATAAGCTCGGTGTCAAGATGGAAGTCCAGGACATGGGCTTCTCTGCACTGCTCTCCTCCGTCACGGCAGGCAAGGTCGACATCGCTGTCGGCGGTGTCTCCCCGACTCCGGAACGCGAGAAAGTCATGGCCTTCTCTGACAAGTATCTTCCGACGGAGCAGAAGCTGCTCGTCCTGAAGAAGAACCAGCATGTATATAAGACAGCGGCAGATCTGAAAGGCAAGACCATCGGCGCAGAAAAGTCCACCACGCAGGAAGCGACGGCGCAGAAGGTCGAAGGTGCGAAAGCTCTCGGTCTCTCCAGCGTACCGGACGCGATCCTGCAGCTGAAAAATGAAAAACTCGATGGGATCGTTCTCGAAGGCGTCGTAGCTAAGCAGTACCTGATTTTCAATGATGATCTCGCGCTTGCAGATGTACAGTTCGAAGGGGCAAAGAAAGTCTCCGCTGTAGCGATGAAGAAGGGCAATGACGATCTCATGAAGATCATCAATGAGATCATCAAGAAAGATACTGAATCTGGCCAGTTCGAGAAATGGGTCGATCAGTACAGCAAGATCGCAGTAGAAAAAGCGAAGTAAGGCTATCGGACTTTGCTCGTGCATATTTTGCATAAAAGCGCAGTCTCCATGGAGGAGGCTGCGCTTTTTTATTAGCAGGAAGGAGTAAGGCTGAAAAGTACGAGATATCGCATAGCCTATCTTCTGCACGCATGTGGAGCTTTCCGCAAAGGGAAGCATAAAAGAAATCGGATCTCGAAAAATTGCGAAAATCGAATGAATAATTATTGACATATATGTATAATCATGCTATTATCTATGCATACAAAAACGTAAGGAAACACTGATGAAATCTGACTCTGCGATTGAATCAGCGTTTCCATAAGTCCGATGGGGACGATTTCACTAGAGAGGTGCGTATCATGATGATGAAACATAGCAAAGCATGGAAAGCAGCTGCCCTTGGTCTGGCAGCTATGGCAGCATTCACCCTGGCAGGCTGCGGCGGCAGCGGCGACAAAGCAGCATCGAGCAAACCGCAGACGCAGAAAGAAAGCCCGCTGATGCAGAAGATCAAGAAAGAAGGCAAGCTCGTCGTGGGCACCGCGTCCGGCTACCCGCCATATGAATTCGTCGATACGTCCGTCGGTGAAAAGAAAGTCATCGGCATTGATATGGAGCTTGCACAGAAAGTCGCTGACAAGCTTGGTGTGAAGCTCGAGGTGCAGGATATGAATTTCCAGGCGCTTCTGACCTCACTGACCAGCGGTAAGGTCGATATCGCCATCGCCGGTATCAACCCAACTGATGAACGCAGGAAATCGATGGATTTCTCGAACAACTACCTGCCGACAGAACAGCTCGTCATCATCAAAAAGGCAGATGCAGACAAATATAAGAAAGTAGAAGATCTCTACGGCAAGACCATCGGTGTCCAGAAGTCCACCACGCAGGAGGCTCTGGCAAAGGAAAAGATCAAGGATGCCAAGATCGTCGGCCTTGCTCATGTTCCGGAAGTCGTGCTCGAGCTCAAGCATGGTAAGGTAGATGGCCTCGTTGTCGAAGGCATCGTCGGCCAGCAGTATCTCATTTTCAATGATGACCTGATGTTCTCGGATATCAAATTCCCGAATGCCGTCAAGAACTCTGCGGCTGCCATCCAGAAGGGCAACGAAGATGTCCTTGCTGTCGTGAACGAAGTCATCAAAGAAAATACGGACAATGGCAACTTCAAGAAATGGACAGAAGAATACAGCAAGAAAGCTGTAGCGAATGCGGATAATAAGTAAGGAGAAACGTTTCATCAGTGTTTCCCAAGGGTTCAGGGTGAGTCTCCGGGGCTTGACGCTCCGTGGGCTCACCCTGAACCCTTTCTTATTTTCCTATAGGCAATCCCATGCTCGTATGTTATAATTAAACATCGAATTTTTCGATAAAACCCAAAGACTAGGAAAGAAGGATATGTAATGACCGATAAAAAAATCCCATTCAGCGACGAGCTGATCCGACAGGTAGCACAGCAGTATGGTACCCCATTTCACATCTATGATGAAAAAGGCATGCATGACAATATGAAACGTCTGCAGAAAGCCTTTTCCTGGAATAAGAATTTTCATGAATACTTTGCAGTGAAAGCGACGCCCAATCCCTGGATCATGAAGAGCCTCAAGGAGCTCGGCGTCGGCGCAGACTGCAGCTCCATGGCAGAACTGGTGCTTGCTGAGAGTGTCGGCATCACCGGGGATCAGATCGTATTCTCTTCGAACGATACCCCGGACGAAGAATTTCTGAAAGCGAATGACCTCGGTGCCATCATCAATTTGGATGATGTATCGAATCTCGATGATATGGAACGCCTTCACATGGTTCCGGAAAAGATCTGCTTCCGCTATAACCCGGGTCCGGAGCTTGCGCGCGGCAATGCGATCATCGGTACTCCGGAAGAAGCCAAGTATGGCATGACCAAGGACCAGCTCATGACCTGTGTCGACTGGGCAAAGGATCATGGGATTTCCTACATCGGGATTCATACCATGGTCATCTCCGCGGAGCTCCAGCTCCCGGGGCTTCTCGGCACCATCAGCATGATGTTTGACCTTGCGAATGAGATCAAGAGAGAAAAAGGCGTCACCGTCTCCTTCATCGACTTCGGCGGCGGCATCGGTATCCCCTATCGTCCGGAACAGGATCCGGTCGACCTTGAAGGCCTCGGCGAAGGCGCGAAGAAACTCTTCGAAGAAAAAATGGCAGGTTTTGAAAATACCCGCATCTCCTTCGAATGCGGCCGTATGGTGACCGGCCCCTACGGTTTCCTTGTGACGAAAGCCATCCATTACAAGCACATCTACAGAGACTACATCGGTACGGATGCCTGCATGGCCGACCTCATGCGTCCGGGGATGTACGGTGCCTACCACCACATCACTGTTCTCGGCAAAGCAGATGCACCGAAGGACCATGTCTATGACGTGACCGGCTCCCTTTGTGAGAACTGCGATAAATTCGCGATCCAGAGAGCGCTTCCGGAAATCGAAATGGGTGACCTCATCGTCATCCATGATACCGGCGCGCATGGTCATAGCATGGGCTATAACTACAATGGACGTCTCCGTCATCAGGAGATCTTCGTCCATAAAGATGGCAGCATCCAGCAGATCCGCAGAAATGAAACGCTTCGCGATCTCTTCGCGACACTGGATTTCCCGGGACTTGCAGAGAATACGGAAAAAGTTATGAAATAAGGAAATAGAAAATACCACCATGATGTTTATGTCATGGTGGTATTTTTTATGACGGAAAGGGGAGTGGGTGTCGTGCTTGCCGTAGCGGTATCATCCCGCTATTTTCCGGCAATAGTCATACAAGGAAAGCAGGTAGTCGGAGTCTTCTCTCCAGACGCCTGTCTCATAGTCAAAGAGGGCATCATAGACCTTGGACTCTGCAAACAGGGTCAGTGCTTCTTCATACAGCACGTTTTCTCTTTCTGCAAGAAGTCCTACCGCGTCTCGCATGATTTCGACTGCGCAGGCTTCTTTTTAGGTATCATTGAATTCATGCGTTTCCATCGCCATAGCGTTCACTCCTTAAAAAAGTCAGGCTACGTGTTCTGAAGTCTCCAAGTCTCTCACTTCTTCCTTTTTTCTCTCTCCTGCACTTCCTTTACGACTTCTTCTATCGTCGTCCCCTTGATCGGTTCTTCCCCATTTTCTGCCCATGGGAAATGCATATGGGGGGCGACGCGTTCGAAGAAGTGGGGGAGATGCGTCGCATTGTCGTCCACGTGCTCGGGGACGAAGACGGGGAGGCGGGAGGGGAGGATTTCAAGGTCGATCGGGAAATTCGGTCCCTTATCGCCGTCTACATTGGTCGAGAGGGTATCGCCTTCCGTGATGGAGATGTGCGCTTTTTTGATACCGACGACCGTGACGAAGTCAGGACCCATCTGGAAACCGGCGAGGAGCTTCGGTGCCTGCCTGATGGCATTCAGCCAGGCGAAGTCGTGGAAGAGGCAGAGCTTGATGATGCCTTTATTGCGATCCTCCGGCGGGATGAGGTTGCGGAAGCTGCCGGCAGAGTCTGTCAGCATGGCAGCGATCAAAGGGGAGGAGACTTGGATCACAGTGCCATTTTCCTCTTCGATCTTGAAGTGGTAGGATCTCTGCTTGTTCAAGACCTGCATGCCTTTCATGAAGTAGGCGAGCGATCCGAAGAGTGTTTTTTCTTTGATGGAGACTTCGCTCACTGCTTCAGAAATGAGGCCGGCAGCAACGACGTTGATGAAGTAGCGGTCATTGATCTTGCCGACATCGATTTTCGTCTTGACTGCGTGTTCGAGCATGCGGATGGCTCCCTGCGGGGAGCGCGGGATGTGGAGAGCGCGGGCGAGGTCATTGACTGTGCCGAAGGGAATAAAGCCGAAGGCGGACTGACTACCTACGGGTACCATGCCATTGATGACTTCATTGATCGTGCCATCGCCGCCCATGCAGATGACGTCACGTCCTTTTTCTGCAGCGATGCGGGCGAATTCTGTAGCATCCCCGGCTTTTTCGGTCAGCTTGATGGTGATGTTGTCATAGCGCTTTGCCAGTGTCGTATGGAGGAGCGGGATATAGCGCGGGGCTCGCTCGCGTCCGGAGGTCGGATTGACGATGATGGTGCATCGGGTGGATTCTGTCATGGGGGTCTCCTGAAAAAAGTGTGGGTGATCCGGAAAAGTCATGGGTAAGGAAATGGCAGCCCCGTTTCCCCAATGGCGGGAAGATTCTTTCTGAGGGGAATGCCACAAATGGTCTGCTCTGATCTCCGGTCACACAGCTTTACGTTCAAACTTGTATTTTATATTATAGCGCAAATCGGCACACGAAAAAAGGCTCTCCCACGAAATGCTCGTGGAGAGCCTTTTGATGATCGAAATGATGAAACCGAGAACTGAGCCACCAGTCGCCAGCCACCAGTCACCAGTCGCCAGTCACCAGTCACTGATTCCGGGACCCCAGCCGTTCTTGATCTCGTTATACAGCTTGACAAGACCATTCTCCATGGCGAGGTTATTCGGGATGGCGGTCTTGACAGTGTGAAGGAAGATACGGCAATGGGTATCGGGAATGGCGATGAAGACGTGCTGACACCAGACGAAGCCATTGGGCGTCAGGGTGCGGAAGTATTCGGAGAGTGTGCCTCCATGTGCAGAAAGGCGATCGGAGATGGTGTCCGCGTCCATGAAGTGTTCATAGCGAGGGCGGTCTTCTTTCTGAATGGAGAGATATCCGAAAGCACGCATTGTTTTTTGGTAACAGTAGGTGTGGCCGGGATGAAACTTGTGGTAGTCCCGGCAGAAGACGACGGGCTGGCAGGTGCCGCGGTCAAGATCATTGATGATGATGGCATGGTAGAGGTGATAGAGATCCTTTTCAAGACCGTTTACTTTCATCTGCTCGATCTGGATGGCATTGCGTGTGATATTGAGAAGCTTGCAGCGCATGAGGAAGCGCTTGCCGAGCTGGGCGATCTTCTGCACCTTCAGCCAGAGATACTGATCATCGATGGTATAGGTCATGGCGTAGGGCTCATCGGAATCGTAGACATGGGAGAACAGACGCGCGATTTTTTGACGAATCGGGCTCTCCGGCATATTGAGGCGGGCCTCACTGTCACGCGGAGTGGGCGCACCGACGGAAGCAAGTACGTCTTGATAGGCAGGGGAGGCAAAGCGGAAATAGAGCTTGCCATCCTCCATAGTTTCCACGATCGCGAGCGAATCATCCGTGGTGAAGTCCATATCCCCTGCTTTTTCATAGTAGGCTGTGATCTCAGGCGTCTCAATGGCCATATGCTGCAGAAGGATATGGGCTTTCATCTCATCGAAGGGGAGCGGCTTGCCGAAGAAGTAGCCCTGGATCTTTTCGCAGCCGATGTCTCGGAGAAAGCGGAATTGTTCTTCCGTTTCCACGCCCTCTGCCAGCGTACGAATGCCGATCTTTTTCGACATGTGAATGGTGGACTGGATGATATCCTTCGAGCGCTGCGTGAAATTCGACAGGAAGTCCATGTCGATCTTGAGCTCATCGAAGTGATAGTCTTTGAGTGCATTCAGTGAGGAGTAGCCGCTTCCGAAGTCATCCATCCAGACCTGATAGCCGACCTCGCGGAAGCGATCGAGGATGATGCGGATTTCTTGTGCATTCTGGACGAACATGCTCTCTGTGATTTCTATGCAGAGGAGATGGTGGGGGATCTGGTATTTTTCCGTGCGTTTCTTGACCTCTGCGAAAATGTCACAGGTGAGGAAGTCCATGCGGGAGAGGTTGATGGAAATCGGGACGACCGGTACGCCTTCATCGAGGCAGGCGCGGATGCGCTTGCAGACTTCTTCCAGAATGTACAGGTCGAGCTGGTAGAGCTGGCGTGTATTTTCAAGAGCCGGGATGAATTCACTCGGCTTTAAGAATCCGTACACAGGATCGATCCAGCGGGCCAGTGCTTCGAGGCCGCATAGGGTCTTCGAGATGGAGCGGATGACAGGCTGGTAGTAGACCTGGATATAGCCTTTGGCAAAGGCTTCGTCCAGATGATCGATGACATAGTCACGGATGAGGACGGCACGCTGCACCTTGGCTGTGTACTCACAGAGGAAGATGTCAAGGCGGTCCTTGATGCTGTCGCAGGCGAGCTTCGCAAGATCGCAGGCTTTGCTCGGCGTGATCGAGAGATCCTCTACCTGATAGATGCCGATCTTCACTTCGAGCGGGGAGCGCATGTACATGGAAAGCAGCTTCTTGTGGGCATCGATGACGCGGTTTTGAAGATCTATGTCATAGGTGAGGACGACGAAATGATCATCCGAGAAGCGGGCAATGAAATCATCCGGGAAGCATTCCCTGAGCGTCTCCGCCATATGGAGCAGGAGGGCATCACCTGCATCAAGGCCGAAGTGGATATTGTACGACTTGAAGTGGCAGAGATTGAAATACAGGATCGCAATCGGCGGTGATGCCGGATTCATGCTGGACAGTTTGAACCACTTGGTTGCATATTCAAGGAAACGACGCTGCCCCGGGAGCTCAGTCAGGCGGTCGGTGGAGTAGGCGAGATATTTCGCTTCTGCATCGACGGCAAAGACCACGGTCACGCGACCATAGTCCGGGAGCATGGTGGTGCGGCAGAAAATCTCCATGTATCGGGGAGGACCATTCTTCGTGATGACTTTGAAATCTACGGATCCGATCGAACTCTGCTGCAGCTGATGTCCGATGTCTCGGAAAACACGCTCTCTGTCAGCGGTATTGATGATGTCATCGAAGGTGTTTCCACGTTCCTGAGTCAGTGTGTCCAAGCTGTCATAGCCCAGCATGGTGAGGAAACGGTCATTGGCATACAGGATGTCATGGGTGTCCGCACGATAAATAAAAACGCCCCCTGGCATGGCATTCAGCACGCCGTTTTGGATAGAATGGTTGATTACATCAAGTGAAACATCTTTATTCATTGTTCGTCACCGCCTTTGTCGTAGTGATAGTCATAGGGTTAAGGGTTCAAGGTTCAGGGTTTGAAAAAATTAGGAATGAGGAATTAGGAATGAGGAATGGTGGTGGCGGCTTCGCCGCGAATATATATGGGGCGATGCCCGAAAGTGGTATTCAAATCACCAGTCACTAGTCACCAGTCCCTAGTCACCAGTCCCTAGTCCCTAGTCCCTAGTCACTAGTCACTAGTCACTTGAGACTCCTAATCCCTAGCCACCAGTCACTCTATTTATATCTTATAAAAGTACTCAATAGCGCCCAGCGTCTTGCCATCCTGAAAGAGGGGCTCGGTGTGAACGAGGACGGAGACTCGGTCGCCCGCCTTGCTCCTGAGCCAGACGGCTTTTTCACGGGATAGTCCGTCGAAAATGGTCGCGACGAGCGGGCACATGGCGTGGCACAGGTGGGTGCCATTCTCATCGATGTGATCGAGATGACTTTCGAAGCAGTGCTTGCCGAGCATATCTTCGGAGGTGTATCCGCTGATGCGTTCTGCGCCTTTGCTCCAGTAGAAAATCTTGCGATCCGTATCGACGCAGTAGACGCCAAAGGGCATCTGGTCAAGAATTTTTACGAAGAGTTCTTCGTGTGTCATATTCATGGGTTGAACCTCGTTTCATGAAGAGGAAGTTTGAAGTGTGAACCTCAGCGTGGCAGTGCATAATCATGCCTTTTATAGTATATAAGGAAAGAAGGAAAAAGGCAAAGAAAATATGATGAGAATAGATGAATCTATCATTTTTTTGAAACAGAGAGACGATCCATTGTCAACTTTACAACGGGGGGGGTACATCATTATAATATTACATATATATGTAACGTGAATGAGTATTTTCTTCAGGGGAAACGGCAGAAGGTATCGCTACCATGATGCTTGAGGTGTCGATATGTCTGTCTATCATGAATCACAGGAGAATCATATGAATAAAATGGGCATGACACTTTGCCTGTCTCTGGCGGCTTTTCTGCCTTGCGGGGTGATGCAGGCGGCAGACATTGACCCGATCGCGCAGCATCAGGCGAAGGAAAGGGCGCAGGTCAGAGAGACGATGGACCGCTATACGGCAGAGGAAAAGGCTCATCGCCGTGAGGATGCACGGGCGCTCGGTCGGGAGCTGCTGCTCGCAGGCGAAGGCCTTGGCGAAACGGTGAAACGGGAGATCGGAGAGCTTGCGGTCGAGGATGCACAGGCTCGTGTTATCGCGAATATCCCGATCAATCAAGCGCGGACGGCGCTTTCCACATCCGCGGGGGACTATGAGGCGATGAAGGCACATTACCTCATCCGTCAGCGGATGCTTCCTGCGTGGGATGAGGAAAAGGATCGACTGATCATTTCTCTTTCGCAGCTTGGAGGGATGCCTGTCCCTAGAGATCCGGAGGCGGCCTTTGCCAAAACGTATGAGAAGGCGTCGATGGCGCGAAGGAATGTCCTTCTGTACTATCAGGGAGAGCATGATCCGGACCAGCTTGCACCATACAGGAAGGAGTCAGATCGCTGGCTCGACAGGCTTGCCGCTGAGGTGAAAGCATATGCACTCTCGCTGGCAAGCAGCAGCGATCCGTCCCATCCGACACCGGAGGCAGAAGCCCTCGCCGCGCAGTATACGAAGACGGTCCTCATGGCGCTTGATGATGAGCTGCAGGTGGAGATCATCGGCGATCGTTTCGAAAATGCGCGGAAATCTTATGAGGCGGCGACGAAGAATTACGAGAAGCTGTATGCGAAAGAGATCAGCCGCTGCATGAACAGCGGCAATGGATTCCTTCTTACCAATCAAAGAGCAGGGGATACCGGCAGCAGGGGGGCGGCTCCTTCGGCAGCATCGGGCAGTCCTTCTGCCGCCAAGGCGGCAGGGAGTGGCATGCCCACAGGCGGCACCGTGGTACCGAGCACGCCCTTTCTTGTGCCGCGGAGCAGCGAGGAAAGAGAAGCTCTCCGCAGGAAGCTCATGCACGAGATGGATCAGATCACTTCAGATGACTGGGAGCGTCTCGCACGCCGCCGCGTAGAGTATGCGGATGAGCTGTCTGCTATCGGTTATTTCGACAGAGAATCATCATACATGCAGGCATCCACCGAGGTCAAAGCGCCGAAAATTCCGGAGCAGCGATTCAAAATCGATGGGGAGGCGCGTGTGGACTATGGTTTCCATAGCGGCTACAAGTCCATCGG
The DNA here is from genome assembly GCA_900543455.1 of uncultured Dialister sp. GTDB lineage: Bacteria > Bacillota > Negativicutes > Veillonellales > Dialisteraceae > Dialister. The sequence goes on from UQRR01000007.1 coordinate 11,447, forward strand.
GGACAGAAGCCGCGCGCGTGTCAGAATTTATGGGGATTACAATATCGATGACAACTGGCATTTCATTTCCATGCTGGAAAATGAAAAGCTCCTCACCGGTAAGGGGAAGGACAGCTGGATGGATATCGACCGCTGGTATCTGACGGGTAAGGTCGGCCGCGCGCGTGTGGATGCCGGTGCTTTCGGCTCTTTCCTGGCTGAAGGAAATATTTACGACAGCAGGTTCACCGGTGTACGTGTCTCTGGCAAGGAGCCTTTCTCCTACATGGCAGAAGCGGGGACGATCAAGCATGCAGGCTTTGTGGCAGCTGCTGAGGCATCGACCACGCATGACATCTATACGCTGGGAGCGGGGCTCTATCGATTCGATCTCAAGGACAGGGGCCAGAGGAATATCTACATGCTGAATGTTCATCGTCCGCTCGGCGGTCTTTACGATCTGGGCCTCATGGGACTTCTTGGGGAAGATGAGAGCCGCAGCGAGAAAGGCTATGTGGTATCCCTCACTCGCGGGAAAGAGAAAACATGGGTGAGAGGAAATACGTACTATTTCCTGAAATACTATCACCAGCCGTATACCACATATGTATCGCATACCATGGACGGGCTTGCGGACTACATGGATGGTTTCGAAGGCATCGGTGCCGGTATCCACTACACCGTGAAGCCGGACTGGCTCCTGCAGGCAGAATACTATAATCTCAAGGACCTTGAAGAGGGCGGCAGAAATCATACCTTCTGGCTCGCGCTCTCGTACTATTTCTCGAATTATAATACGTAAAAAGGGTTCAGGTTGGCGGGTTCAGGGTTCGGGGTGAAAGCGCGGCGCATAAAAAATAGAAGCGCCGCTTGTGGGAATCATCGGTCTTCTCGTTTCGTCATTTCGAGCGAAGTCGAGAAATCTTTTTCGTTTGATGTATGTCGAAAAATATTGAAGTGACTGTAAATGGGAAACCTCATATGAAAGAGCCTGTCTCTGCGATGTAATCAGCTTTTCCCTGGGTGCACCAGTGGGTACAACGGAGTGCAAGAAAGATTTCTCGCTCGCGCTCAAAATGACGATACGAGAGAGTCTGACGTCTCCTAGTCTCCTAGTCTCCTAGTCTACCAGTCACCAGTCACTAGTCACCAGTCACCAGTCACTTGAGGCGAGCTCCTCATCCCTGTTTTCAAATATCGACTCTTGAGAAAAGGAAAGCATATCATGAAGAACATTCATACTATTGTTGTCGTCGGTCTGGGCTACGTCGGCCTTCCGCTGGCGCATGCTTTTTCGAAGCATTTCCGCGTCATCGGCTATGATCTGTCCGAGGAGAAGATCGCGCTCTACCAGAAAGGCATCGATCCGACGAATGAGCTTGGTCATGAAACGGTCAAAGAGAGCAAGGTCGTATTCACGAATGACCCGCAGAAGATTTCCGAGGGAGATTTCATCGTGGTCGCTGTGCCGACACCGGTGAATCAGGACAAGACGCCGGATCTTTCGCCGGTCGAGTCGGCTTCCCGCATCGTGGGAGCGCATATGAAAAAAGGCGCCATCATCGTCTATGAGTCGACGGTCTATCCGGGGGTGACAGAGAATATCTGCGCGCCGATCCTTGAAAAAGAGTCGGGAATGACGCTGGGAGCAGATTTCCAGATCGGCTACTCGCCGGAGCGTATCAATCCGGGCGACAAGGTCCATACACTCAGAAGCATTGTCAAGATCGTTTCCGGGATGGATGAAAAGACACTGGAGACGGTGAAATCTGTCTATGGCACCATCATCGAAGCAGGCGTTTATCCCGTTTCTTCGATCCTGGTCGCAGAAGCGGCAAAGCTCGTGGAGAATGCACAGCGTGATATCAATATCGCCTTCATGAATGAGCTCGCGATCGCCTTCCATTTGATGCATATCGATACGAATGAGGTGCTCGAGGCGATGAATACGAAGTGGAATGCGCTCGGTTTCCGCCCGGGGCTCGTCGGTGGACACTGCATCGGTGTCGATCCGTATTATTTCATTTATCAGGCAGAGAAACTGGGCTATCACTCCAAGATCATCGGTGCGGGACGCCGCATCAATGACAGCATGTCGGGCTATGTGGTGAAGCAGATGGTAAAGGAAATGATCCGAAACCACGTAGATACGCGACATGCGAAAATTTATCTTCTGGGCATGACCTTCAAGGAGGATTGTCCGGATGTCAGAAATTCCCGGGCTGTCGATATTTTCCATGATCTCAAGGATATGGGCTTTGACCCCGTCGCTGTCGATCCGGCGGCTGACCAGGCGGACTTTGAGCGTCTGTATCATGTGCCGCTTATGCCGCTCTCTGCTGTCAAGGATGCGGATGTCATCGCTGTCCTTGTCGCACATAAAGAATTCAAAGCGCTCTCACCGGCTGAAGTTCGCTCGCTCTTTGTATCCTGTCCGGAGGAAGAGACGCCACTCCTCTTTGATGTGAAGAGCATCTATGACCCGAAGGAAATCAGGGGCGAGGGGCTTGCCTATTGGAATCTATAAAGGGTAAGAAGTGACTAGTGACTAGTGGCTAGGGACTGGTGACTAGGGACTGGTGACTAGGGACTGCTGACTAGACTCCCGTATCGTCATTTCGAGCGAAGCGAGAAATCTTCTTTGCAGACCGATAAACGATGGATGTGCGAACGCAGAAATACGTAGCACCAAGGTGTCGTTTCCATACAGTGCCTATGTGATACTGACCGCAGTGCAAGAAAGACCCTCGGCTACGCTTTCGATGACGATACGAAAAAGGGATACCCCAAAAAGTGTGAAAGCGGGGATGAGTAGCTAGTGACTTGTGACTGGTGGCTAGGGATTAGGAATCTCAAGTGACTGATGACTAGTGACCGGAATGCCAGTTCATGGCATCGCCACTATTTACACTCTGCGGCGCTTCTATATTCTTATGCGCCGCACCACCATTTCTCATTTCTAATTTATCATTCAAGCTAAGATTGCATCCGCGATCTATGGACGAGCCGCCCCAAGGGCTAACCCGGAGCCATTTTACAAACGAGGAAATTATGCGTATCAAAACCATTGCCATCTTAGTCCTTGCTGCTGCCGTGATCGGCGGGGGCGGCTACGGGCTGCACCGCTTCCTGGCTTCTTCCGCGCAGAGCGAGGCGTATGTGACGGATTTATCCAGCGGTTTTTCGGCCGATCGCGAGATCAGGGATGCACTGACGCTGTATCAGAAGGATAGCTGCCCGAAGGCGAGAATTCTGAAACCGCCGGGCGGGGAGGAGAAGAGGATGTACCTCTTCTTCTCGGGACTGCCGGATCGACCGATGATCGAGAAGCTGACAGACCTTCTGGAAAAAGAAAAAAGTGAGGCGGCCTTCTTTGCAGAAGGGCAGAATGTGCTTGATGAAGAGCAGGGGATGAAGGTGCTGCATAAGAAAGGCGCTCTCATCGGGAATTATACATGGCTGGGACGGCCGAAATTTGAAACGATGAAGCCGGAGGCGGCCATTGCTTCGGTGGCCAAGACGCAGAAAGCCATCCACCTCATGGAAGGCAGTACGCCGCTCTATTTCAAAGCACCGAATACGAAGTATACCGATGATCTGCTGAAGATCCTCGGTGCGTGCGGGGTGAAGTATGCGTTGGAGAGCAGCGTCACCATCCGAAGAGGACAGCTCAAGAGCGCATCCGATGCCAAGGAGATCGTGAAGAAATTAAAGCCCGGCAGCATCATCGCCTTCGAAGTGAATCGCCCGCTCGATATCAAGGTGAAAGAGCAGGGGGCCTATGATGAGAAGCCCGCCATCGATAAGAAACCGACCATCAAGGATAGCGACTTCATAGATCGGCCGGCGCCTCATGATATGGCGGAGGAGGTCTCTTGGCTCATCGATGCATTGAAAGAGGAAGGGTATGAGTTGAAAGGCTTGGAAGGTATAAGCGTTGCTGGTGACTAGTGACTAGGAGACTAGGCGATATCGGATTCTCCCGTATCGTCATTTCGAGCGAAGCGAGAAATCTTTGTCATTAGCGGTCAGGTGGGCAATGTTTGGAAGTTTAAAATGGGAAACTTGCTACCTGTAGACTTTGGGGCATCGCCACTAATTGTGCTCTGCGGCGCTTCCATATTTTTATGCGCCGCACCTTCCCCGATGAACCCATAGAACCTTTTGAACCTATTTTTCATCCCTCTTCATAGATTGGAGAATACCCATGAGTACAGATGACAGACTGCAGGAACTAAAGGAGGACAGGCGTCTTCTTCCCTATGTGCCAGATGTCACAGGACGGCGGACGAATGCGGATCGCCGTCAGGCGAGTGAACAAGATAAGATCCGGCGGGATCAGGATTATGAGAAATACATCGCCAGTGCGGAGGCAGGCCGCCGCTTCAAGGTGAAGATCCCGGTACGTCTCACGTATACAGTCGCAGGAAAGAAGAGGGTGGTCAGCGGGACATGTATGGATATCTCCTCGACGGGCATGCTCTTTATCGCTGACGGTAAGAAAGCGGTGACAGATCTGCCGAAAGAGGCAATGCTGTCTTTCGAGATCCGTCCCGGGGATATGCCGGAAGGCTATGAGATGAAGGTGAAGGGGCTTTCTGCGGAAGTCGTGCGTGCTTTCGACAAAGAGGGACATCTTGCGCTGGGACTTCATTTCAGTAAGTCGCTGGTCCAGTATTATCAGTCGAAGCGGGGAAAGTACCTCATCGCGGTCTCTGCATTTCTTTTGCTCTGTATCTCGCTAGTGATCCTTCTCATGCGCTCGGAGTCGGTCATTTATTTCCGCTTCAATAAGTTTCTTTATTTATATAGCATTATTACGGCGGGATTTCTGCTTACGCGCTATTTCTTCGCCATCTTCTATAAACCGGTTCCTGTGGATATCCATTTCACGCCGGGTGTCTCGATCATTGTCCCGTGTTTCAATGAAGAGACATGGATCCAGCGGACGGTGCTTTCCTGTATGAATCAGGACTATCCGCCGGATAAGCTGCAGGTCATTGTGGTGGATGACTGCTCGACGGACCGTTCCGTGGAGAAAGTGGAAGAACTCATCCGAAAGCTCGACGAGGATGACCCTTCGGCGCACATTCGCGACCGGCTCACCTGCTTCGTGCAGCCGCAGAATGGCGGCAAGCGAGAAGCTCTTGCGCGCGGGCTGACACTGGCAAAGCATGAGCTTCTGGTCTTTGTCGACTCGGACTCCTTCCTCTCGCCCTTTGCGGTCAGAAATGTCGTGCAGCCTTTCAAGGATAAGGAAATGGGCGGTGTCTGCGGGCGGACGGATGTGGCGAATACCTATACGAATTCGCTCACGAAGATGCAGGCGGTGCGCTACTATATCGCATTCCGTATCATGAAGGCGGCGGAAGGCTTCTTCGATGCGGCGACCTGCCTCTCGGGGCCGCTTTCCTGCTATCGGAAGGATCTGGTCGAAAAATATTGTGATGCGTGGATTCATCAGAAGTTTCTGGGGCGCAAGGCGACCTTTGGCGATGATCGCAGTCTGACGAATTTCATCCTGCGTCATAACCGCACGACCTATCAGGATACAGCGATCTGTGAGACCATCGTCCCCAAAAGTTACAAGGTTTTCCTGAAACAGCAGATGCGCTGGAAGCGTTCATGGCTGCGCGAGTCCCTCATCGCTGCGCGCTATATGTGGAAGAAGGAGCCGCTCATGGCGCTCTCCTTCTACTTCGGGCTGATCGTCCCGATCGCGGCGCCGATCGTCGTGATTTACAATCTGATCTACATCCCGCTCATGCACCGTGTCTTCCCGACGACATTCCTCGTCGGCATGGCGCTCATGGCGATGCTGATGAGTATGGCGCAGCTCTTCCTCCGGAAAAGCTCCACGTGGGTCTTTGGGATCTGGTTCTGCCTCTACTATGAAGCGGTCCTGCTCTGGCAGATGCCGGTCGCATGGTTCACTTTCTGGAAGGATACCTGGGGCACGCGCATGACGCCGGCAGATGTGCGGGAGGCCGAGAAGAAAAAGAAGAAGAAAATGGAAAAGCACCACAAAGCAGAAAAGAAAGCAGGTGAGAAGCCATGACGCTGGGGGAGGAATCTTACACCCGACATAAGAACCGTGTGAAGCGGGCGCGGACTTTGGTGGAAATCGCATTCGTCATCGCGGTGCTTTACCTGCTCTATACTCTCTTTTTCCATGGAAAGACGTACCAGCCCTATACCGAGAGTCAGATGAGCCCCACAACCGATACGGGCTTCATCGCGCTTTCGTACTTCGGTGTCGATCGCATCGGAGATACCTCGACACTGATCGGGGAGAAGCAGCTCCGCGAGCACCTGAAGGCCTTGAAGGACAATGGCTACGTGACCATCACGCAGGAAGACATCGAGAAGTACTATGAAAAAGGCCAGCCTCTTCCTGAAAAGGCACTGTACCTGATGTTCGAAGATGGGCGGCGCGATACTGCGATTTTTGCTGACAATATCATCGAAGACCTGAATTTCAAGGGTGTCATGATGACATACCCGGAGAAATTTGACCACGAGGATCCGAAATTCCTTCGCCCGTCGGACTTGAAAGATATGACTGACTCCACTTTCTGGGAACTGGGGACGAATGGCTACCGGCTGGAATATATCAATGTGTACGATCGCTATCACAATTTCATCGGAGAGATCGATCCCCTGACTTATGCGATGATGCGTCCGTACCTCGGACGTGACTACAATCACTATCTCATGGACTACATCCGCGATAAAGACCGCATCCCGGTCGAAACGCTGGATCATATGAAGCGGCGCATCGGCTATGACTACAGCCGCGTCGCGGAGCTCTATCAGGATCATCTGGGCTATGTGCCGCAGGTCTATGTCCTGATGCATGCGAATACAGGGAAATTCGGCAATGCAGCGAGTGTTTCCTACGAAAATGAAAAATGGATCCGCAAGCTCTTTACAATGAATTTCAATCGCGAGGGCTACGCCTTCAACCAGAGAAACAGCTCGCTCTACGATCTCACGCGCATGCAGCCGCAGCCATACTGGCCGGTGAATCATCTCTTGATGCGCATCAAGTATGATACGAAGCAGCAGGATATCACCTTCAAGCGGGGCGATACCCGCATAGAGGACTGGGAGATCCTGAAAGGCGCGGGAGAGTACAAGGAAGAAAGCATCATCCTGACCTCTCTCCCTGAAAAGGAAGGCCTGATGCGGCTCAAAAATCACTACAGCTATGGAGATGTAGACATCAAAGTCCGTCTCGAGGGCAATTCCTTCGGCGGGCAGAAGGTACTCTTCCGTGGGAATAAGGACTTCACCTCCTGTCTTTCTGCCGGTATCGAGCAGGGGAAGCTGGTGATCGCGGTGAGAGAAGGCGCTGGAGAGAAGAAGCTTTTTGAAGAAAAGATTTCCGTCCTTGACGGGGAAACCCCGATTTCCATCGAAGAGGATAAAAAACGCGTGCGGATGGGCGTCCTTGCCGCACTCACCCGCTATGCGGATACGACAGACAAGGCGAAGCTCTATGCCGCCCGCATGGAAGAGACACGGGACCTGGAGGCCTCGTCCGTCAAAGACGGAGAGAACGAATATGAAGCGCCGGAGAGCTTCCACGCCCGCCTTGACCGCGAGCTGGAGATCCGCATGAGAGGAAATCAAGCGACTGTTCTTCTGGACGGGAAAAAAGCGGCTCAGGTCGAAGCACCGGAGATGAAAGGCAGAGAAGTCGGCCTCTGGTCCGGCTGGAACAGCCAGGCTTGGAGTCAGAGAAATCTCGCAGATGATGTCTATGACGGCGTCTTCGAGCGTCTCATCATCACATCTGCCAAAGAGGGGAAAGAAAGCCTCATCTACTCGAGCGAATTATCCGGCTTCGATAAGTGGCGCTTCGATGCGAATCAGAAATGGGAGTCCGTCCTCGGATGGTTCCTGAAGCATTTCTAGGAATGAGTGGCTGGTGACTAGTGACTGGTGACTTGAATACTACTTTCGGGCATCGCCTCTTATAATTGCGGCGAAGCCGCCACCACAACCCTGAACTCTGAACCCTGAACCCTGAACCCTGAACCCTGAACCCTGAAGTTTGAAAGCAGGGATTAGGGATTAGTGGCTAGGGATTAGGAGCCTCGAGTGACTAGTGACTAGTGACTTAAATACCACTTTCGGGCATCGCCCCATATATACTTCGCGGCGCTTCTGATTTTTATGCGCCGCACCAGCACTCCTCACTCCTAACTCCTAACTCCTCACTCCTAACTCCTCACTTCTAACTGGCGAGCAAAGCTTTCATCCCCAATCAAAGGGCACCACGCCCACAGGGCTAACCCTGAACCCGCCAATACACACCAACCATTTTTCAAAAGGAGACATTGATGAAAAAACAGGCCATATTTGCTCTGGCAGCCGCCTCTTCCCTCCTGCTTTTTTCCGGATGCGGGGCAGCTCCTTTGAAGAGCGGCAGCCATCCACCTGTGACAGAGACAGGCTGGATCGTTTCCTGGGACAAGGAAAAAGGCTGGGAGATGTATGACAAGACAAAAGAGCGGTGGGGGAGTGTTTCTTACTTCGCTGTGACCTTCGATGAGAAAGGGATACTGAAAGTACCGGCTGATCTGCCGAAAACAAAAGGCACTCCCTTTTACCTGACCTTTGTGAATGATGTCACGAAATCAAATGGGCACAGCAACGAGAAGGATACGGACATACTCCGGCATGTGCTGAGGGATGAGCATGCCCGCCGCGTACATGCGAAAGAAATCCTTGCCATAGCGGAAGCATGCGGCGCGGATGGGATCGATATAGACTATGAACGCATCGGTAAGGATCCGAAGCTCGTAGAAGCGTTCACTCATTTCACGCAGCTTCTTTATCTGGAGTCCATTCCCGCGCATAAAAAGATCCGCATCATTCTGGAACCTTCGATGCCTATGGATGCGCCCTACAGCGTCGGCCCCGAGTATGTCGTGATGCTGTACAACCTTTACGGACTGCATAGCGGGCCGGGGCCGAAGGCGGATGGTCCATTCATTGAGAAGACCATCCGGAAAATGGAAGCCCTTCCGAGTAAAAAAGCGGTGGCTTTTTCCAATGGCGGCTGCCTGTGGAAAGATGCCGGTCTCTTTGGGCTGGTCAAAGGGACGCCCCGCTTCATCACGACAGAGGAAGCCGTGCGCCTTCGTGATGCGCATCAGGCGAAACCGGAACGGGACGAGGCGAGTGCTGCGCTGCATTTCTCTTATCAGGAAGACGGACACACCTATGAAGTCTGGTATGCGGACGAGGAGACGCTTGACGCATGGACGACACTCGCTGCTAATCGCGGTATCCCGTCCGTTTCCCTCTGGCGTCTGGGCGGCTAACAGTAAGAAAGTGGGGAGCATCTCTGCTTACCAGTTTTCGGTCACATCATTAGCAAAAAGGAAGATCCCATCTATGATACAGAAGAAATGGAAATGCATTATCGCGCTTTCTATCACAGCTACTCTCTGGACAGGCGCGGGAGAGGCGGCGCGGGCGGAGGAGCCGGCAGGACGGGCAATGCCTTCCCGGCAGGAGGCACTGGCAGTCCCTCGCAAGGCATCGTACACAGCTGATGACAAGGCGCGTTATGAGGCGCTTCGAGAGAAAAATGAAGGGCGTCTTGCGCCCAAGGAGCGATTCCTCACGACGACGGCACAGAAGGTCGTGCTGACATTTGGCGGTCTTACGAGAAAAGAGTCAGTGGAGAATATGCTGGACCATCTGGACAGGATGGGCGTGAAGGCGACATTCTTTGTGACGGAGCTTGAGCTTAGAAAGCACACGGATACGGTGCGGGAGATTGCAGCGCGCGGCCATGAGCTGGGGCTGGGCCTTCGCACGGGGACGGACGGTGATTTCTATGAGACATGCGCGCAGATCGAGCGTCTGCAGAAAAACATGCAGCGTCTCTTGGGTGTGCGCCCGCTGATCGCTCGTCAGGTCTTCGGCACGGAGATCCCAACGGTGAATGAAGCGGCGAGCGCGATGGGCATAGAGCTTCTGGGACAGACCGTGAACATGGTGCAGACGAAAGACAAAGAAGCAAAGAAGGTCGAGGACATTTCAGACCATCTTTTCGGGAAATACGTCCTCGCGATGGGGCGGGGGCAGATCATCTACGGACGTCTCGATTTCCTGGACAATCCCACGCTTACGGGTGACCTCTTGGACTGGATCAAAAAGAATAAAGTGGATAGCGCGACATACGCTACGCTTTTGGACTCTCCGGCGGCGAGTGCAGAAAATGATTCCTCCTATCGCATGGGGGCCGTCCGGGAAGTCCTTGAAGACGAGGCACATCGCTGGATATATCCTGTGCCAGAGGAGAAGGTACTTTTTTCTCTTCGAGGAGAGAGACGAAGGAAACCAGTGACAGACCGGCTCTTCTTCCATGAGTTCTCTATGCGCTACATCGGCTCTCCGAAAGTGACGGAGACAGATCGCATCCGCGGTTTCTCAGAGACAGAAATGGAGCAGATGGATCATACAGGTATCGTCAAAGACGTCAGCGACAATACCATTTTCCTCACGTTCGATGACTGGGGGACGGATGCTTCAATAAATCATCTGCTCTATGTCCTTCGCAAGCATCACGCGAAGGGGACCTTTTTCATCATCACATGGAATGTGAAGAACAATCCGAATCTGCTGCGCGCCATCGCAGAAGGCGGGCATGACATCGCTTCTCATACGAATCGACACCGCCCTATGGTGTGGCAGACGTCGAATTACGGCGGCAACATGACGCCGATGACGGAGGAAGAGTATGCGGAGGATGTGAGGATATCCTATCAAGAGCTGGAAAAAACGGTGGGGGATGTCATGGTCGATGGGAAACCGGCGCTGACACACTATTTCCGCCCGCCGACGCTTGCCATCAGCAAAAGCGGTATCAAATCTATCATGGATGCGGGATTCAGCTATATCGTTTCAGGCTACGAGAGTACGGATGACTATGCCACACCATCGCTGCAGGCGATGATCGGGGCGATTTCCCATGGGATCTATGATGAGGAAGGAAATGTGCGTAAAGGGTCCATCCTCATCATGCACATGACGGATAAAGCGGAGTACACGGCTGAGGCGCTGGATTATATCCTCACCGTGAATGATGCGAGGGATGACAATGACCCGAAGAAATTCAAGACGGGCCGCCTCTCGGATCACCTGAAGGAAGGCTATGACCAGTCGAGAAAGACGACCGAGGATTTCGAGAAGCATCTGTCATACAAGGGCAGCTGTGAGCATTGACAGTGACAGGCGGCTAGTGACTCGAGACTAAGAGACTGGGAGACTTCAGATATCAGACATCAGACGTCAGAGTTCTGATATCTGATATCTGAAGTCTAAAGTCTAATCCCTAATCCCTAGTCACCAGTCCCTAGTCACCAGTCACCAGTCACTTTTTTTCAAATTCCCTCTTGACAACTCATGAAGCAGGAAGTAAAATAATCACAATCTAAAACCCAATACCCCAAAGAAAGCTATGAACGAGACAAAAAGTACTTGATTCCTTCTAAAGAGAGCCGATGGATGGTGAGAATCGGTGAAGAGCCTTGTATAATATCCCTCGAGAGCCCTTGTCGTGAATTGAGTAATGACAGGCGTTTCATTCACGTTACGAATAAGACTGCTAAGTACAATGTAGGGTGGTACCGCGAGACTTCGCCCCTATCTTCGAAAGAAGATAGGGGCTTTTTTTACCCGCATTGACTTGGCATAGAGTGAAATATCGGAGTGGTACCGCGTTCGCGCCTCCGCTGGCAGAAAAGCCGGCGGAGGCTTTTTATTTCCTCATACGATCTTTCGGGGTGGAGTAGCAAATTTTTGAAAGAGGTAGAAAATCATGCAGAAAAAATGGCTCAAAGGAATGGCAGCAGTTATGGCAGCAGCAGCACTGGCAGGTGCATTCGCAGGCTGCGGCGGAGATAAGAAAGCAGCTTCTGGCAGCGCAGATGCAGGCAAGACCGTAAAACTCGGTTTCATCACCGCTTACACCGGCCCAGGCGCAGCTTACGGCGTCGCTATGAAGGAAGGCACCGAACTTGCTGTCGAGGAAATCAATAAGAACCCGAACACCAAGGTCAAGATCGATCTCAAAGTCTACGATACCAAGCTCGTCAAGAACGAAGCCATCAACGCTATGAAGAAGTGCATCGAACAGGATAAAGTCCTCGCCATCGAAGGCCCGATGACCACCGGCGAAGCGATGGCGGCTGACCCGATCGCCCAGCAGTCCAAAGTCGCTGTCTTCGGCACCGGCACCACCGGCCCGAAAGTCACTGAAATCGGCGACTATGTATTCCGTAACGCCATCCCGGGCAAAATGAACATCCCGCAGGTGGTCGAAAAAGCACAGAAGAAACTGGGCTTCAAGAAGATCGCTATCATGTACTCCAATAACAATGACCAGATGGTCGGTGAACACCAGTTCTATCTGGAAGCCTGCAAGAAGCTCGGCCTCGAAATCGTTGCGGATGAAACCTTCGCAGACAAGGATACCGACTTCTCCGCTCAGCTGACCAAGATCCAGGCAGCAAACCCGGATGTCATCGCTGTCGCAGGTCTTTATCAGGAAGGCGCTCTCATCGTGAAGAAAGCGCGTGAAATGGGAATGAACCAGTACATCCTCGCAGGCAATGGCTTCAACAGCCCGGAATACATCAAACAGGCTGGCGAAGCAGCTGACCGCACCGTCGTAGCTACTCCGTGGAACCCGGAAAGAAAGACCGACAAGGCACAGAACTTCCGCAAAGCGTATGTGGCTAAATACGGTCATGAACCGGATCAGTTCGCCGCTCAGGCATATGATGCGATGTATGTCCTCCATCAGGCTGTAGAACAGTCCGGCACCACCACCGATCGCAAGAAATTCCGCGATACTCTGGCTAAGATCAGCGACTTCGAAGGCGCTACCGGCAAATTCGCATTCGATGAAAACCGCGATCCGAAGATGGACCTCGCAGTCCTCGAAGTCAAGGGCGGCAAGTGGGTACCGCTCGGAGAATAATGGGATTTTCCATTATCCTTTGATGACTCAGCTTGGATGAATGAGCCAACAGGTTCCGTAGTTCCATAGAATCTATTGAACCGGTGTACATTGACGGTCAGCCTTAAGGCATTCCATATCCGCGTTTTTCAGGACATAGAGCCTTAGGACCGGCCGTTTTCCATTCCTTATAAGTGGAAATCGGATGCATTCTTCTTTCCTTAAGTCACGAGTCACCAGTCAAAAAAATTATTGCATCAGTGTTTCCTCAGCACCCAACAGGAGGGCAATCATATGACAAATCAAAATGGGAATAGCCGCAGTACCTTTTCTGGGAAAATGGGGTATGTGCTGGCTGTCGCAGGCAGCGCTGTCGGCCTCGGGAATATCTGGAGATTCCCGTACCTCGCCGCGGAGTATGGCGGAGGCATCTTCCTCCTGACCTACCTCCTGCTGGCCGTCACCTTCGGCTATACGATGATCGTTTCTGAGACCGCACTTGGACGCGGGACGAGAAAGAGTCCGGTCGGAGCTTTCCACCATTTCGGGAAGAGCGGCTTCTTTACCGCAGGCGGCTGGATCAATGCTGTCATCCCGATGCTGATCCTGCCGTACTACAGCGTCATTGGCGGCTGGGTCACCCGTTACCTTTTCGAATACCTCGCCGGTGATACGAAAATGCTTGCGACGGATACCTTCTTCGGCACTTTCGTCTCTGACGGCATGGCGGCTGAATTTTGGTTCATCGTCTTCACCGCCGGCGTCCTTGCCATCATTCTCGCCGGCGTCAAGAATGGTGTCGAGCGCGTATCCAAGATCATGATGCCGGTACTCATCGTGCTTGCCATCATGGTGGCCGGTTACTCCGTCACGCTGCCCGGTGCGTGGGCAGGCGTCACTTACTTCATGGTGCCGAATATCGACCATTTTTCATGGATGACGGTCGTCTCTGCGATGGGGCAGATGTTCTACTCTCTTTCTGTCGCGATGGGGATCCTCTACACGTATGGCTCTTACATGAAGAAGGAATTTGATCTGGAGCATGCGACCTTTCAGGTCATCGCTTTCGACTCAGGGATTTCTGTCCTCGCCAGCCTTATGATCATCCCGGCGGTCTTTGCCTTCTCCGGCGGCGATCCGTCGATGCTGAATGCAGGCCCGTCTCTCATGTTCATCACCATCCCGAAGGTCTTTGCCAGCATGGGGCTTGGTACCCTCGTGGGTGTCGTCTTCTTCACACTCGTTCTCTTTGCGGCTCTTACCTCGGCGATTTCTCTGGCAGAAACCAGTGTCTCCACCTTTCAGGATGAATGCGGCTGGAGCCGTAATTTCTCGACCTTTGCGGTCTTCATCCTGATGATCGTCCTGGGCTCTCTCTCTTCGCTCGGATTCGGCCCGCTTGCATCCTTCACCATCTTTGGCATGGACATTCTTACCTTCTTTGATTTCCTGACGAATTCCATCATGATGCCGGTCTCGGCCTTTGCGACCTGCGTCCTCATCGTGGTGACTGTCGGGATCAAGTGGATCGAGAACGAAGTGAAGCAGTCTTCGAAATTCCGCTATGAATGCGTCTATGGCCTTTTCGTCCGCTTCCTCGCGCCGATCTGCCTCGCTGTCATTTTCATCTCGTCTCTGGCGAATGTACTGGGATTCATTCATATGTAGCAGGAAAACAAAAGCCTCGCGCCAGCGGGGCTTTTGTCTTGCATTGAATGTATTGCGAATGTATGATAAATGTGATAAAATCATACTAAGAGGTGATACAAATGGCAAAAACAGCAACCATCAACATCCGCATTGAGCCGGACATCAAAATCCAGGCGGAAGAGCTGTTCTCTTCCTTTGGTATTACTGTCAGCGACGCCGTTAATATGTTCATCCGCAAATCTCTGATGGAAGGGGGACTGCCTTTCGCTGTCCGTCAGCCTCGTTTCAATGATGAAACCGAGGTTGCCATCGCCGAAGGTCGGGAAATTTTGAGCGGAAAGAGAAGCGTGAAACGGTATCATAGTGCAGAGGAATTATTCGAAGACGAAGGACTTACGCATGAAGTATGAACTGGTCACCACGGCTAAATTTCGCAAGGATTTGAAACGCATCAAGAAACGTGGTCTGCCGTGCAAGGAACTGCAATGGGTATTAGGCGAGCTTCTGGCAGGGCATACGCTGCCGGCAGAGTACCATGACCATGGCCTGTCAGGGAATTATGCGCTCGTCCGCGAGTGTCATGTGCGACCTGATTGGCTTCTGCTCTACATGGTGAGTGATGAAATCCTCGTACTGACAGCTCTCCGGACAGGCTCGTATTCTGACCTCTTGTGACGCTGAAAAATCGCTTAACAAATCTCTCATGTGGTGTTATAATACGTAGTATCACATGGGGCTATAGCTCAGTTGGTCAGAGCGCTTCGCTCACATCGAAGAGGTCTCCGGTTCGAACCCAGATAGTCCCACCAGAAAGAAAACCCGCCATCAGGCGGGTTTTCTTTATATGTGATTTCTTGTTGCGCGCTCCCCGCAAGGCGAAAATCAAGAAATCGGAAAAAGCATCTTGCATATTTCGCTCATGTCGTGTATAATACATTCATCTGACATGGGGTTATAGCTCAGCTGGTTAGAGCGCTTCGTTGACATCGAAGAGGTCTTTGGTTCGAATCCAAATAGTCCCACCATGAAAAACCCGCCAAATGGCGGGTTTTTGTGCTATATAAAGGTAGGTGGCCGGAAATTGGAAGTGACGGTCATAAAGCTGACTCATGCCTGGGATCAGGCCAACGGTGAAAGCAGTGGCTTACGGAATGTCCCGTTTCATGCTTTTCGAGTCTCTTAGTCTCTCTTTTTTTAGTCTCCTTTTCACTCCAAGGACTGACCCTGAAAGCGGATTTTGTTCCTTTTTATAATAACAGGTGACCTCTATGCATCTTATCGCTATTCTTCTCGTTATGACAGCAGGCACCATGTGGGCGGGCTGCGGGCTTGCGGCGCAGGATTTTTTCCAAAAAAGTACACTCGACTCGATGGATCTTACGGTCTTCCGCATGTTTTGTGCGAGCGGCATCATGCTGCTTGTGACTATTGCCAAAGGACAGCTGAAAGACAGCTGGCGGAAGCTGGGGCAACAGCCATCTCTCTGGTGGGGATTGATCTTCTACGGGGTAGTCGGTCTGATGCTGATGCACTATACCTACTTTGCTTCGATCGCCGCCGGCA
The DNA here is from genome assembly GCA_900543455.1 of uncultured Dialister sp. Classification (GTDB taxonomy): domain Bacteria; phylum Bacillota; class Negativicutes; order Veillonellales; family Dialisteraceae; genus Dialister. Next base: position 27,624 of record UQRR01000007.1, read on the forward strand.
ATGCGGCAGCGGCAACGGTCATCCAATATACCTGCCCGGCGATGGTGATCCTTTGGGTTTCTTTTCAAAAAAGACGCCTGCCGCTGGCAGGGGAGCTCGCGGCCGTCGTACTGGCGATCATCGGAGTCCTTCTTCTGGTGACAGGCGGAGATGTGAGCCGTCTCTCGGTACCTGCAGACTGTGTGTATCTAGGGCTGGCGTCCGCGGTCTTCTTTGCGATCTGCTGTGTATTTCCGAAGCGCTTCATCGGTGTACTGGATAATTCCTTCGTCCTCGCGCTGGGCATGTTCACCGGAGCCGTGGCTTCCTATATCATCAATCCCATGGGGGACTTCTCCGGCTTCTTTGCTCCGGAAGTCCGCTTCGATATTTTCTGGATCGTCGTCCTTGGAACGGCGCTATCTTTTACCTGCTACAATGCAGGTCTTCGGTTCCTTCCGGCCTCACAGGCTTCCGTCACTGCGACCATCGAACCGGCGGTCTCTGTCATTGCGTCTTATTTCATCTTTCATACCCATTTCAATTTTGTCCAAGGCTTTGGCATCCTGCTTGTTCTCCTTGCTATTGCAGTGCCGGGCATTTTTGAAAATGAAAAGACGGCAGGAGAATGATCAGCGGATAGAGAGCAGGTACCACGCCTGTACGATACCTGAACGCGATGGTTCAAAAAGTCCTTTGTTATTTTCTTAGGAGCATCTGTCATGTCCCATTCCTCGAATCATTTCGCGATCGCTATGGTCGTCTTAGCCGGCATTATGTGGGCCGGAAGCGGCGTGGGGGCGCAGAATTTCTTCGAGAAATGCTCTATGAATGCCATGGAGCTCACGGCTTTTCGCATGATGGCAGCCGGATGTATCCTGATCGGGGTGACGGTATGGCAGGGAAAGATGAAAGAAAGTCTTATATGCCTTCGAAAGAAGCCGCGGCTGTGGATCGATATTGTGATCTACGCCATCGTGGGCCTCATGCTGATGCACTATACCTATTTCGAGGCGATCGCCTATGGCAATGCCGCTACGGCGACCGTCGTGCTTTACAGCTGTCCTGCCATGGTCATCTGCTACAATGCCATCCGCCATCGCAAGCTGCCATCAAAAGAGGAGGTCATCACGGTTTTTCTGGCTGTCGGAGGTACCTATCTTCTTGTGACAGGCGGTGATCCCGCGAAGCTCAGCGTCTCCTTTCTCTGTATAGCACTTGCGTTATTCAATGGGGTGGTTTATTCCTTCGCTTCGATTTACCCGAAGCACATCTTTCTTCAAGTGGATAAGACCTTCGTCCTGGCTGTTAGCATGATCATCGGTGGGCTCGCCTGCTGGGCCTTTGTTCCTCATATCGACTGGCTTGCCTTCTTCGACCCGTATATCTTCTTCGGCGTCGCTTGGATCGTCCTCTTCGGTACGGTCACAGCCTTCCTCTTATATAATGCAGGTCTGATGTACCTGTCCCCGCAGCAGGCACTCATCACGGCGCCGAGTGAACCGGCGGCCTCCGTCATCCTTTCCTGCCTCATCTTTCAAATGAGCTTTGTCGGTCTGCAGGTCGTGGGGATCCTGATGGTCATCCTCGCGATCATCATGCCTGCGGTGGATCTGGGAAAGGTCTTTGGGGAAAGAAAGTGAACTCTCGATCCGTTTCCATCCGTTTGAAAGCACCGGGGATTAGGGATCAGAGGCCTCAAGTGACTGGTGATTGGGAGACATCAGACTCTCTCGTATTGTCATTTCGAGTAAAGCGAGAAATCTTTTTCGTTTGCGGTCCGGCAGTCGATCAAGCGCCATTGGGGCACCGTTTTATTTTGATTCGCGGTGAAGCCGCGATACTCATTCCGCATGTAAGCAGAGCTTTCATTTGCCATCAAGGGCGGCTCCCCCACGGACTATACAACGCGTTTTCTTTATAGGAAACGCGTTTTTGATGAAACGCTGATTAAATCGCACTTAAAGAAAAGGCGAAATGGGAATCGTCTGATTATTAGTCTTGCACTATAGATGAAGGGGTTTATAATGAAGGAAGCAGCAAAATGTATTGCCAAAAAGCTGTCATTCCAATGAATGGAGGAGCGCAATGAAATTTAAAATGAAATGGGCTGCTGCGGCCGCAGCAGCTTTGCTGACTTGCGGGGTATCCGCGCAGGCAGACAATTATGATCTGACGTATCAGGCGATTGAAACGCAGATGCTCATAGGGGATGTGTCTCAGTTTAGCAGTGAGCTCGATGGCGCGATGACAAAAGCACCCGCGGAAAGTGCCAAAAATGCTGAGGCGTCTGAAAAGACGCCTCGGATTGTATTGGTCGAGAAAGGGGATGCCTACGGTGCGACGCTGGTGGATGGGAAGGTCATCATTCCTGTCGTGAATACGAATCTCATGGATGTTTCTCCGCAGGTCGAACTCTTGCAAGAAAACGGAATGAAAGGCATCACGGCCAGCGATGGGAAAGTGCTTCTGCCTTTACCTAAGGAACGGAAGGATATCAAGCTGGTATCTAATGAAAATGGAAACACCATCTGGGCTTTCCGTGAAAATGGAAAATGGGGTGCTTATTCGAAGGAAGGTAAAAAGATCCTTCCGGCAGTGTATGATGACATCCTGTCAGGGCAAGATCAGATTTTTGTCGTGAAGCAGAAAGGGCTGTTCGGTGTTGCGGATGCGACCGGCAAAGTTTGCGTCGCGCCAGCCTATCAGAAGATTTCCGCGATGAATGATGGCAAGGTGTATGCAGCACTTTCCAAAGATAATGTCTACACTTTCCTTGATTTGGATGGGAAACCGCTTTCGACGCGTACCTATGAAGATGTGAAGCGGGTCGACGAGGACATCGCTGCGGTCAAGATCGCGGACAAGTGGGGATATGTGACGGTCGACGGGAAGACGCTGGTCGACCCGAAATATGACGATATCGCGCCCTTCCATGAAGGCTACGGATTGGCTGCGCGGGATGGACAAATTTCCATCTTTGACAAGAGCGGTACCATTGTAGGGAAGGCCAGCGGTGAAAAGGTGATGCTTCCATTTTACAATGGATATGCCGGCATTAAGAATGATTGGAAATGCAGCTATATCAAGCCAAATGGAGAAATCCTTGCTACGGTGAATGCGACCAAGCTGATGCCGTTCCTCCATGGGTCAGCACTGTTTGAAAAAGAGAAGAGCCGGCTCGGATGGGGCGCGCTCTTGGGCGTCGTGAAGATGGTGAGCTCCTATGGCATGTACCTCCCGACCGTCAGCTCCAGTGATTTCTTCAATAAAGACTACAAATTCGGCTATGTGAATACCAAAGGGGAGGTCTACCTGCCGACGACCAATGACTTCAATGGCCCCTATTATAAAGACAAGGTGATCGTACAGATCAAAGGAAAATGGGGATATGCAGACCGTGAAGGAAATCTGATCGTTCCGGCGGAATATAAGGAAATCTCCCATTGGACTGGCTCTGCAGAAGATATTGTCATCGTAAGAAATGATAAAGGCTATGGCTATTACAAACTCGGGAAAGGGATGATTGCCGAAGGATTCAAAAAAGCGAACAGGTTCTCTGCTGAGGTTGATTTCCAGAAGAAAGCCATGGTACCTGGTCTCGCTGCCGTCCAGACGAGCGATGGGAAATGGGGATTCCTTGATGAAGAGGGACATATGGCTATCCCGGCTGTCTATGATAAAGTGCTGGATGGCTTCTCGTATGGTGCAGCTTGCGTTTCCAAGGGTGGCGAGGTCGGCCTTATCGATAAGGAAGGCAAGGCAGTGATTCCATTCACCAAGACGCTGCAGGAAATGTGGAAATTGGATGAAGAACATATAGCTTTCAAAGAAAAAGGAAAATGGGGCTTCATGGATGTGAAGGGAAATCGGCTCGTAGAACCTACGTATGACAGGGTCTGCTAAAGCAGCGGTTTTACCTTTGATCCGTAAGGAAGCTGACACGAGCTGGCAACGATTGAATCAGTGTTTCCCTAGAGCGAAGTTTAGCCGTACTTGTACGACATGAACCGTGAAATGCGCTGGTGCCAGATTGCAGGGAATGCCTTCATCGAGAATTCTTCAAAACGGCTGTCCTTTTTTGGTTGCCAAGAGTGTCTCTTTATGAGAGGCACTCTTTTGCATTTTCATACCAGGCTTCGGCAGAAACTTCAGTACATGGCTTTATTCAAAGACTGTTTTAGTGTATAATAAACAAAATATTACATCGCAGCGGGGATGCTGCTTTTTAGAGAGAGGGATGAGGGAATGAGTGAAACCATCTGGTCACTGCTGCCGCCAGTCGTGACGATTATTCTGGCATTGGCGACGAAGGAAGTCTACATGTCGCTGGCCATTGGCATTTTCATGGGTGCCTTTATGTTCACCGGCTTCAGCGTACTTGGTGCTATCGATACGATGTTCAAGATCATGTCGGACAAGGTCGGGGGCAATGTGTACATCCTGGTTTTCCTGGTACTGCTCGGCATCATGGTAGCAGCCATTCAGAAATCAGGAGCTTCGCAGGCATATGGAGACTATGCAGCTCGCACGATCAAGGGGAAGAAGAGCGCACTCTTTGTCACCATGGTGCTTGGTATTTTGATTTTTATTGATGACTATTTCAACTGCCTGACGGTCGGTACGGTCATGCGTCCTGTTACAGACCGCTTCAAGATCACCCGTGCGAAGCTCGCCTACATCATCGATGCGACAGCGGCGCCGGTCTGCATCATCGCTCCGGTCTCTTCCTGGGCGGCGGCAGTCACTTCTTCTTTGCCGGAGGGTAGCGACATCGATGGATTTGCGCTCTTCCTTTCGACCATTCCGCTGAATCTCTATGCATGGCTGACTGTCATTTTCATGCTGGTTCTCATCTGGGCGGGCAAAGACTTCTCCCGAATGGCTGCTTTTGAAAAGAAAAGCGGCGGCACGCTGGTGATTCCGGAAGAATACGCGGATGACGAATCGAGTGCGCCGGTGGGCAATGGCCGCATCATTGACCTTGTGCTCCCGCTCTTCGTTCTGATTTGCGGCTGTATCTTCGGCATGCTCTATACAGGCGGCATTCTGGAAGGCAAAGGCGTCGCGGACGCTTTCGCAAACTGTGAGTCTGCAAGAGGCCTTGTCATTGGCTCTTTCATTGCGCTTGTTTTCACCTTTGCTCTGTATATTCCAAGAAAGGTGCTTTCCTTTGGCACGTTCTGCTCCTGCTTCGGCGAAGGTTTCAAGCAGATGACATCGGCCATCATGATCCTGACGCTCGCATGGACGCTCTCCGGCGTGGTCGGCAAGGAATACCTGAATATCGGCGGCTATGTAGGAAATGTGGTCAGCGATAATGCGTCGGTGGCCATCATGCTCCCTGCACTCTTCTTCCTGGTGGCGATCGGTCTTGCTTTTGCGACCGGTACCTCCTGGGGGACCTTCGGCATTCTGATCCCGATCGTGCTGGCTGTCGTGAATAATGACCAGAATCTCATGGTCATGACGGTCGCTGCGGTGCTGGCTGGCTCTGTCGGCGGCGATCATATTTCTCCGATCTCCGATACGACGATTCTGGCTTCGGCGGGCGCACAGTGTCATCATATCGACCATGTCTCAACACAGATCCCCTATGTCATGGTGGTCGCTTCGAGCTGCGTCGTCGGTTACCTGGTGGATGGATTCACCGGAAACGGTCTGGCAGGCGGCGTGGTGGCGCTCGTCATGATGCTCGCTATCCAGTTCTTTTTCCTGAAATTCCGCTCAAATGGATAAATGAAAAATCCTCACTTCGAAAGAAGTGAGGATTTTTTGTGTCCCTAGTCCCTAGTCCCTAGTCCCTAGTCCCTAGTCCCTAGTCCCTAGTCCCTAGTCCCTAGTCCCTAGTCCCTAGTCCCTGGTCCCTGGTCCCTAGTCCCTAGTCCCTAGTCCCTAGTCCCTGGTCCCTAGTCCCTAGTCCCTAGTCCCTAGTCCCTAGTCCCTAGTCCCTAGTCCCTAGTCCCTAGTCACCAGTCACCAACTGCTATTTCTTGCTTACAAGGAAGCCTGTCCCCTGCTGGGCAGCCATGATGACAACATCACTAATCTGGACTCGCTTCGGACGGCTGACAACGAAGGCGATGACATCGGCGATGTCCTCTGCCTGCAGCGCATCAATGCCTGCATAGACGGACGCGGCACGTTTCGTATCGCCGTGGAAGCGGACTTCGCTGAATGGTGTCTCCACAAGGCCCGGCTGGATGGTGGTGATTTTCACATCGCTGGCCATGACATCGATGCGAAGACCATCGCTGAAGGTTTTGACAGCGGCCTTTGTCGCGCAGTAGACGGCGGCACCGGCATAGGCGTACAGGCCGGCCGTGGAGCCGAGGTTTACGACGTGTCCATGATTCCGTTTCACCATCGCGGGGAGGAAGGCTCGTGTGACGAGGAAGAGACCTTTGATATTCGTATCGATCATTTCCATCGTGTCTTCCGGATCCGTGTCCTGATAGGGCTCAAGGCCTCTGGCAAGGCCTGCGTCATTCACGAGTACATCCGGTGCACCGAAGGTATCCAGTACTTCAGAGGTGACGTCCAGAATGGCAGCGCGGTCCTGTACATCCAGCGCGTAGGTCGTGACCTTCACGCCGCTTTCTTTCTCGATGTCCGCTTTCACGCTCGCGAGTTTTTCTGTATTTCTGGCAGCGAGTACCAGATCATAGTGAGAGGCAGCCAGTGCTTTGGCAGTGGCAAGGCCGATGCCGCTCGTGGCACCGGTGATAAATGCGTATGGATTCATAAGAAAACCTCCTTGAAAATAATGGGTTCAGTGTTTCCCTTGAAATGAAGGTGGCGGCATCGCCGCGGATACATAGGAGGCGATGCCCGAAGGTAGCATTCAAGTCACCAGTCAACAGTCATCGGTCACTCGAAGCTACTCATCCCTATGCCCTTCTGCTATAATGATTATACAATGTCACGAGCAGAAATCCCATCAGAAAGGGGAATCATCATGAAAATTTACGCGCTCTTCCTCGCTTCGCTTCTGGCCGTGGGCCTTTCTGGCTGCGGCGCAGAGACGAAACCAGCGGCTTCCTCGGCGCCCGCCGCTTCCTCGCAGTCTGCGTCCGTGAAGGCGATCCATGAGATCGCGCCGGCTTCAGAAAAGGTTTTCCAAGAGGCGTCTACTCTCTACGCCAAAGGGCAGAATCGGGAGGCACTTCTCACTTGTGATAAGGCGCTGGAAATCGATCGGGAGAATTACAAAGCCCTTTCTCTGAAGGGGCTCATTCTGGCACTCGATGTCTCGCCGGAGCAGGGGATCGGGCAGATCTTGAAGGCGCTCAAAATTAACCCTGATTACACGCAGGCTTTTTATGATATGGCGATGGCGCAGAAACTTGCCAAGCACTATGACGAATCGATTTCCTATTTCCAGAAAGTACTTGCTGTCGATCCGAAGAATACATGGTCTCTCTATGGGATCGCGACGAACTATGCGGATAAAAGGGATAAGGCGAATGCACTCTCTTATCTTGGAAAGGCGATGGCGCTTGACCCCGAGCATGTCCGCCCCGAGGCCATGCGGCAGGACCATTTCGAGTGGCTGAGAGGGGATAAGGATTTTTTGAAAATCGTGGGGGAGAAGTGACTAGTGATTGGTGGCTGGTGACTGGTGACTGGTAGCTGGTGGCTGGTGACTGGTAGCTAGGGATTAGGTTTGCGATACGAGAAAACCGCTAGTTTCAAATCTCCGTGGCGCTTCCATCATTTTATGCGCCGCATCACCATTTCTCATTTCTAATTTCTTATTCAATCGAGGCTTTCAAACGTAATCAAGGGGCGCCCCGCCCCACGAGCTAACCCTGAACCTTTATTTGTGTTTTCTTAAGTCATTTTTTCAAGGAGTGTATGCATGAAAGGTATGAAATATGCGATCATGTGCTCGGCACTGTCGCTCGTTTTTTATTATCACAATCTGATGATCGGTGGCGGCTTCTGGGGCTATATGGCGGGCATCATCTATCTTTTCACCTATCGCGCACACAGTACGCTCCTTGCGATCGGATGCATCGCGACGGCGATTCTGACTGTCATGTATTTTCCGTGGGAGTTTTCCTTGAAAGGCTATCTGCAGGTCGGCGTCGCCTGGTCGATGACGATCCTCGGGCTCACTGCGGTGCTGACGGTGGTTTCCCTGCTGCATAAGATCGTGGGGAAGAAGGAGTGACTGGTGACTAGGAGACTAGGAGATATCAGACTTCTGTATCGGCATGTCGAGCAAAGCGAGAAATCTTTGTCATTCGCGGTCAAACGGGTCATGTTCGACAAACTTAAATTAGTAGCTAGGGATTAGTAGCTAGGGGTTAGGGGTCTCAAGTGACTAGTGACTGGAATGCCAGCTCATGGCATCGCCATTATTTATACTTCGCGGCGCTTTCATATTTTTATGCGCCGTACCACCATTTCGCATTTCTCATTTCTAATTTCTCATTCAATCGAGGCTTTCAAACGTAATCAAAGGGCAGCACGCCCCAAAGGCTGACCCTGCGCCTTTTCATTTTTTTAACAACGAGGAATCTATGCGATTTTCAAAAGGATTTTTTTCACTACTTTTATTTTTAGCCGCCGGCGCTTTGATCGGAGGCATCTTGGGACAGGTGCTCGGCAGTGCGAACCTTGTCGGCCTCATGCCTTTCCTGACGGAAACCTATGAGATTTTCAATATACAGAACATCGCCCTGAATCTGGGCATCATGCAGATCCATTTCGGCATCCGCTTCGCGCCGAATCTCATCAGCATCCTCGGCATCCTTGTCGCGTGGTGGCTGTATGAGAAGTTTTGAGATGGGAAGACTGAGAGACTAGAAGACTTTTTAGACTTACGGTATCTGACATCTGAAGTCTAAAGTCTCCTTGACCAGTCACTAGTCACTAGTCACCAGTCACCAGCTACTAGTCCCAAGTCACCAGTACATGACATTTGAAACACCGGATTTCCAGTAAAGTGAGGATACGATGATGCTTATCCGTGAAATGCGAAGCGAAGACAAACCGAGAGAGCGTTTTCAGGAATCCCCGAAGATGGCCAGCATGACGGATCTCGTTGCGATCCTTTTGCGAACGGGCCGGCAGGGATATTCCGTCATGCAGCTGGCGCAGGATGTCGTGGACCAGCTCGAGCAGACGGTGGGCATCAATGGCTATGAGGATCTTCACTGGCGGGATCTCACGGATATCAAAGGCATCGGCCCGGACAAGGCCGTCACTATCTGTGCGGCGATCGAGCTCGGGCGGCGTCTGACCTATATATATGATAAAAGAAAACTAGAGAATTTCAGCACGCCGGAGAAGGTCTCCGCCTTTTTCATGGAGCGTCTCCGGCACGAGACGCAGGAGCATTTCCTTGTCGCCTTTGTCAATGTGAAGAACCGGCTCTTGGGGTACAAAGAAGTTTCCATCGGCGGGCTGAATGAGACGCCCGTCGACATCAAAGAGGCGATGAAGTGGGCGATCCGCTACAAAGCCTTCGGACTCATCCTCCTGCATAATCACCCTTCCGGCTATCCGGAGCCGTCGAAAGAGGACATCGAGATGACGAAGACCTTCGCCAAGGCCGCCCAGCTCCTCGATATGGAGGTCCTCGATCATGTCATCATAGGAGACGGGATCTATGTGAGTCTGCATGAGAGAGGGGTTATTTGAGATTAGAAGACTAGGAGACGTCAGATATTAGACTTCAGATATCAGATTCAGATTTCATAAAGCAGGCGTCTCATGGTCGCTCTCAATGGGGAGAAAGAGGAGACACTTTGGTCTAGTCACCAGTCACCAGTCACTAGTCACCTCTAATCCCTAGCCACTAATCCCAGTCCCTAGTCCCCTCCATTCCCAGATATGCTATAATATATGAGATATAAAAATTTTAGTAAAGGACAGGTGTGAGCCATGGAAGAAATGGAAAAAGGAAAACGTTATTCCGCAGAAGACAAGGGATATACCAGCAAGATTTATGAAATCCGCTGGATCCCTGTCACGGAAAGAGAAGAATATCAGGAAGGCCCGACCAGAGACGCGCTCCTGAAGCTCAAAGAAAAAATGGCGGAAAAAGATTTCGACAAATACATCGAAAACGGCGTCATCCGTGTGACCTATGATGAAGGCCGTCTGATGATCATCGTGAAGTCGGAGATCTACCGCACCATGCTGATGGGCCCCTTCTACAATGCCATCTGCGAAGCCTTCGATGTGGGACATTTCCGCGTTGTCAGCCAGGTGAATGGGTACTGATCGGAGCGGGAACGCGGTTCTGATCGAGAGGAGAAGGATAGGCGAGCCGGATGGCCCGCCTTTTTTCTTGCGAACTTTCCCATCATCCGCTATAATTTTCATAGTCTAATGAAAAACTCAGTCATCTATCCGAGGCTTCTTATGAGATTCCGATTTCTACTTATCCTCTGTATCGCTCTTTTCTCCAGCCTTCTTCCGGCAGAATGCCGCGGGGAGGCTCTTTTGCGTGCAGCGTTCCCGTATGCTCTGACGAAGGAGGAAGGCGTCGCCCATGCGGGGAGCACGCAGCTTCTCTATATTTCCGTGCAGAATTTCGGCAATGAAGAGGAAGCTGCCGAGATCACCGCGGCATTGCCGGAGGAATTCACGGCACTGGCCGGAGACGGCTGGGAGGTGGACGGGCAGGAGGTGCGTATCCACTGGACGCTTCCGGCTGACTATGGCGAGCAGTTCCTCGCGGTCCCTGTGAAATGCAGTGAAGCGGCGGGGGAAGGCGTTTACGAGATACCGGTCTCCCTTCGGACGAAAGAGGGCGTGAAAGAGGAGCGGATTTCTTTCACGGCGGGACCGGCGGAAGAGGAGCAGGACAAGAAGGCAGCGCAGTCATGGTATATCCAGTCGGTGCTGCTTCCGGTGAATGAGGACGGGGAGCGGGATGCCAGACAGGCGAAGGATACGCTCGTCACGCCGGATGTGACACTGGAGAATATGAAGAACCGTCTGACGGGCGGACGCAGTGTGGACTGGGATGCGATCACGGCGAAGCCGAATACATACTTTCTTCTGGATATGAGAAATCCGAAGAAGGATGTGCGGACGATCCATCTCTCGGCGGAGCTCGTCGACAAGGAGACGGGGGAGGTGCGCCCCGGGCTCGTCGCGGCAGCCGGTGAGGGGGAGTCTGTCGATCGGACGAAAATGGGAAGTGAGGCTGTTCTCTCTCTGAATGGTCATAAAATGCAGACGGCGGTGGTGCCGCTGTATGTGGATCCCTTCTCGATCGCAGAGGGAGACTATGCGCTGCGCCTTTCTCTGTTTGACGGAGAGACAGAGCGTGTGACGGAGCTGCCGCTCACGGTCGTGAAGAAGCGGAGCGTGGGATTTGCGACGCTAGGCTTTGCGCTTCTTTCTCTTCTCGCGCTGGCAGTCTCCATCGGTGGGCTGAAGCGCTGCATCCTCTCCATCGGAGCGAAGGGGGATATCACGGTATCGCTCTTTGCGGCGATGGCTTTCGGCGGTGTCGTCGTGCCGGTGACGCTTCTGGGAGATTTCCTGCATGTCCTCTTGGGGCCTTTCTCCGGACTGGTGACGGGCCTCCTCTCGGGGGTCGTGCAGTACCTGCTTCTGGTTTCGCTGCTGGTTCTTTTCCGCAGGCCGGGGGTCTGCGCGCTCTTTTTCCTCATGCGCTGGATGCTCTCGGCGGTACTTTTTGGCCGCGTGACGCCGGTGGGGATTCTGATCTGTGCGGTGTCCATCGTGATCTTGGAAACGACGCTTTACCTCGCAGGTTTCTATCGAAAGAAGGAACTGACGCCGCTCTACGCGATGGGGATTTCCTTCCTGATCGGGCTTTGCGATGCGGGGATCACCTTTGTGAATATGGAACAGCTGATGTTCTTTTATCGGTTATATTATGCAGACTGGTTCATCGGGCTTTACATGCTGATGAATGGTCTCTTGTACAGTACACTCGGCAGCTGGATGGGCTATCGCATCGGCAGCCGCTTGAAGCAGGTGATGGGGACATGATACTGGAAATCAGGGATCTTTCGTGCCGCTACGTATCGCGCAAGAAGGATACGCTTTCGCATGTGGATCTGTCTCTCGCTGAAGGCGAGATGGTCCTCATCGCAGGGCGCTCCGGCTGCGGGAAATCGACGCTCATCAAGAGCATCACGGGGCTTTTGGAGCCGGGGGAAGCACGGCTCACGGGGACGATCTCCCTCGATGGACGGGATGTGACGCAGATGAGCGCGGAAGATATCGGGCTTCTGGCGGGGACGGTGTACCAGACGCCGGATGACCAGCTCTTTGCGATGACGGTGGCAGACGAGGTCGGATTTGCCCTTGAAAACCGCGGAGAGGATCCGTCTGTCATAGAGAAAGAAGTCCGGCGGGCGCTTGCAAAGACGGGGCTTTCCGGTATGGAGGCGCGGAGCATCCATGCGCTGTCCGGCGGGCAGAGGCAGCGTCTCGCGCTGGCCTCGATCCTTGTGACGCATCCGAAACTTCTCATTCTGGACGAACCGGTGAGCCAGATGAATCCGAAGGGCGTCAGGGATTTCTTGGAGCTTCTGGTTTCCCTGAATCGGGAAGACCATATGACGATCCTCGTGGTGGAGCACCGCGTGAATGAGCTCGCGCGGTATTTTCCACGCCTCTGCTGCATGTATGAAGGACGATTCATCTATGACGGCGCGACCGAGGGGGCATGGGCAGCGCTCGGCGATACGGAGGCCTATGGCCTTCGCGAGCCGCAGGCGGTGAAGCTCGGCCGCCTCCTGCATCTTCCTCGTCTATCGGGGCATGTGAAAGAGACGGCAGAAGAAATCCGGAAGAGCGGTATTTCCTTTGCGCCGCATATCCCGCAGGCGGAAAGAGAGAGCCATGCCCCCGTTGTCCTCGAGGGAATAGATCTTCATTACCGCTATCAGGGCGCGGAAAAGGAAACGCTTCACGGACTTTCTTTCGCGATCCGTAAGGGGACGATCAATGCGCTCATGGGCTTCAATGGAGCAGGGAAATCCACGCTGATGAACCTTTTATCCGGGTTGGATACGCCGACATCGGGGGATATCCTGCTCCTTGGGAAACCGGCTGAAAAGCAGCGCCATCACATCGGCTATATGCGGCAGGAGGCAGACCTCATGCTGCTTACGGACTCTGTCAGCGATGAGCTGACGTGGAATAACAAGACCATCACGGAAGAGGAACTGGATCGCCTCCTTCGCCGTCTGCATGTGCGGCATTACCGTCATGATTTTCCACTGGCACTCTCGAAGGGGCAGCGTCTTCGTGTCGTTTTCGGCGCGATGCTTGCAAGGAAGGATAATGACCTCTTGCTCCTCGACGAACCGACGACGGGGCAGGACCAGAAGAGCCTGACGGATATCAAAGCACTTCTCCGTTATGCGGCCTCCGAAGGGCGGACGATTTTCTTCTGTACCCATGATATCGAGCTCGCGAGCGAGCTGGCGGATCAGGTGTTCCTTTTGAAAGAGGGAAGATTCCTGGCGAGCGGCACGCCGCATGCGATTTTCAGTGATAAAACGCTGATGGAGGAAGGCGGTCTGGCGCTCCCGCCCATGCTGATGCTGTCGGAAATGCTGGGCATCGAGCCGTGTATTTCTGTGAAAGAGGTGATGGATCATGTCCTATAGGCAGCTTTGGGAGGGCGGGGATGGCCACTCCTTCCTGACGCGTCTCGATGGACGGACGAAGCTCTCCTTTCTCTTCTGCTATGCGCTGATGATGATCATCGTGGACAATGCCAGAACGCTTTTCTTCCTCTTCACGCTGACACTCGTCTTTCATTTTCTGGGAAAGACGCCCTTCTATAAGTGGCGGGTGCTCGCGATCTTCATCTTATTGGGCCTTTGGGGATCGATCGCCAGTCAGGCGCTCTTCTTTTCGCAGAATCCGAGGACGCCCCTTGTGACTTTGATTTCTCCCGGCTTCCCTCTCTTGGGGGCGCTGACGAATGGCCTCTATATCTATCGGGAAGGCATCATCTACGGCGCGATTCAGGGAATGCGTACCGTATCCATGATCACGCTGGGGCTGCTCGTCTGCTGGACGAGCGACCCGCGCCAGCTGCTGAAGGGGCTCACTTCGTGGAATCTTTCTCCGCAGGCCGCCTTCATGCTGGTGACGGCGATCCGCTTCTTCCCTGTGCTTGCCGCGGAAGCAGGCGAAGTCATGGTCGCACTGCAGCTTCGAAGCGGCAGCGAAAAGGGACGGCATCAGGTGCTGATGCACATCCCATATATGGTGAAGCCACTCTTGGCCCGCTGCCTTCGCCGTTCCGCGACGCTGGCCCTTTCCGTCACGAGCCGCGGTCTTTTTCTCGCCAAGGGCAGAAAGGCAGAAATCTGGCGTTCCAGCGAGAAATGGGTCTGCACCGCCTTCTTCCTTTTCACACTCGCCTGCGGCGCAAGCAAGATCCTCTACGCTCTCTCGAAAGAAGGTTTCTACTACGGAAGTCTCCGCATCGTGTATGATGTGACAAAAATGTATTTGTAAAGGGTTAGCCCCGGGGACGGCACGCCCTAGAGGCTAAGTTTGAAAGCAGGGATGATTAGTAGCTAGGGATTAGTGGCTAGGGATTAGGAGCGCCGAGCGACCGGTGACTAGTGACTAGTGACTGGTGACTTAAATACCACTTTCAGGCATCGCCCCATATATATTTGCGGCGAAGCCGCCACCTTCATTCCTAATTCCTCATTCGGGTCGAGCTTTCATCCCCTATCAAGGGACGCCCCGCCCTACAAGCTAACCCTGAACCTATTCTGGTGACAACTATGAAACGATGCAAAACAATTCTCATTTTTTCGCTCCTTGTACTGACATGGATCGCTCTCTTCTGGCTGACCGGGAAAAAGACCCCGTGGCAGATCTTTGCGGGCAAAGAGTCAGATGCTGCCTATGTGATTTCCTTAGGCGACATGGCGGGACGGAACTATGACCGCATGGGCTTTGACAGCGGCAAGGTGCTCTATGTGAAGTCGGACGGCGGCTGGCTCGTTGGTACAGCGAATGGCGAGCTCATCCACTTCGATGAGAAGGGGGAGGAGCTTTGGAGCCACTCTGTCGGGACAGGCCTCATTCGTGGTATCGCGGTGAGCCGGGATGAGAAGGTCGTCTATGCGGGGGAAAAAAGTCCGGAAGGAACGATGTATGCCATGGATGTGAAAAATGGCAATGTGCTATGGACTTTCCGGGGAGACTCCCTCATCGGCTATGAGGCGGATATCCAGTCCGAGCCGACGGCCATCGATATATCGACGGATGCTGCGGGACATGTGTATGCGGTTTTCTATCGATTCACACTCGATGAGAAGGGACAGCGGACTTATCTTTCCCGCATCATTTCTTTCGATGAGACAGGGAAGGAGCTTTGGCGCTATCCGGCCAAAGAGAATATGGACGCGTGGGTGAATTGCGGCGCCATTTCAGAAAGCAGCGGCCGCTTCGCCTTTGCGACGGCAAACTACGACAAAGCGAAGACAGAGGGTCTCAAATATAATGAGAATCTGTATGTCCTTGACAGCCATACCGGGACGCTGCTCCATGCCGAAACGATTCCTCCAGTCGAGACCTTTGGCACGACGACGATCCGGAACGGACTTTCTTATTCGAAGGATGGGAAGTACCTCGCGGTGATGGCGAGCGATGGACGCGGATTCCTTCGTGACGAGGACGGACGTCCCATCTGGGAGCGCAGTATTTCCAAGGTGATGGAAATCGGCGGCAGCTATTACTTTGCGGCGGGCCGTGATGCACTCTTCGCTGGGGACAAAGTGCTCTTCGGCACCATCAATACGTTCAATCGGGAAAACTGGCAGCTACCCGCACCGGTCATCCATCCATCGGGAAACAGCCTCTATGCATTTGACAGGGAGGGGAAGTATCTTTTCCGCTATACCGCGCCTGCGGAGATCGAAGCCATCGGGGTTGCCGGTGATGTGGCAGCGCTTGCCATCGGTAGAAATGTAAGAAACCATGACTACAAAGCTCATGGAGCAGCGGTCATCCGTCTTTCTGACGGGACGCTCCTCAATGAGTACCATACGAAAGGGCCGCTCCAGACGCTTGCGATTTCCGCCGATGGCCGCTACGTGGCCGGCATCGAAGTCCCCGCTGTCACGGCTGAGGGAAATCTCCTCGGAGCCTATCGGCTGCATATCTGGGATAGAGAGAAGTAAAAGGGTTCGGGGTTCAGGTAGAAGACTGAGAGACATTAGACATTAGACTTCAGACTTCAGATGTCTGATGTCTAACTTCTAATGTCTGACTTCTGACGTCTAAAGTCTCCAAGTCTCTTAGTCTCTTATCTAAATCCGTCAAACTGAAGTTTGAAAGTAGGGATGAGTGGCTAGTGACTCGTGACTGAAATGTCAGCTTCGGGCATCGCCATTATTTATACTCCGCGGCGCTTCCATATTTTTTATGCGCTGTACCTTCCCCGTTGAACCCATAGAACCCGCTTCCCCTCTTTCGCCGGCAGTCAATGGGACGGCACGGCCTGTGGGCTAACCTTGAACCCCCTTCCCCTTTGCGCTATAATAGAAAACAAATTGTTTTTTATTTAAACATTCGAGGCCGTTATGATACGAAGATTTATGAAATATTATCGTCCCTACATGCACATTCTGATCTGGGTGATCGTAGGGACTTTTGCCATGGCAGGGCTGGATCTGATTTTTCCGGTCGTGGTCCGTGAGCTCATCCATGACGTATTGCCGGCGGGGGATATGCATCGGCTGTTTATCGGCTCAGGGATCCTTCTCGTACTCTATATCATCAATTTCGCGATCCAGTATGCGGTGCAGTACTATGGGCATGTCATGAGTGCGTCTATCGAGCACGACATGCGACGGGATCTGTTTGCTCATATCGAGAAACTTTCCTTTCATTACTTCGATAATGAGAAAACGGGGCAGCTGCTCTCCCGTATCACAAGCGATGTGACAGAGATCAGTGAGCTTTCTTTCCGAGGCCCGAATGATGTTCTCCTCTGCGGCGTCATCATGGCGGGGACGCTCGTCGTGATGTTCGTCATGAACTGGCAGCTCGCCCTCCTCATCGGTGCGCTGCTGATTGCGAAGAGCATCCATACCGTGAAGGTGAATAAACAGATGAAGTCCGCTTTTCGGCAGAACCGAAAGAAGGCAGGGGAAGTCTCTGCCCGCGCAGAAGAAAGTCTTTCCGGCATCCGCCTTGTGAAGGCCTTCGCGCAGGAGGCTTTTGAACTGGACCGCTTCGAAGAGAAGAGCCGCGAGCTCAGGGATACCCGTTTCGCTTCGAATAAGCTCATCGCTTATTTCTCCGGCGGCATCAATTTCTTCACCAACTTCATCAATGTGGCGGTGATCCTGGCCGGCGGCTGGATGATCAATGAGGGAACGCTCGCCCTTTCTGATTTCGTCGCTTTCCTTCTCTATGTGAATATCTTCATGCGCCCGGTCTTCCGTCTGACGATCCTCGCTGAGGTGTACCAGCGCGGCATGGCCGGTTTCCACCGTTTCGAAGAGATCATGCATACCGAGCCGTCCATCGAAGATCCGGAAAAGCCTGTCATGCTGCCCTCTGTGAAAGGGGACATTGATTTCAAGGATCTATCCTTCGGCTATGACCCCGGACATCTCATCCTGCATGATCTGGACTTTGAGATTCCTGCCGGAAAGACGGTGGCCTTCGTCGGCGAGACGGGGGCGGGGAAGAGTACGCTCGTCAGCCTGCTGCTTCGCTTCTATGAACCGACAAAAGGCGAAGTCATGCTGGACGGTCATCCGCTTTCCGAATTCCGCCAACAGGACCTCCGAAGAAAGATCGGTATCGTGCAGCAGGATGTCTTCCTCTTCGGGGATACCATCGCGGAGAATATCGCGTATGGCCGCGAGAATGCGACAAAAGAGGAAATCGAAGAGGCTGCGCGTCTTGCCGCTGCGGATGATTTCATTCGCCAGCTGCCGAACGGCTATGAGACGAAGGTCGGCGAGCGCGGCGTGAAACTTTCCGGCGGGCAGAAGCAGCGTATCGCCATCGCTCGCGTATTCCTCAAGAATCCGCCTGTCGTCATTTTCGATGAAGCGACATCTGCCCTTGATACCCAGACGGAGAAGAAAGTACAGAAGACACTTGATGAACTTGCGAAAAACCGAACGACGATCATCATTGCACATCGCCTCTCGACCGTCAGAAATGCAGATGTGATCTATGTCCTCGACCATGGCCGCCTGATCGAACGCGGCAGCCATGACGAACTGATGGCAAAGCACGGGAAATATTTCGCTCTGTATGAAGCGCAGAAAAAGAAAAAAGAAGATGAATAAGAGTGAAAAAGGGGCTGTGAAATAATAGCTCCATGAACACAAAAAAGGACTTTCGATTTTTGCGAATCAAAAGTCCTTTTTTGTGTTAGAATTTAACTGCAATGAAAAACCTAACTGTGTATTATGGTACTCCCAAACAGGGAATTTTACCAGCATTTTTTTCTGAGTGCCTAGATATCACAGATCCGGTTTTCACATTTGACAGATTTATGGA
>UQRR01000008.1 GCA_900543455.1 uncultured Dialister sp.
GCTCATTCAGGCACTGAAAAAAGAAATCCACATCCCCATCGAGCTTCACACCCATTTCACCTCAGCGCTGGGCGATATGACCTATCTCAAAGCCATCGAAGCCGGCGTCGACATCATCGACACCGCGATTTCGCCCTTCTCCTGTGCGTCCAGCCAGCCTTGCACCGAGTCCATCGTGGCAGCCCTCAAGGGGACAGACTACGATACTGGGCTGGATCTGGAACGACTGGGCGAAGTGGCGGACTATTTCAAACGCGTCAAAAAAGACTTGGAAGAAGATTTCCATCTGAATACCAATATTTCCATCGACCCCAAGATCCTCTCTTCCCAGATCCCGGGAGGTATGCTGTCGAATCTTCTGAACCAGATGAAAGAAATGGGCGTCGCTGATGAATACGATGCGCTTCTTTCTGAAATGCCGCGTGTCAGAAAAGAACTCGGATACCCGCCGCTCGTCACCCCGACGAGCCAGATCGTCGGCACCATGGCCGTCATGAATGTCGTCCTCGGACGCTACAAGATGATTCCGCAGGAAGTCAGAAACCTTGTCGCGGGAAAGTATGGCCGTACACCGGGTCCCATCGATCCGGAAGTGAAGCGCCTCGCCATCGGAAATCAGGAGCCCATCACCTGCCGTCCGGCGGATATGATCCCGCCTGCGCTCGATACCTATCGGAAACGCCTCGCCGAAGACGGCTATCCGAATGCCTCCATGGAAGACCTCCTGAGCTACATCTCATTCCCTGAAGTCGCGAAAACCTTCTTCGGACATAACAGATAATAGAAAGCGATGTTACCACTGATTCACAGACGTGGTAACATCGCTTCGGGTTCAGGGTTCAGGGTTCAGGGTTAGCCGGGGGGGCGTCCCTTGATTCCATTTGAAAGCCTCGTATGAATGAGAAATTAGAAATGAGAAATGCGAAATGGTGGGGCGGCGCATAAAATGATGGAAGCGCCGCGGAGGTTTGAAACTGGCGGTTTTCTCGTATCGCAAACCTAGTCACCAGTCACAAGTCACCCGCCACCAGCTACCAGCCCCTTCCCATTCGGGAAGGGGCTTTTTGCGTTGACTCATAGCAGAGATCAATAGTACAATAGATCGAAAATATTCTATTTTCGAAAGGAGAAGCTATGAGAGAAAGTCAAGTGATTGGTCCGGTATTGAAATGGGTGGGTGGCAAGCGGCAACTGCTGCGTGAGATATTGCCTCGCGTGGAAACCGTCCCTTACACACGATATGTCGAACCTTTTTTCGGGGGGGGGTGCTGTCTTTTTCTCCCTGCTGCCGGAGAAAGCCGTCATCAATGATTACAATAGGGATCTGATCAATGTTTACCGCGTCATCAAGGAAGATGTGGAGGCATTGATTTCCTGTCTGGCATATCATGCGGAGCAGAACAGCAAGGAGTATTACTATGAAGTGCGCAGCTGGGACCGGACAGAAAGCTACCATAGGCTTTCCGCGGTCGAGCGGGCGGCGCGATTTCTGTATCTGAATAAGACATGTTACAACGGGCTCTTTCGAGTGAATTCGAAGGGGCAGTTTAACGTGCCTTTCGGTCGCTACAAACATCCGAATATCGTGAATGCAGAGATGCTTCGCGTGGTGTCCGCCTATTTCCGGGAAAAGGAGATCCAGATCGAGAACCGCGACTATCGGGATATCCTCGAGGGTGTGAAAGCGGAGGACTTCGTGTATCTGGATCCGCCGTACATGCCGATTTCATCGTCTTCTTCCTTTACGAGCTATACGGAGCAGGGCTTCGGCTACGAGGAGCAGGTGGCGCTGAAGGAAGCGTGTGATGCCCTTCGCTCGCGCGGCATTCCATTCCTGCAGTCGAATTCAGACTGCCCTGAAATCCGTGAGCTATATAAAGAGTATGATCTCATCACGGTACGGGCATCTCGCAGCGTGAACAGCCAAGGAGCGAAGCGGGGAAAGATCAATGAGGTGCTGATATCGTATGGCATCTAAAAGCATGGGTCAGGAGAAGGCGGCGGACAGTGCGTGGCGACAGCTGATCGCGAAGTACCGTATCGACCGTGAGGTTTCCGAAAAGGGGACTTTTCTTATCGGAGCGGACCAGATCAAAGAGTTCCGTGAGCCACGTCTCATGGCGAAGTGGGACAGTGAGGAGTCTCTCCCTGCAGTACTAAAGGAGAAAAGGCTGAATTTGCTCCCTGTTTCTCGCAAAGCGTATGTGATGAGTGACTTTGCGCTGTACCAGAAACTGCCGCCTCTCGGAGAGGCGGAGCGAGAGATGGAGGAAATCCATTTCAAAAGCCGGTATGAGTCGGTCAATCTGCAGGAGATTTCTTCGGAGTCGAATGCCATCAATGTTCTGCTGCTTTCTGATGTATTGGACCGCTTCCTTGAGAGCGAAGGTACGGTGGAGACATTCAATGGGCGGATGGGGACGGGCAGCTTCGATTTTGAGGTGAATTCCTACATGGGGACGCCCCGGCGTGTCGTGGTAGAGGGGGCGCAGTGTGAGATCGATGGCGGCTTTGAGAATGACAGCCACGTCATCATCATGGAAGCGAAAAATGTACTGCATCCCGATTTCCACGTGCGGCAGCTCTACTATCCGTACCGGCTCTGGATGAGCCGCGTGAAAAAGCCGATCCGTCTCGTTTTCTCACAGTATGTGAATCAGATTTATCGTCTGTTAGAGTATCGTTTTGACGATCCCATGGATTATTCGTCAATTCGTCTTATAAAGAAGGCGTGCTACTCACTTGCACCAGTGCAGATCACGGAAGAGAACCTGTACCAGCTCTGGAAGGAGACGGACGTTTTGACCGACGATAGCCAGTGCGGGCAGGGCAATACGCCGCCTTTCCCGCAGGCAGACTCCATGTGGCGCGTGATTTCCCTCTTGGAACAGCTCGCTGCGCAGGATATGACGACCGAGGAAATCGCGGAACGCATGCAGTTCCGCGTCCGCCAGTCGGATTATTACTTCAATGCGGGAGCGTATCTGGGGCTCTTTCAAAAAGTGACGACGAAGGAAGGCGTGGTGGTGAAGCTGTCAAGTCTGGGACGCAAGGTGTACGCCATGCCCTATCGCGACCGTCAGCTCAAGCTGGCGGCACTTCTTCTCGAACATCGCGTCTTTCACGACCTTTTCGGGCAAATGGTCGTGGGCGGGAAAGTACCGGGGAAAAGTAAAATTATGGAGGAAATGATGCGCTCTTCTGTGTGCAGTGAGAGTGTGGCTCGTCGACGCGCCTCGACCGTCGCCTCTTGGCTTCGTTGGATGCAGGGGCTCACGCAAAGCGAGGAAAACCAATGAGATGGGAGCCCGAAAACTTCGAACTCGAGATGAATACTGTCTGGAATTTCCCCGAGCGCGGGAGCTGGGCGACGCATGATGCGAAATATCGTGGCAACTGGTCCCCCTACATTCCCAGAAATCTTCTCCTTCGCTACTCCAAAGAAGGCGACTGGGTGCTCGACCAGTTTGCCGGCGGCGGGACGACGCTTGTCGAGGCAAAGCTCCTTCATAGGAACTGCATCGGCCTCGATGTGAATCCCGCGGCGCTCTCCAGGTGCCATGAGAAATGCGATTTCCCTTGGGAAGATGCGGGGGAAATCATCATTCGGGAAGGCGATGCGAGGCATCTGGATTTCCTTTCCGATGCCTCGATAGACTTCATCTGCACGCACCCACCCTATGCGGACATCATCCGCTACAGCGAGGATCTCGCGGGTGACCTCTCCCACTTGAGGGGCGAGGCGTTCCTTGCAGAAATGGAGAAGGTAGCGGCGGAAAGCTATCGCGTCTTGAAGAAAGGAAAATTCTGCGCCGTCCTCATGGGGGACATGAGGCAGAAGGGCTGTATGATCCCCCTCAGCTTTCAAGTCATGGAGCGCTTTCTAGCCGCCGGTTTCACACTGAAAGAGCTCATCGTGAAGACCCAGCACAACTGCCGCGCGACAGGATTTTGGAAGACGAACAGTGTGAAATATAATTTCCTCCTCATCGCGCATGAGCATCTTTTTGTTTTTAGAAAATAGGATATGTTGGCAAACGGTATTCCTGTGATGTGAGGCGCCTGAAAAGCCCCCGTCGACGATGTCGATGGGGGCTTTTCAAATGCATATATCAGGTAAGAATGATGGCGTGGCAGTGCATGAAAATGCATGTAAAATCAGATGCAGTGATTTGATCAGCGTTTCCTTAAATCAATTTCGGCGCCGCGGCGAGTCTTCTTTCTGCTTCGCTCACGAGCTCTTCCACGATTTCCTGTACGGACTGTATTTTCGTGAGGTGGGTGAGGGACATGCCGGCTAAGACGAAGCCGTTCTCTGTGTCACCGTCGATGACGGCTTTGCGGTTCGTTCCGGCGGCGAGGGCGGTGAGTTCAGACTGCGGAGCACCGCTGTATTCGAGCTTCAGGTATTTTTCGGAGAATGGATTTCTAAGGCCGCGGACGGTGTCTCGGGTGGTGAAGCCCGTCACGACGGAGTCGGTGTCGGCAGCGTCGATGACGGCCTGCTTGGCGTTTGGATGGAGGCGGCATTCTTCGGAGAGAAGGAAACGGGTGCCCATCTGTACGCCGGAGGCGCCCATGAGGAGGGCTGCGGCGATGGCGCGTCCGTCTACGATGCCGCCGGCTGCGACGACCGGGATCTCGATCTCGGGGAGGACGTTTTCGAGAAGAGCCATGAGGGTGATCTTGCCGTCATGGCCGCCGGCTTCCATGCCTTCGACGACGAGGGCATCAGCGCCTGCGTCCTGTACGCGGTGGGCGAGCTTGACATTCGGTACGACGGGGATGCATTTTACACCGGCATGATGGAACGGGTCGAAGTAGGGGACGGGGTTCCCGGCGCCAATGGTGACGAAGGGGACTTTCTCATCGCAGATGAGCTGCGCGACATCATCTTTGTTCGGCATCTGCAGCATGAGGTTCACACCGAAGCATTTGCCCGGACCTAAGATGTCCTTCGCCTGACGGATGTGGTCACGGATCGCATCGACAGAGAATCCGCCGCTTCCGATGACGCCGGCGCATCCGGCATGATTCATAGCGGCGGCGAGGACACCGTCAGAAATGTAGGCCATGCCGCCCTGAATGATCGGGTAGTCGATGCCTAAGAGTTTTGTGATTTTTGTATTCCAGGACATAGGAGTGCTCCTTTCGTGGGAATGCGGATTGCATCTAAGAAGAATAGAATCGTGGACGTGATCAGGGAATAGGTTTGAATCACCAGTCACAACTAACATATTCATGTATTTCATTCTGTCTATGCATATTATAGCCGTTTCTTTCTAACAATGGAATGTAGAAACGGTAAATTCTTTCAAAAAAGTCATCGAAATGGAAAGGTTGATGCTTTTTTGGAAAGAAAGGAAGAAAATCAGGCTGAACGGGTTTGGAAAGCGGGGCGGCTTCCTTGGAAATGGGATAGTGAAATGCACCGGTTGCAGTCTTCGCTGACGGTGACAGTACAGCGGAAGAGAGCCTTCGATGCATGCCCCGAACCATCATGCCTTATCGCGGCGCGATCAGCGAAAGCCGATGGGGGATGAGTTCCGCAGCTTCTCACCCTGACAAGGTGCCTACAGCCATTTTCAAATTTATTTGACACTCTTTTTACTTAAAAGAGTATACTTAAATAGAAATCTTGCAAGAGATATTGTAGTATTAAAGCCAGCGTGATATACTGTAGTCGTAATGTTTCGCTCGATTTCCTCTGTATTGTGCAAGGAAAATGGAAGCGGGCGGGAGGTTTTGTATCGGTTTTACAGTGCGGGTGGTTCGAAAGAAGATATCCCATCGAGCCCGCATGTTTTAGGCTGTCGCTCAAGGGGTTTCTCTGCGCGGCGCCTCAGAAGAGCTGCTTCAAAAGCAGGTTCAGTTACAGGAGGGTATATAAGATGACAAAGATCGGTATCAATGGTTTTGGCAGAATTGGCAGACTGGTATTCCGCGGACTTCTGGATAGAGATGATCTGGAAGTGGTCGCTATCAATAACCCGAGCGGCGTGGAAACTGCAGAGTATCTTCTGAAATACGATACTGTCCATGGCCGACTTGGCAAGGACGTCAAGATCGATGGCGATGATCTCATCATTGACGGCAAGAGAGTCCATGTCTTCTCTGACCGCGATCCGGAACATCTGGACTGGAGCAAGTACGGCGTCGAAATCGTCGTCGAATCTACCGGCAAGCTGAAAGATAAAGAAAGTGCCGGCAAGCATATCAAAGGCACTGTGAAGAAGGTCATCATCACGGCGCCGGGCAAAGATGATGATGCGACCATCGTCATGGGCGTCAATGAAGACACCTACAATCCGGAAACAGACAACATCATTTCCAATGCCTCCTGCACCACGAACTGCCTTGCTCCGGTGGTCAAAGTGCTGAATGAAAAATTCCACATTGTTCGCGGCCTGATGACCACGGTTCATTCCTACACGAATGACCAGGCGATCTTGGAAAAGGCACACAAGAAGGATGCCAGACGCGGCAGAGCAGCTGCGGAAAACATCATCCCGACTTCCACGGGCGCAGCCAAAGCCATCGGCATCGTCATTCCGGAACTCAAGGGCAAACTGAATGGCCTTGCGATCCGTGTACCGACCCCGGATGTATCTCTGGTTGACCTCGTCGCTGAGATCGAAAAGCCGGCTACGAAGGAAGAAATCAATGCAGCACTCAAGGAAGCTGCAGAAGGCGAACTGAAAGGCATCCTCGCATACACCGATGAACCGCTCGTTTCTTCCGATTTCAAGACCACCGATGTCAGCTCCACCGTTGACAGCCTGCTCACCATGGTCATGGAAGGAAATCTGGTCAAAGTCATTGCCTGGTATGATAACGAATGGGGCTACTCCATGAGAATCATCGACCTCGTCAAATTCGTCGCATCGAAAGGACTGTAAGAATGAACAAGCAGACCATTTATGATTTGAAACCGGAAGGCAAGACCGTCTATATCCGTGTGGACTACAATGTGCCGCATGACAAGGAAGGCCATATCACCGACGACCGCCGCATCGTAGCGACGCTGCCGACGCTGCGCTATCTCTTGGATCATGGTGCTGCGCTCGTCATTGCGAGCCATATGGGCCGTCCGAAGGGCGAAGTGAAGCCGGATCTGTCTCTTGCGCCGGTCGCCAAGCGCCTTGCTGAACTGCTGCACATGGATGTGAAATTCGCCTCTGACTGCATCGGCGAAGAAGCAAAGGAGAAGAAAGCGGCTCTCACACCGGGCGAAGTCCTGCTCCTTGAAAACCTTCGTTTCCATAAAGAAGAAGAAAAGAATGATCCGAGCTTTGCGAAAGCGCTGGTCGAAGGCTGCGATCTGGCGGTCAATGACGCATTCGGCGTATCGCACAGAAGCCACGCATCCATTGCCGGTGTCGGCAAGCTGATGCCGATGGTATCCGGACTGCTTCTGAAGAAGGAAATCGATTTCCTTGACGGCGTGATCGAAAAGCCGGAGCGTCCGTTCGCTGCCATCATCGGCGGCGCGAAGATCAGCGACAAGATCCAGGTCATCGCGAACCTGATGGAAAAAGCCGATGTCATCCTGATCGGCGG
Organism: uncultured Dialister sp.; assembly: GCA_900543455.1. Taxonomy (GTDB): domain Bacteria; phylum Bacillota; class Negativicutes; order Veillonellales; family Dialisteraceae; genus Dialister. The sequence continues at coordinate 7,561 of UQRR01000008.1, forward strand.
CGGCATGGCGAATACCTTCGTCGCAGCTGAAGGCTACGACATGGGCAAATCTCTGCAGGACAAAGATCGTTTCGACCTTGCCAGAAATCTCATGAAGAAAGCCCATGACATGGGCAGCGAAATCATGCTGCCGGTTGATTTCATGGCAGGCGATGCCTTCGCGGAAGATGCAAATACGAAAGTCCTCTCCAAAGAAGAATTCCAGGATCCATGGATGGCGCTCGATATCGGACCAAAGACCATCGAGCTCTATGTGGAAACTTTGAAAAAGATGAAGACCGTTGTCTGGAATGGGCCGATGGGCGTCTTTGAAATGGAACCCTTCTCGAAAGGCACCTTTACCATCGCCAAAGCGATGGCTGACCTCGATGCGACCACCGTCATCGGCGGCGGTGAATCGGCGTCTGTCGTCGATGAGCTGGGGCTCGGAGATAAATTCTCCCATGTCTCCACCGGCGGCGGCGCATCCTTGGAAATGCTCGAAGGCATGGTCCTTCCGGGCGTAGCCATCCTGGCGGATAAGGAGTGATCCCTGTGAGACAGATCCTTATCGCAGGAAACTGGAAAATGAACTGCACGGTCGAAGAGGCGGAGGCCTTCTTCAAGCATTTCAAGATGCAGAAGAAAGAGGGCGTGGAAATGCTCATCTGCCCGCCTTTCACCGACCTTCCGTTGACGAATTTCTTCCTCGCGCGTACCTCGATCCACTGGGGCGCGCAGAATGTATACCCGGAAGAGAAGGGTGCATTCACTGGAGAAATCTCCCCCGCCATGCTGAAAGGCCTCGGCTGCACCTATGTCATCTGCGGTCACTCTGAACGCCGGGAAATTCTGGGCGAAAGTGATGAATTCATCGCGCGCAAGGTGAAGGCCGTCAAGGAACATGGCATGACACCGATCCTCTGCGTCGGAGAAACAGCAGAAGAACGTAAAAACGGACAGACCGAAGAACGCATCGGTTCGGAAATCCGCACCGCGCTTTTTGACATCGATAAAAAGGATGTCGGCTCTCTGGTCATCGCCTATGAACCCATCTGGGCCATCGGCACCGGAGCGGCTGCGACGGCCGAAGATGCGGAAGCTGTCTGTGCCTTTATCCGCGAGACCGTGAAGGACATCGCCGGCAGGAAAGCCGCCTCCGACATCCGCATCCTCTACGGCGGCTCCGTCAAGAGTGAAAATATCGCTGACTTCCTCAAAGAGAAAGACATCGATGGTGCGCTCATCGGCGGCGCGAGCCTCAAACCCGAGGATTTCCTCAGCATTTATGAAAAGGCTGGAAAATAAGAGAAACAGTGGCAACGCGGCCTGATGGTTCTAGAGGGATTCGCTCCCATTGATAGAAAGATTCGCGGCGCTTTCTCATATCTTGCGCTGCACCCTCGTTGAACCCATTGAACCTGTTGAACCTTTTATACCTATGAGATTTCCGGTTTCATGAACTATACATAAGGAAACGCTGATTCAATCGCAGACCGACTTGGCATGTATTTTCATACAATACTTCGTCATAATCCGCCTTGCATGAAAATGCAAGAGCCAAGTCGGACAACGATTTAATCAGTGTTTCCTTAAAACGCAAAAACCAAAGGAGTAAGAACAATGGCAGCAATTACTGATCTGCACGCAAGAGAAATTTTGGATTCCCGTGGCAACCCGACTGTCGAAGTCGATATGCAGCTTGAAGACGGCACCTTCGCCAGAGCCGCAGTACCGTCCGGCGCTTCCACCGGTATGTTCGAAGCCACCGAACTTCGTGACGGCGATAAGAACCGTTACGATGGCAAAGGCGTGCTCCAGGCAGTGAATAACGTCAATGGCGAAATCGCTGACGCAGTCCTCGGCTGGGACGCCAGCGACCAGAGAGGACTTGACCACATTCTGATCAACCTCGACGGCACAGAAAATAAGAGCCGCCTTGGCGCGAATGCCATCCTCGGTGTCTCCCTCGCTGCCGCTCATGCAGCAGCACAGTCCGCCGGTCTTCCGCTGTATCAGTATCTCGGCGGTGTCAATGCCCACAATCTGCCGGTCCCGATGATGAACATCATGAACGGCGGTGCGCATGCGGACAACAATGTCGATATTCAGGAAAGCATGATCATGCCGGTCGGCGCTCCGAACTTCAGAGAAGCGCTCCGCATGTGTGCAGAAGTCTACCATGCTCTGAAAAACGTCCTCAAAGCCAAAGGCCTTTCTACCGCGATCGGTGATGAAGGAGGCTTTGCGCCGGACCTTCCGTCGAACGAAGCTGCGATGGAAGTCATCTGTGAAGCCATCGAAAAAGCAGGCTACACCGCAGGCAAGGACATTGTCCTCTCCACGGACGTTGCCGCTTCCGAACTCCTTGGCGATGACGGCCTCTACCACCTCGCAGGCGACCACGCTGCCAAGACCGCAGAGGAAATGATTGATTTCTATGAACACCTGATCGACCAGTACCCGATCATCTCCATTGAAGACGGTCTCGGCGAAGAAGACTGGGACGGCTGGAAGAAACTGACCGACCGTCTCGGCAGCAAAGTCCAGCTCGTCGGTGATGACCTCTTCGTCACCAATACCAAACGCCTCTCCAAGGGCATTCATATGGGTGTAGCGAATTCCATCCTGATCAAGCTGAACCAGATCGGCACTCTGACCGAAACCTTCGAAGCGGTACAGATGGCACAGCGCGCAGGCTATACCGCTGTCATTTCCCACCGCTCCGGTGAAACCGTAGATACCACCATCGCAGACATCGCCGTCGCTCTGAACGCTGGCCAGATCAAGACCGGTGCTCCGGCAAGAAGCGAACGCGTAGCCAAGTACAACCAGCTCCTCCGCATCGAAGAAGACCTCGACGCAGACTCCATCTATGGCAACGGCAGCCTCACTCATAAAATGAGACGTTTCAACTGATAGAAGGCTTATAAAAAAAGGTCATGACATTTTGTCATGGCCCTTTTTATTTGTGATGCAGGGGCAGGCTGGTTCTCGTGGGATTCAATGGGGCGGCGAAAGAATAAAGCGGCTTACGTTTTTGATAGCCTTTTTGCGCTGTTATCATACGTAGCAAAGCCATGGCGAAACGGCAGGCGTGTCATTTGCGCTATTTTGAGAAATGACCACCGATCCCTGCTTTTTCCTTGCGATACCCCCTTTGTTTTGATACAATAAAGCTTAAAGGTTTTCGATAAAAAGCCTGCTATATATTTACAAAAACAGGGAAGCGCAGCTGCATTTCCCTTGCTATGAAATGGGATTTCTATAGGAGGAAACTATGGCAGAACTTACCGCCGTTATTTTAGCTGCCGGACAGGGCACACGCATGAAGTCTGAATTTCCAAAGGTGCTGCACCGCGTATGCGGGGTGCCGATGGTCGAGCAGGTCATCCGCCTCGTTCGGGAAGCGGGTTCGGATCATCAGGTCGTGATCACCGGCTTCAAGGAACATCTGGTGAGAGAGTATCTTGGAAATCACGAGGTGTCTTTTGTCCATCAGGAACAGCAGCTTGGGACGGGCCATGCTGTCATGCAGGCGGTGCCGGAATTTGAAAAAGACAGAGACAGCTACGTGCTGGTCATCTGCGGGGATACGCCGCTGCTTCGCGCGGAGACGATCGCGCATCTGGCAAAGACCTGCAGGGAAGAGGAAGCGGCTGCTTCGGTGCTGACCGCGATCCTTGATAATCCTTTTGGTTATGGCCGTGTACTCCGCGATGAAGCGGGACACATGACATGCATTGTAGAACAGAAGGATGGCACACCGGAACAGCTCGCCGTCCATGAGATCAATACAGGCACGTATGTCTTCCAGGTGGGCGCCCTGCTCGATGCGCTCGAAAAAATCGACAATAAGAATGCACAGGGTGAGTACTACCTGACGGATGTTTTTGAAATCATGATTAAAGCGGGCCTCAAGGTCGTTCCGGTCGCAGCGGACGATGCCGATGAGACGATGGGGGTCAATTCCCGCATCCAGCTGGCTGCCGCTGACCGGATCCTGCGCCTTCGGAAAGCAGAGGAACTCATGGCTTCCGGCGTCAGCATCATCGACCCGGAGCATACTTACATCGAGCAGGATGTCGAAGTCGGCTGTGGTACCGTTCTCTTCCCGGGCACCATGCTTCAGGGAAAGACCGTCATCGGCAAGCACTGCGAAATCGGTCCGGATACCCAGCTGCAGAACGTGACATGCGGTGATTTCACGCATCTGAACCGCGTGTACGGGCATGAATGCACCATCGGCAGCTATGATGAAATCGGACCTTTCGTCCATCTCCGCCCGAATACGGTGCTGCATGACCATGTGAAGATTGGTAATTTCGTCGAAGTCAAGAATTCCAATGTGGGCGATGGCACGAAGCTGCCGCATCTTATCTACTGCGGCGATTCGGATCTGGGTAAGAATGTCAATTTCGGCTGTGGCACAGTCACTGTCAATTTCGACGGCAAGGACAAGCATCGCTGCACCATCGATGACCATGCGTTCATCGGCTGCAATACGAACCTGGTCGCTCCGGTACATATCGGAGAAAGAGCCTTCACTGCTGCTGGCTCGACCATCACAAAGGATGTCCCGGCAAAGGCACTCTCCGTCGCAAGGGCGAAGCAGAGAAATATCGAAGACTGGGTCGACGAGGATACGTATAAGGATTAACGGGTTCAGGTTGACTGGTTCAGGGTTAGCCCTTGGGGCGTACCGCCCCTTGATTACGTGTGAAAGAGGTTCAGCAGGTTCTATAGGTTCAAAGGGGATGGTGCGGCGCATAAAAATATAGAAGCGCCGCGGAGTATAAATAATGGCGATGCCCGAACGTGGTATTCAAGTCACCAGTCACTTGTCCCCCCTAATCCCCAATCCCTAATCCCTAATCCCTTGCCAATTATCCCTGATTTCCAAACAACCAACAACTAATAACAAACAACAAAAACAAAACGGCATAAAGATTTTTTGGCATTTTTGCAAAGGATTGGTATAATATAGAGGCAGTATGTCTGCCGGAGCAAGAGGGAGTGACGCTCCGGCGGCAGAAAATACATTTTACAACTTTCAAAGAAATGAAAGGAAAGGGAGAGGCAGCAAAATGGACATGGAAGACACTTCTAAATTGAAGATTTTTACAGGGAATTCTCACCCCGCACTGGCAAAGGAAATTTCCGACTACATCGGAGTTCCGCTTGGGAAAGCCATCTGCGGCAAATTCAACAATGGTGAAATTCAGGTGATGATCAATGAAAGTGTCCGCGGCAAAGACTGCTTCATCATTCAGCCGACCGGCGCACCGGTCAATGACAATCTGATGGAAATGCTCATCATGATTGACGCACTGAAGAGAGCATCTGCCCGTCATATCACCTGTGTAGTACCTTACTATGGTTATGCACGTCAGGATCGCAAGACCCGCGGCCGTGAACCGATTTCCTCCAAACTGGTCGCTGACCTGATGTCGGCAGCCGGTGCGACCCGTGTAGTGACCATGGATCTGCACGCAGGACAGATTCAGGGATTCTTCAATGTCCCTGTAGACCACCTCATGTCTGCATCTCTGCTCGCAGACTATGTAAAATCCAAGAATCTGGAAAACCTCACCATCGTTTCTCCAGACCTCGGCGGTGTCACCCGTGCAAGAGAGCTGGCTGACCGTGTCGGCGCTCCGATCGCCATCATTGAAAAACGTCGTCCGGAACCGGGCGTAGCGAAAGTCATGAACATCATCGGTGATGTGAAAGACAGAAACTGCTTTGTAGTCGATGATATCGTAGATACCGCAGGCTCTCTCTGCGAAGGTGCGAAAGCCCTCGCAGAAGCCGGCGCAAGAGATGTCTATGCAGCTGTCTGCCATCCGGTACTGACGGATCCGGCTACGGAAAGAATCAGCAAATCCAATATCAAGGAACTGATCGTCACCAATTCTCTGCCGGTCGAAAAAGAAAAGGTGGAAGGCCTTGGCAGCAAGCTGACCCAGCTCTCCATCGCTCCGCTCCTTGGCGAAGCTATCCTTCGTATTTTCCACGACGCTTCTGTCAGCTCCCTCTTTGATAAATAATGAAAATCATTGCAGGCCTGGGAAATCCGGGAAAGGAATATGAGCACACGCGGCATAACATGGGCTTCGATGTGATCGACATTCTGGCAGATCGCTGGAAGGTCGCCGGCTGGAAGAAGGATATGAAAGCCGACATTGCCACCGTCATCGTGGGTGGGGAAAAAGTTCTTCTTGTGAAGCCGCTGACGTATATGAACCTTTCCGGCGAAGCCGTCGGAGCGATCGCGAAGTACTACAAGGTAGATCTGGATGATATTTTCATCGTCTGCGATGACCTTGACCTGCCGCCGGGAAAGACGCGCATCCGTAAGAAGGGATCGGCAGGCGGGCATAATGGGATCAAGTCCCTCATTGCCTGCCTTGGGAGCGAGGCATTCAATCGCTTCCGTATCGGTGTAGGCCATCCGAAGGACGGGCACACCGTCATCGAGCATGTCCTGCAGCGCCCTTACGGGGAGGATGTAGAACTCATCGAGACTGCCAAAGTCCATACGGCTGACTCCATCGAGGATGCCTTGGCGCACGGCGTCGATCACGCGATGAATGCGTTCAACCCGAAAAAGAAGAAATAGGAATAGCGAATGAAAAGCAACAGCCTCGCGCTGTTGCTTTTTTCGCGGGAAAATGGGAAAATGGGGAATAGGTGTAGCCCTTTGGGCGTGCCATCCCTTGTTCGCGGGTGAAAGCTCTGCTTGAATGAGGGACTAGGGAAATGCTGATTCAATCGCAGAGTCAGATTTAATCAGTGTTTCCTTAATCACCAGTCACTCCTAATCCCGATCCCTGATTACTATCATTTGAATAATAAAGGATATCACTATGACACATGGCACATTGATCGTATTAGAGGGCATTGACGGCAGCGGGAAGGCGACCCAGTCTGCCCTTTTGGAAAAGAAACTGAGAGAAGTCGGGAAGGATGTCATGCACATTTCCTTTCCTGACTACGAGAGCGACTCATCCGCTCTCGTGAAAATGTATCTCAAGGGAGACTTCGGATCGGATCCCGGTGATGTGAATCCATATGCCGCTTCTCTTTTCTATGCGGTCGATCGTTTCGCCTCTTATCGCATGAAGTGGAAGGATTTCTATGAGAAAGGCGGCATCGTTATTGCCGATCGCTACACCACAAGCAATATGGTCCATCAGATGACAAAGTATGATGACGAGAAAGAGCGGATGCAGTTTCTCTCCTGGCTGGAAAAGACAGAGTACGAAGAGCTGGAGCTCCCACGCCCGGATCTGGTCATCCTTTTAGATATCCCTCTTGGGATATCTGAAGCGCTGGTAAAGGCGAGAGCTGCCGAGGGCGGCTCGATGGATATCCATGAGCAGCATTTGGACTACCTCAGGAAATGCCATGATGCCTATCAGGCGCTGGTACGCTTGTACGGCTGGGAGCGCATCCCGTGCGTGAAAGAAGGGGCGCTTCGAAGTGTCGCGGATATCGGGCGCGATGTGGATGAAGCGGTAGAAAAGGCAATGAATCCTATGAAATAAAAGATGAAAAGGCGGCGGCTCAGGAAAAGTCTGATTCGGTGATGCATCAGTCTTTCCTGAGCCGTTTTTACGGGAGTAAATCGGAACAGGATGGAATCGGCGTTTCCCAAACCTTCCGTTTATGTTAAAATAGAACCATTATCAGGATACCCTGTATGGTATCCGGGAGGTGCGTATGTTAATTCAATGGTTCCCCGGTCATATGACCAAGACGAAGCGGATGATCGAAAGTCATCTAAAGGCAGTGGATGTCGTAGCTGAACTCTTGGACGCCCGCATTCCGATGTCGAGTGCGAACCCCATGGTGGAAGAGCTGGTGCAGGGAAAGCCTCGGATCGTCATACTGAATAAAGCGGATCTGGCGGATCCGAAAGCGACGGACCGGTGGATTTCCTACTATCAGAAGAAAAATATCCCTGTCGTACCCATGAGCGTCGGGAACAGTAAGAATAAGAAGAAGCTGCTGGCACTGATCCGTGAGACGGCAGAGCCGATGCTGGCGAAGTGGAGGAAACGCGGCATCAAGAGCCGCTCGGTACGTCTCATGATCCTTGGTATCCCGAATGTGGGGAAATCTACGCTGATCAATTTCCTCGCAGGGACGGCAGCGACACGCACGGCGAATACTCCGGGACATACCCGAGGCAAACAGTGGGTGCGCCTCTCTGAAGGGCTTGATCTGCTGGATACACCGGGAGTACTTTGGCCGAAATTTGATGATCAGGTCGCAGCGCTCAGGCTGGCGGCAACAGGTGCGATTGCAGGCGATGTATTTAATGCCGATGAAGTCGTCCCGGAGCTGCTCGCTTCTCTGGCTGAAACGGCACCTTGGGTTTTGCAGGAAAAGTACAATATCGAAGATGTCCATCAGGATCCGCAGCTGCTTCTGGAGGCGGCCGGAAGGAGAAGAGGCTGCCTTCTTCCCGGCGGGGCCATCGACTATGATCGCGCAGAAATGGTGGTCCTCCGTGATTTCCGAAGCGGGAAGCTCGGGAAGCTGACGCTGGATCCGCTTCCGGAAAAATAATGGAAGGAAGAAGGCTCCGATGGTTCACTGTGGTTTCTATTTTGGGGAAAATGTGTTTTATCGATGAAAAATTCCACGGCGATGTATTCTTATTTTGCGCTGCGCTTTTCCCGCAGAACCTGCAGGATCGTCTGAACCTGCCAGCCCATTTTGGCGGCTGTTTTTCTCTATCGTAGTACAAAATCATGTGAGGCACTATGACCATTTCTGAAATCCGTACCATCCTTTCGCAGGACGATGTCGAAGAAGAGCTTTTGCAGAAGATCCTTTCTGATGAGCGAAAGGGCGTGAAGACCCTTGTAGGGTCCTACATGAAGCGTCTTGAGCGGGAGAGCAGGGAGCGTCTCCGCGTGGAGTCCATGTATGATGTGGAAAGCCGTTTCTATCAAAAAGGACTGACACATATCGTCGGGATCGATGAGGTGGGCAGGGGACCGCTTGCCGGCCCTGTGACGGTCGCGGCAGTCATTCTTCCTCCGCACTGGTTCTGCCCGGGACTCAATGACTCGAAGAAGGTCACGCCGAAACACCGTGAAGAGATCGCGGCGAAGATTTATGAGAGCGCGGTGGACGTCTCTGTCGTCAGTCTTCCGCCGGCGGAAATCGATGCAGTCAATATCTATGAGGCAACGATGATGGCGATGTATCAGGCCGTGAAGAATCTGACTGCCAGGCCGGAGGCAGTCATTGTCGATGCGATGCCGCTTCATTTCCACTGTCCGACGGAATCCTTGATCCACGGAGATGCGAAGAGCGCCTCCGTCGCCGCAGCTTCCATCGTAGCAAAGGTGTATCGTGATCACCTGATGGATGAGTATGACAGGCAGTATCCGGGCTATGGTTTTGCTCAAAATAAAGGCTATGGCACCGCCGAGCATATCGCAGCGCTTAAGACCTTGGGTATTACGCCGATTCATAGAAAGAGCTTTGAGCCGGTGAAAAGTATGATATTGGGGAAATGAGAGGGTTGGCCCGTAGGATGTGCCGCCCTTGACCCGGAATGAAAGCGCTGCTCGAATGACGATACGAGAGAGTCTCCTAGTCACAAGTCACTAGTCACTAGCTACTTATCATATATGAGGTAAAACAAATGAAACAATGTATGGATGAAGAAAATCTGCATCGCCGTCTTAGAAAAATCATCGGTCAGGTGCAGGCGATTGACCGTATGATCGAAGAAGATATCCCCTGTGAGGATGTCATTACACAGGTGAATGCAGCAAAGTCTGCCCTGCACAAGGTGGGACAGATCATTCTTGAAGGGCATCTCCAGCACTGTGTGCGTGACGGTATCGAGCACGGTGATGCAGAGGAGACGATCGCTCGATTCGCCAAAGCAGTAGAACGGTTTTCTAATATTGTGTAATCAAAAATAAAGGCGAAGACAAATATATTATAATAAAGCACAATAAAACAAGCCTTAAATTCTAATGGGCTTGTTTTATTGTGAGTGCTTTCTTTTTGCTGTATAATTTAAAGTACTGGTATCCGGACATTTGTCATCATTTTTATGAATCAGAGCAAACGGGAGCCGGTGCTTGTTTAGTATTGCGAGGAGAGTATTTTTGTATCCTGTGAATCTCAAAGCGGAGGGCCTTCGCGCGCTGGTCATCGGCGGCGGCCATGTGGCTCTTCGAAAGGTGAAAAAGTTAATAGCTGAGGGAGCAGATGTGACCATCCTTGCGCCGGAAGTCGTTTCTGGCATCGCGGTGCTTTCAAAGACAGAAAAGGTACATTGGGAAAAGCACCTTTTCTCTGGTGACGATCTATCCCCCTATGGGCTGGTGGTGACGGCCTGTGGTGTGAGGGAAGTGGCAGAAGCGGTGCATCGGGCATCGAAGAAGAGCCATTTCCTTTATAATGCTGCAGATTTCCCTCCGCTGGGGAATTGCTCACTGCCGGCTGCTTTTGACGCCGGAGGGATTCAGATCACCGTTTCTACAAATGGTCGCTCGCCTGCGATGGCGCGGTACATGAAAGAGTGGCTTTCAGGGAAAATTCCTGAAGGCTTTGGCCTGTGGCTGGACCGAGTGGGAAAGATGAGAGTGGAAATGAAAGAAAGGATCAGTACCAGCGAGGCCAGGGAAGCCTTCTGGAGAGCTGTTTTTACGGAAGATATTATGCATCTGGTGATGCAGGGAAAATTAGACGAAGCAGAGGAGTGTGTACGTCATGCAGTTGGTCGTTTTGGGGCTGAATCATAAGACAGTCCCGGTAGATATTCGTGAGCAGTTCGCGATTTCGCCAGACAGTGCGAGAAGCGGGCTAATTCATCTGGATGAACAGGAAGGAATCAAGGAAGCCGTTGTGCTTTCCACCTGTAACCGCACAGAAATTTATGCGGTACTCGAGGATGAGACAGCGAAGGAAACGCTGTACGATTTCTTTTTGGCGCTCTCGGGAAACAGTGAAGCGAAGGATGAGTATTTCTTCTATTTCGAAGGGGAAGCCTGCATCCGCCATCTTTTCGAAGTGGTCTCCGGTCTGGACTCCATGGTCATCGGAGAGAGCCAGATCCTGAATCAGATCAAGACGGCGTACACGATGGCGCTCGAAGAAAAAGCGACCCGTACCATCCTGAATACACTCTTTCACCGTGCCATCCGCACGGGCAAGCGCGTGCGGACGGAGACTCAGATTTCCTACAGCGCGGTATCTGTCAGCTATGCAGCGGTGAAACTTGCTGAGAAGATCCTGGGTGGCTTGGACGATCGCACCGCCATGGTCTTCGGGGCGGGCGAGGCGGCTGAGCTTCTGGTGAAGAACCTGCAGGGCAAAGGCCTCAAGAAGGTCATCGTGACAAACCGCCACGTCGAGAAAGCAGAAGAACTCGCCAAGAAGATCGACGGTGAGGCAGTGCCGTTCAAAGGCGCACTCCAGCATGCCGAAGATGTCGATATCATCGTGACAGCGACCGGAGCTTCTCAGTACATCGTAAAAGCATGGGATGTCAGAAACCTCATGATGAAGAGAAAGACACGTCCGCTGGTCGCTATCGATATCGCAGTGCCATGCGACATCGAGCCGTCGGTCGGTGACATCCGCCATGTGACGCTTTATAATATCGATGATCTGCAGGATATCGTCGAGAGCAATATCCGTTTCCGCGAAGGGGAGGCAGAGCGTGCGAAGGGCATCATCGAGGAAGAGATAGAGTCCATCGAGGACCGTTTCACGTATCTGTCCACGCGTCCGGTCATGGTGTCTCTTTCGGATAAAGCCGAGGAGATCCGTCAGCGCGAGCTGCGTCATATTTTTGCCAAGATCGATGGACTGACAGATGAAGATAAACGTGTCCTGCAGTACATGACACGCATGATCGTCCGCAAGATCCTTCGCGAACCGATGATGCATCTCAATGAACACGCGGGAACCAAGTGGGAAGATGCGGATAAGTCAGCCGTGACCCGTCTCTTCAAGCTGGATGTCAGAAAGGGGCAGGCACTTGAAAAATAAAATCACCATCGCGACCAGAGAAAGCCTTCTAGCTCTCTGGCAGGCGAAATACGTCGCGCATGCTTTGGAAGAAGCACATCCGGGGCTCACTGTCGAGCTCTTTCCGGTCACCACGAAGGGAGACCAGATCCTCGATCGTCCGCTGGTTGAAATCGGAGGAAAGGGACTTTTCATCAAAGAACTTGAGGTCATCCTGCTCGAAGGAAAGGCGGATATCGCTGTCCACTCTTTGAAGGATATGACAGCGGAATGTCCGAAAGGGCTCACCATCGCCGCAGTCACGAAGCGAGAAGACCCCAGAGACGCCTTCGTATCGAACAAATACCAGTCGCTGGACGATCTTCCGCTCCATGCGAAAGTGGGGACATCGAGCCTTCGGCGTCAGGCACAGCTCCTGCACCTGCGCCCGGATCTGGAAATCAGATCCCTGCGCGGCAATGTGCAGACCCGTCTCCGGCATCTGGATGAAGGTGACTTTGACGCTATCATTCTTGCGGCAGCAGGGCTCAAACGTCTCGGCCTTGCCGAGCGCATCTGCTCTTTCATTGATACAGAGACAAGCATCCCGGCTGCAGGACAGGGGGTCATGGCGGTCGAAGCCCGGTCAGATGACAAGGAGACACTGGACTTGATTTCTTTCCTGCATAACAGCGATGTGGCATCCTGCATCAGCGCTGAACGAGCGTTCCTTGCCAAAGTCGGCGGGGACTGCAAAGTACCGGCTGGCATCTATGCGGTAGCGAAAGATGGCGGCATCGAGGCCCATGCCTTTATCGCTTCCACCGATGGAAAGAGACTCTATCGCAGCGAGAAATCGGCTGTTGTTTCTGAAGCCGTATCTGTCGGAAAGGCTCTGGCTGCAGAGCTTTTGGATGCCGGCGGAAGAGAAGTGCTTGAGGAAATGCAGAAAATATAAATAAGGGTTCAAGATCCGAGGAACCTGCGAGGCGCGCTCCTGCGTCCCCCGATAGGGGGCTGCATAGGAGCGAGGGCATGCGCCGAATATATAGCGAGCGATTGTGGTATTTCAGTCACCCGTCACTTCTGCCCCCTCATCTAACCAAGAACTACCCACTAAAGAAAACGAGGAGATTTCTATGAAAAAAGGGAAAGTATATTTGATCGGAGCTGGTCCGGGAGATCCGGAACTTTTGACGCTGAAGGGCAAGCGCTGCCTCGAAGAAGCCGATGTGATCGTCGGTGATTACTTGGCGGATCCTCGCCTTTTGAAATATGCGAAGCCCGGACATGAATACATTTATGTCGGCAAAAAAGCGGGCTGTCACACCATGAAACAGCATGAGATCAGTGAACTTCTCGCCGAAAAAGGGGAGGAAGGAAAGATCGTGGCCCGTCTCAAAGGCGGTGACCCCTTCGTCTTCGGACGTGGCGGGGAAGAAATCGAAGTACTCCGCGCACATGGTGTGCCTTTTGAAGAAGTACCCGGTATCACGAGTGCCATCGCAGCGCCGGCCTATGCGGGCATTCCTGTCACACATCGCGGCGTGGCAGCCTCCTTCGCTGTCATCACCGGACATGAAGACCCGACGAAAGACCAGTCTTCCATTCACTGGGATAAGCTGGCAGGCGGTGTCGATACGTTGATCTTCCTGATGGGCGTCGGCCATACCGCGATGATTGCCTCCCAGCTGATGAAGTACGGACGCGCGGGTACGACTCCGGCAGCCTTTGTCCGCTGGGGAACGCGCCCGTATCAGGAGACCTACACCACGACACTTGAAAAAGCGGCAGAAGATGTGAAGAAGCTCGGGATCAAGCCACCGGCTGTTTTCATTGTAGGGGATGTGGTAAACCTGCGAAGCACCATGGACTGGTTTGACAATCGTCCGCTCTTTGGGAAACGCATCGTCGTGACGCGTTCCCGCAGCCAGGCTTCGAAGCTTGTGCATGTACTCGATGCCAAGGGCGCTCTCTGCGAAGAGATCCCTACGATTTCCATTTCTGCTCCGTCCGATGACTATGCAGGTCTCGACAAGGGCATCGCACAGATTTCCTCTTACCAGTGGATCGTTTTCACCAGTCAGAATGGGGTAAACTGCTTCTTCGACCGTCTCTTCCAGCAGGGGAAAGACGTCCGTGCACTGGGACATGCAAAGCTCGCAGCCATCGGACCTGTCACGGCGAAAGAACTTAGAAAATACGGCCTTTCCTGTGACTGCGTGCCGGAAAAATACAAGGCAGAAGATCTTCTGACAGAAATGAAAAAGCACGTGCAGAAAGGCGAGCGCGTATTCCTCCCTCGTGCAAAGGAAGCGAGAAATATTCTCCCTGAAGGAATCGAAGCGATGGGCGCACATTGCGATGTCGCTGAAGCATACACGACCACGCCGGACCTCGCATATAAAGACAAACTGATATCTCTTCTGACAAATCATGAAGTCGATATCATCACATTCACCAGCTCGTCCACCGTCCATAATCTCATGAAACTCGTGGATGGCAAAAAAGAACTGCTCGCAGGCGTCACCCTTGCCTGCATCGGACCGATCACCGCAGATACCTGCCGCAGCTACGGCCTTGCGCCGCATATCGTTTCTGATGTCTATACCATTGATGGACTGGTGGAAGCGATCGAGAAGAATCCGGAAAAATACTGATGGAAGCGTTATCAGATCGAATCATTTTTCCAAAATTCGCCTGTGGAAGCAGACGGTATATCACTTATTCAAAGGAGTCTGACAAACATGAAACTCAATACTCTTCGCCCTCGTCGTTTAAGAAGAACGGCTGCCATTCGCAGCATGGTCAGAGAAAACTCTCTGGAACTGAATGATTTCGTCTACCCGATCTTTGTTGTACCGGGAACGAATGTGAGGGAAGAAATCCCGAGTATGCCGGGACAGTACCATCTCTCCGTCGACAATGCGGTCAAGATGGCAGAAGAAGTATACAAGCTCGGTATTCCCGCTGTAGAAATCTTTGGCCTTCCGGAATATAAAGATGACAAGGGATCCTCTGCATGGGATATGGAAAGTCCGGTGCAGCGTGCCATTCGCGCCATCAAAGAAGCCGTACCGGATCTGGTCATCGTGGGGGATGTCTGCCTTTGCCAGTACACGACAAGCGGTCACTGCGGCCAGCTGAAAGGCCATGAAGTCGATAACGACCCGACACTGGAACTTCTGGCGAAAGTCGCACTTTCTCAGGCAGAATGCGGCGCTGATATCATCGCACCGTCCGATATGATGGACGGCCGCATCGCGAAGATCCGTGAGACGCTCGATGCGAATGACCTCTCGCAGGTATCCATCATGTCGTATGCTGTGAAATATGCATCCGGCTACTATGGCCCATTCCGCGATGCGGCTGACTCGGCACCGCAGTTTGGCGACAGAAGAGGCTATCAGATGGACCCGGCAAACAGCCGCGAAGCGATGAAGGAAGTCGACCTCGACATGGAAGAGGGCGCTGACATCATCATGGTGAAGCCGGCTCTTGCATACCTCGATATTGTCCGTCAGGTGCGCGACCGCATCGACCGTCCGGTGGCCTGCTACAATGTATCCGGTGAATACGCCATGGTCAAGGCGGCTGCTGCCAAGGGCTGGATCGACGAAAAGAGAATCGTTATGGAGTCCCTGCTCTCGATGAAACGCGCCGGCAGCGATATCATCATTTCCTATCATGCGCCTGATGTAGCAAAATGGCTGAAGGAGGAAGCAGGGAAATGATCGATCTCACGAAATCCAAAGCTGCGTTTGAAGAAGCGCGGAAATTCATGCCCGGCGGGGTCAATAGTCCTGTCCGTTCCTACCCGCATATGGGCTGCCCGCCGCCCTTCATTGCTTCGGCGAAAGGCTCTCACATCACAGATATCGATGGAAATACCTATATCGACTACGTCGGATCCTGGGGACCGATGGTCCTTGGACACGCACATCCAGCTGTTATTTCTGCCATTCAGAAAGCGGCAGAGCGGAGTACCTCTTACGGTGCGCCGACACCGATGGAGACAGAAATCGCTGAGCTGATTCACGAAGTCTATCCTTCCATCGAAAAGCTCCGCATGGTGAACTCCGGCACCGAAGCGACGATGAGTGCGCTTCGTGCAGCAAGAGGCTACACCGGTCGTGACAAGATCCTGAAATTCGAAGGCTGCTACCATGGACACGGCGACAGCCTCCTCGTCAAGGCGGGCTCGGGCGCAGCGACCTTTGGCAGTCCGGACAGTGCGGGTGTCACGAAAGGCACCGCAAAGGATACCTTGGTTTCCCCTTATAATGACATCGATGCATTCAAAAAGCTGATGGATGAACAGGGGGATGAGATTGCAGCCGTCATCGTGGAGCCTGTCGCAGGCAATATGTGCTGCGTGCCTCCTGTCGATGGTTTCCTTGAAACGCTCCGCGCAGAAACGGAAAAGCATGGCATCGTCCTCATTTTTGATGAAGTCATGTGCGGCTTCCGCACCTCTTTCCACGGGGCGCAGGCGCGCTACCATATCCGTCCGGATATGACTTGCCTTGGTAAGATCATCGGCGGCGGCCTTCCGGCAGCGGCTTACGGCGGAAAGAGAGAAATCATGAACTGCATCGCTCCGGATGGTTCTGTCTATCAGGCAGGCACTCTTTCCGGAAATCCGCTCGCTGTCACAGCCGGTATCGAAACGCTGAAGCAGATGATGGCGATCCCGCATTTTGATGAAATCCTTGAAAATAAAACCGCCTCTCTGCTTGAAGGCTGGAAAGAGGCGGCTGACAAAGCGGGTGTCCCGCTCATCTGCCATCAGTCCGGCTCCATGTTTGGCATTTTCTTCTCTGAAAAAGAAGTGCTGAACTACCCGGATGCCTGTGAGGCGAATGCGGCCCAGTTCAAAGCATGGTTCCTCTCCATGCTCGATCAGCATATCTATTTGGCACCTTCTCCTTTCGAAACGCTTTTCATGTCCTATGCCCATAGCGACGAAGATATTGAAAAGACTATCGAGGCTGCTAAAGAAGCTATGGAAGCAGCCGCTAAAGCGTAAGTCTTAAGGAAACGCTGATTCAATCGCAGAGCCAAGTCAGACAACGATTTAATCAGTGTTTCCTTAAAAATACTACAACCGTCTTGCCGATTCTTTGGGCAGGACGGTTTTTTTATATACCGATTGAGGGAAACACTGATGAAATCGAATACAGATGGAATCAGTATTCCCTCTGTCAGGCGCGAGGAGTGCTCGAAAGGGTGCCTGTTTGAAGACTCATGCTTTTCATGCATAAAATCCAATGAATCATAGGCATTTGCTACCATCGCTCACTTTTTATATACTTATGAAAAAAAGAGGAGGAATGATCTATGACATACTGGAAAACCTGCCTGTGGACCGCCATCCTAGTGACGACAATGGCGGCAGCTGGCTGCGGGGGAGGCGCGGAGAAGGCAACTTCATCTGCTGCGGCTGCGCCAGTCCTTACGACGATGCAGCCGCAGGCTCTGCGCCAGATCGTGGCAGCCGATAATACGAAAGGGCGCACGATCATGTGGCAGCTAAAGACAGAGAAAGACTGCACGCTGGAGTATCGCGTGAAAGGAAGCGATGGGATCTCCTCTGAGAAAGCCACGTCGAAAGCATACAAAGGGAATAACGGCGTCTCCGACAGCTATCTCTACACGGTGCGCCTTACGAATCTGACAAAGGGGACAGACTATGAGTACCGCACGCGCACGGGGGATACGGTCGGCGAGTGGTATCCGCTGAAGACCGACGACGGCAAATCTTTCAAGGCGGTCATTGTCTCTGATTCACAGAGCTCGGACTATGCGGACTGGGAGAAGTTATTCAAAGGCGCGATGGCACGGAACAAGGACGCGGATTTCTTCGTCGACCTTGGGGATATTGTCGACAATGGTGAGGATGAGTACCAGTGGCAGACCTGGCTGAAATCGGTTGAGCCGACCATTTCGGATATTCCTCTCGCGCCGGCGCTAGGAAATCACGAGGCGTACACGCTCGACTGGAAGATGATGCTCCCGGAGCGCTATACATCGCATTTCAACGTGCCCGAGAATGGAGACAGATCGCTTTCGAATCACTACTACTCTTTCGACTGGGGGGATGTCCACTTCACCGTACTCGATACGTCACTCTATGAAGAAAAAGAATGGATACCGGATCTCTACGAAAAAGAAAAGGTCTGGGCGAAAAAGGATATCCTGCAATCTAAAAAGA
Organism: uncultured Dialister sp.; assembly: GCA_900543455.1. Lineage (GTDB taxonomy): Bacteria > Bacillota > Negativicutes > Veillonellales > Dialisteraceae > Dialister. The sequence continues at coordinate 25,745 of UQRR01000008.1, forward strand.
AATGGAAAGTGGTCCTGATGCACAAGGATCCTTTCCAGTACGGCTTCGTCGATCCTTCGCGGCCGGTGCGTCAGGAGGGCTTCTCCGAAGAAGGGGAGACCTTCATGCCGATCTTCGATGAGACAGGCGTAGATCTGGTACTTTCCGCCCATCTTCATACCTATCGTGATCGCGGTCATGTATATGATTTTAAGAGAAATCCAAAGGGGCCGGTGTATGTGATCCTTGGACTTTCCGGCAATGTGCGTTATCCGGGGCTTTGGAAAGAGCATTTGCTCGATGAATACACTGCGCCGCAGCCGGAAACAGACAATTATACGGTCCTTGAGGCCAGCGAAGATGCGCTCATACTGACCGGCTACCTTCCCGACGGCAGTGAGCTCCATCGGACGGAAGTCAGAAAGAAGTGAATCGGGAAATGCGGATGACATCCGGAAAACGATGTCATCCGCGTTTTTGGATTGCGGGGCAAAGATGAAATCTCGCTTGTCAGTCCACCGCTCCCCCTATATGTTACAATAGAGGAAATCATTCGCAGGGAGGAAAAGAACGATGCAGGATGTACTGGCAGGGCTCAATGACAGGCAGAAAGAAGCTGTGACGACGACAGAGGGTGTGGTGCGCGTGATCGCAGGTGCAGGGAGCGGAAAGACGCGCGCCTTGACGCATCGCTTCGCGTACCTTGTGAATGAGCTCGGCATCCTTCCCGGGCATATTCTCTGCGCGACATTTACGAATAAAGCCGCGCGGGAAATGGCGATGCGTATCCATCAACTGACAGGAGATGAAGATACGGGCTATATTTCCACCTTCCACTCCTTCTGCGTATCAGTCCTGCAGGAAGACAGCTATGCTGTCTCGTACCCGAAAAGCTTCATGGTGATCGACAATGCGGACATCGATGATATGCTTTCGATGGTGTATGAGGAAATGGAGCTGACACTGCGGGATATGCCATTCTCAAAAGCGCGTGACATGATCGAGATGAAAAAGTGCGTCTTTGAGCCGGAGTACTATCGGGATATGATCGCGATGCCGATTTCCACACTCTACGAAAAATACCACAAGGCGACCAATGTGGAAGACATCATTTTCTACGGATACCTTTATCAGGAGAAAAAATGCTTCGCCCTCGACTACAATGACCTCATCAAGTTCACGCTCTATATTTTTGAAGAGCACGAAGACATATGCCGGAAGTGGCAGTCACGTCTCGAGTACATCATGGTGGATGAGTTTCAGGATATCGACCCGCTCCAGTATGAGCTGATGCGTGTGCTGGCTGGCTATCACAAGAATCTTTTCGTCGTAGGTGATCCGGACCAGACGATTTATACCTGGCGCGGGGCGAATATCCGCTTTCTCCTGGACTTTGACAAGCATTTCCCCGACGTGAAGACGATCGTGATGAATGACAACTACCGATCGACGCCGGAAATCCTTGCAGCGGCCAATTCGCTGATTTCCAAGAATCAGAATCGCATGAGGAAGGATCTCATCGCTCATCAACCGAGTGGGCAGAAGGTGACCTGTTTCCATTTGAAAACAGCAGAGGATGAAGCCCGAAGGATCTGCGAAGAAATACATATGCTTCATGACCATCACATTCTCTACAAGGATATGACGCTTCTTTATCGGGCTCACTACGTGACAAGGAATCTTGAGGAAGCACTTCTCCAAGAAAAGATCCCCTATACCATGTACAGTGGGACGCAGTTTTTCTCGCGGATGGAGATCAAGGATGCCCTCTGCTACCTGCGTATGCTTGCATACAAGGATGATATGGCATTCCGGCGCATCGTGAATGTTCCGAAACGAAACATGGGTCCTAAGCGCATGCAGTTTTTGGAAACGATTGCCCGGGAGCAGGGGATCACTCTCTATGAAGCACTCACATCGCACATGGACGATCCGATCTTCAAAGGGACAAGGGCTTCTGATTTCGTGGAACTCATCGAAACCTTTTCCAAAGACAGGGAAGGGCGGCCTGTTTCAGAAATTCTTTCTGCCATACTGGATGAGAGCGGTTATGAGGAAATGATGCGTACCGTGGGGAGCCAGGAGCGTCTGGACAATCTCGCGGAACTCAAGCAGTCCGTCTTCGAGTATGAAATGACCGCCGGCGAAGAGACGGGCATCGCTGACTATCTCGCACATGCAGCCCTTTTCTCCAATCTGGACACATCGCCTTCGGAGGACAAGGTGAAGCTCATGACCATTCATACGGCGAAAGGGCTGGAATTTCCCTACGTCTTTCTTTGTGGTATGAATGAAGGCATTTTTCCATCAAGGAAGACGCGCACCCGTCAGGCGATGGAAGAAGAGCGCCGCCTCGCTTTTGTTGCCCTGACTCGCGCCGAGAAAGGGCTCTATCTCTCAGAAGCGGGCGGCTGGGGGATCGATGGCGCGCCCCGCTATCCGTCCCGATTCGTTTTCGATATCGATCCGGACACTCTTTTTTATGATCCGCCGCTGACCGACGAATACAAAGCAGAAAGTCTCTCCTATATCGAGCGCATGGAAGAAGGCCTGCGGGAGGATGCGTCTTCTGGGATTCGATTCAAGGCAGGCGATCGTATCCGCCATCGCGTCTTTGGCGAAGGCACTGTGGAAGAGGTGGAGGAAGCCGAGCAGTCCTATACCATTCACTTTGATGGCATGATGACCGCAAGAAAGATCGCCTTCCGCGTGAAGATGGAAAAGGTCGATTAAGGTTCGTTCATTCTCCTTCCGCAGAGGAAGTGATATGCTGAGAAGGCTTTTAAAGAAACGTCAATGCAGATGCAGAGACAGATTTCACAAGAGTGTCTACCCATGACTTCGCCATCACCTTCATCTTCTTGAAATCGCTCGCTGCTTGCAGTAGATAATTCCTTATCATGTATAAAAATGTAAGAGTAACATCTGATAATAATCGAATCCGTCTTTTCCTGAATGGAAAAAGATTTGAATCTTGAAAAATGAGAAGACAATCGTGGTATAATAAAGCACAGTGAGTTTTACCATATAATTCTATGAGGAGGAACGATGAGTAAAAAAGGCGAATATGAGACAGGGAAGAGCAAGGCGCTGCGCGTAGCGATCATTGGCTGCTTTGCCGCATTCACTGTCTTTGCCATGATTGCAAGCCTTCTTTTCGGATCGGCAGATATTTCTTTCGGTGTGATTCTTCATACGCTCATGGGAAATGTCCAGACGACCGATGAGATGGTCATCTGGAATATCCGTTTCCCGCGAAATATCGTAGGGGCACTGGTCGGGGCGAATCTCGCTGTATCGGGCGCGATCCTGCAGGCGGTGATGAAGAATCCGTTGGCGGATCCGGGCATCGTGGGTGTTTCTTCCGGTGCAGGCCTTGCCGGGGTCATTATGCTGATTTTCATGCCGGAGGCATCTCTTCTGCTGACGCCTGTGGCTTTCATCGGTGCGATGCTTTCTGCGGCGGCGGTGTATGCCCTTGCGTGGAAGAATGGTATCCGGCCAAGCCGTATCATTCTGGCAGGCGTTGCCGTCAGTGCATTTCTCGGGAGCGGGATCTCGGCATTGCTCGTCTTCTACTCGGATAAAGTACAGGGCGCGCTTCTCTGGATGGTTGGCGGCCTTTCCGCACGCAGCTGGCCGCAGGTAGAGTCGCTTTTCCCATACACCATTTTGGGACTTGTCTTTGCCATCTGCGGATGCAAGGCGCTGACCATTCTCTCTCTTGGCGATGAGACGGCACGCGGGCTCGGCCTTCCGGTCGAGAAAGTCCGCTTCACAATGACAGCCGTCGCAGCGCTTCTTGCCGCAGGTGCGGTCAGCATCGCGGGGCTCATCGGCTTTGTCGGCCTCGTTGTGCCGCATATTGTCCGTCTGATTGTCGGGACCGACTATAAGTACGTCGTACCCGGCTCCGCCATTCTGGGGGCGGGGGTGCTCGTCTTCTGCGATACGCTCGGACGTGTCCTCTTCTCGCCGATAGAAATCCCTGCGGGCATCATCATGGCCTTCCTTGGTGCTCCATTTTTCCTGTATCTGTTAAGGAGGAGCGCATGATGGGCGATATTGCAATCCAAATTTCTGACATCCATGTGACCTTCGGCGATCATAAGGTACTGAAGGGGGCCAGCGGCCTCATCAGAAAGGGCAGCATCGTCACCTTCCTTGGACGGAATGGCTGCGGGAAATCAACGCTCTTGAAGGCAGTGACAGGGAATCTCAAGCCAGACAAAGGAAGCGTGGAAATCGCGGGGAAACCCCTTGGTGCCTACAAAGCGGATGAACTCTCGCGCGTCGTTGCCTTCCTGCCGCAGTTTCATGAGATCCCGAAGGATATGACTGCGGAGGAGCTCGTCTCCTGCGGACGATATCCGTACCAGCACTGGTGGTCGGGCGTTTCCACCCATGACAGAGAAGTCGTGGAAGAGGTCATGAGGAAGACGAATACGCTTCATCTGAAAGATCGCCTGGCAGCGAGCCTTTCCGGCGGCGAACGACAGCGCGTGTGGATCGCGATGGCACTCGCGCAGGAGCCGAAGATCCTGATCCTGGATGAACCGACTACATACCTTGATATCTGTCACCAGCTCGAGGTTATGGAGCTTGTCTCGAAACTGAATCGTGAAGAAAATCTGACCGTTGTGATGGTTCTGCATGAAATCAATCAGGCCATCCGCTATTCGACAGACCTTCTCGTCCTTGAAAATGGCGTCATCGAACGCTCGGGACCACCGATGGAAGTCATGACGCATGAAGCCATTGCGGAAGTCTTCGATGTCGATGCGGACATAGAGATGAGAAATGGTCGTCCGAGTATCGCCATCAACGGACTGCTTCAGAAATAAGGAATACGAAAGCCGCAGCAGAGCTGCGGTTTTTTGATGGGGAAGGGGGCGGGTCGCCCTTTGATTGTGGGTGAAAGAGGTTCAGCGGGTTCTGTGGGTTCTGAGGGTTCAAAGGGGGCTGTGAGGCGCATAAAAAACAGAAGCGCCGCGGAGTATAAATAATGGCAATACTCAAAAGTGGCATAAGTCACTAGTCACTAGTCACCAGTCACTCGCGGCTCCTAATCCCTAGCCACTCATCCCTAATCCTTGCTTTCAAACGCAATCGAAGGGCAGCACGCCCCAGGGACTCATTCTGTTTCTTAAAAATATTTGCATGCCTTGCCCAAGTCAAGTATAATGTAGAAATACTTTAAGAATCACTAAGGGGGTTTATCATGAAAGGCAATGACATTCGCGAAAATTATCTTTCGTTTTTTGAAAATAAAAAAGACCATCTGAGACTGAAGAGTTTCTCCTTGATTCCAAAGGATGACCCCAGCCTTCTCCTGATCGGTGCCGGCATGGCGCCACTGAAGCCGTACTTCACCGGCAAGGTAGAACCGCCGAAACACAGAGTGACAACCAGCCAGAAATGTATCCGTACCGGAGATATTGAAAACGTAGGCCGTACCGCCCGTCACCATACTTTCTTCGAAATGCTGGGGAATTTCTCCTTCGGCGATTATTTCAAAAAAGAAGCGATTTCCTGGGCATGGGAATTCCTGACGGAAGTCCTGAAGCTCGATCAGTCCCGCCTCTACGTCACCATTTATCCGGATGATAACGAAGCGCATGACTACTGGCACAAAATGGTGGGGCTGCCGGAAAACCATATCTATCCGCTTTCTGATAACTTCTGGGAAATCGGGGAAGGCCCATGCGGCCCGGACTCTGAAATTTTCTTTGATCAGGGCGAAGAATTCGGCACGGATCCGGAAAACCAGATGGGCGGAGACGGAGATCGTTTCCTTGAGATCTGGAACCTTGTATTCTCCCAGTTCGACCGTCAGAAGGATGGCTCCTATCTGCCACTTGCCAAGAAGAACATCGATACCGGCGCAGGTCTGGAACGTCTGGCTGCTGTTCTTCAGAAGAAAAAGAACAACTTCGAAACCGATCTGTTTTTCCCGATTATTGAAGAAGCTTCGAAGCTCTCCGGCGTATCTTACGGACAGAGCGCCGAGGGCGATGTGGCACTGAAGGTCATTTCCGACCATGCGCGTGCCATCACGAATATGATCGCTGACGGCATCCTTCCGTCGAATGAAGGCAGAGGCTATGTCCTCCGCCGCGTGCTGCGCCGTGCCGTTCGTTTCGGCAAGCTTCTCGGCATTCAGGATGCCTTCATGGGGCAGATGATTGATGTCGTCATCCAGATGATGAAGCCGGCCTATCCGGAACTCGTTGACAAGCAGGCTTTCATCAAGAAAGTAGCCGGCGTCGAAGAAGAACGCTTCCATACCACGCTGAATGCAGGCTGCGACCTGCTGTCTGAAATGCTGGAAGATACGAAGAAAAAGCAGCAGACCATCCTTTCCGGCGATCAGGTTTTCAAGCTCTATGATACCTATGGTTTCCCGTGGGAACTGACTGATGAAATCGCCAAGGAACAGGGCGTCACCATCGATGAGAAAGGCTTCGAAGCGGCTATGGCTGAGCAGAAGGAAAGAGCAAGAGCCGCGCGTGCGAAAGTCTCTGCGAAAGTCGCTACACCGGATACCACAAAGCTGGATGCGAAAGCGCTCACCACCGAAGACAAAGATGGAGAAACGACACTGCTTCTCCTTGGGCAGGATGGCAAGGAAATCGTTTCTGCCGCAGATGGCACCGAAGTCACCGTAGTCCTCAAGAACAATCCGTTCCATGCAGAAGGCGGCGGACAGATCGGCGATTCCGGCACCATCGTCGGCGAAGAGGGGACCATTCAGGTCGAAGATACGAAGAAGCTGCCAGATGGTATCGTCTATGTCATCGGTACTGTTTCTGAAGGCATCATCCGCGAAGGGGAAACGGTCACTGTCACCGTCGACCGCGTCAGAAGAGAAGACATCGCGAGAAACCATACGGGCACACACATGCTGCAGGCCGCACTCCGCCGCGTACTTGGCGATCAGGTCAATCAGGCCGGCTCTCTCGTCCTTCCAGATCGTCTTCGCTTCGACTTCACATGGCCGGAACCGCTTTCTGAGAAGCAGCTTGCTGCCGTCGAACAGATCGTCAATGAAGAAATCCTCAAAGCGACACCTGTCGATATCTGTGAAATGCCGATCGAAGAAGCGAAGAAATCCGGTGCTATGGCACTCTTTGGTGAAAAATATGGTGATGTTGTCCGTGTTGTCAGCATTCCTGGCTACAGCAAGGAACTCTGCGGTGGCAGCCATGTGAAGAATGTCGGAGAAATCGGCTCCTTCCGTCTGCTTTCCGAAGGCGGTATCGGCTCTGGCATCCGCCGTATCGAAGCCGTCACCGGCAAAGCAGCCTATGAAGACATGAAGAAGGATAGAGCGCTCCTCCGTGAGGCTGCCGCCCTCTTGAAAGGCAAACCGGAACAGCTGGCTGAAAAGATCGAAAAGACGCTGGCACAGATGAAAGATCTGGAGCGTGAGCTCGACAGCCTGAAACAGCAGCAGGCCAAGAATGAACTGGGCGATCTGATGAAAGATGTACAGGAAAAGAATGGCATCCCGTTCTTTGGCGCTATCGTTCATGCAGGGAATATGGATGAACTCAGAAAAGCAGCCGACGTAGCGAAAGCAAAGCTCTCTGGCGGATGCTTCCTGCTTGGTGCAGTCTGCGGGGATAAGGTAAACCTTGTCGGCATGGCTTCTCCAGAAGCCATCAAGGCGGGTGTCCATATGGGCAAAGTCATTTCCAAAGCTGCTAAGATCTGCTGCGGCGGTGGCGGCGGCAAGCCGGCTGTCGCACAGGCTGGCGGCAAGGATCCGTCCAAGATCAATGAATCCATCACTGAAGGCGTGAAAGCTATCGCAGAAATGATAAAATAAATCGGGTTCAGGTGGATGGAGTTTCCGTTTGTTTCAATAACGAAACAGGCGCAACTGGGTTCTATAGGTTCTTCGGATGCAAAGGTGCGGCGCATACATAATGAAAGCGCTGTCGAATTTTAATCAGCGTTTCCTTAAGCGTGAGCGCGAATACAGTACCCCCCCCAAGCGGAGAACCCATTGAACCCGTTAAACCTTTTTCTTCCTCATTTCTCGTGTGCTGAACTGTCAAAGGAGGTATACCCATGTCAGTTTCTGATGAAACGATTTTATTCAATACGAATGTTGATGAAGGTGAGAATCGCCAGGCTGCCATGATCCTGCAGGAAGTGTACAGTGCTTTGAAAGAAGCCGGACACAATCCGACCGTGCAGCTGGTGGGATACCTGGTTTCTGGCGAACCGACCTATATCACCAGCCGTCATGATGCAAGGCGTCTGATTTCCGGCATCGAAAGAGATGAACTGGTGGAAGAGCTGGTTCGTTTCTATGTCAAGCACAAAGGACTCTGATATGCGGATTATGAGTCTTGATGTAGGATCCCAGACCATCGGCGTCGCGGTGAGTGATCTTTTCGGCTGGACGGCGCAGGGACTGGAAACCATCCGTCATACGACGAGGGAAAAAGATTTTGCACGGCTTCGTCAGCTGACGGATGAATACAAGGTCGAGGAATTTGTCCTTGGCATGCCGCTCAATATGAATGGTACGAAAGGCATGCGTGCCGAGCGGACAGAGGAATTCGCTGCTGAGCTTGCGGCTGCGTTCCCCGATATCCCTTATCACTTCTGGGATGAACGTCTGACGACAGTGATGGCGCAGAAACAGCTCATCGCCGCAGATGTCAGCCGAAAGAAGCGTAAAAAAGTCATCGATAAAATGGCCGCCGTGGTGATCCTGGAGGGCTATCTCCAGCACCTGGCTTTTAAAAACAGAGGATAAGCCCATGGCAGAGAAAAAAGAAGAAGCGATCATTATCACCATTACCGGTCCGGATGGGGATGAAAGAGATTATGCACAGGACGTGGTCATTCCTTTTCAGGGAAAAGAATTCGCCGTCCTGGTCTCCATTCCGACATCGGAAGATGATGAAGAAGAGCCGGATATCATTCTGGCGCGCATCGATACCGATGAAAATGGAGAAGCAGAATACGTTCCTCCGACAGATGATGAATATGATGCAGTCGCAGATATCTATGATGCGATGTGAGAAACACTACAAAAGAGCAGCTGATGTGTCAGCTGCTCTTTTTATTAAGATGTGCTAAGGAAACTTTGATGCCGCATTCCTCTGAACCTTGAACCCTTCTCCGGCATGCGATATAATGGAATCAGGAAAGCCTGTATTTTCATAATTCTCTCATTTAATAATAAGGAGGATTCAAATGGCAAAGGTATATACAAGAACGGGTGACAAGGGTAAGACCTCTCTCTACACAGGAGAACGCGTATCGAAAGGATGTCAGCGTGTAGAAACCTATGGAACCATCGATGAAGTGGATTCTGTATTGGGCGAGGCGCGTGCTTTTGCGACCCATGATAATGTCAAGAAAACGATCTATGCGCTGCAGAAAGAACTGTGGCTTTTGATGGCGGATGTAGCGAGCGTCGGCAAAGAAGCGAACATCACGCCGGATCATGTGACGAAGCTGGAACAGATCATCGATACCTATACAGATGAGCTAGCACCACTTGATCATTTCCTGGTGCCGGGGGATACCCAGAGCTCCAGCTTCCTTGATGTGGCACGCACTGTCGTTCGCCGCGCAGAACGTGACATGTGGCGTCTTTCTGAAGAGGAAGAGGTACATGAAGTAGATATTCGCTACCTGAATCGTCTGTCTGATCTTTGCTTCACTCTTGCCCGTTACGAAGCTGAAGTCCAATAGGTTGCTTGTGACTTGTGACTGGTGACTTGGAGTACTTGAACCGCCAAGCGGCATTTGTCCGCTTGGCGGTTTTGATATGGGGGATTAGGCAGAAAAAACACTTGTCATTGACCGCCTTTATGCTTATCATTGAAACTATTCGGCTATTAGTATACAATAAGACGAGTTTATTCATGGGGAGAGAGCTGGGGTGAAACGCTCTTAGCAGAAATGCTGCGCCTATCACAAAGCCTCTTTCCCTCGGGAAGGGAGACTTTGCGATTTCTATTCCCAAGTCACTAGTCACCAGTCACCAGTTACTTTTCAAAGGAGAAATATCATGGAACTTTTAGCACCAGCCGGATCTCCGGCGCATCTCATCGCTGCGCTCGATGCAGGAGCAGATGCTGTGTATCTTGGTGGGAAACGCTTCAGCGCGCGAAAATTTGCGGGCAATTTCTCTGATGAGGAGATGAAAGAGGCCGTCCGTATGGCGCATGGAAAAGGCGCCTCGGTGTATGTGACGCTGAATACATTGATCGGCGATATGGAGAATAAGGCTCTCGCAGAGTATCTTCAGTTTTTAGGGACGATCCCGATTGACGGACTACTGGTGCAGGATTTCGGTGTCGTTTCCATGGTCAGGAAGATCGCTCCACACATTCCGCTCCATGCCAGCACACAGATGACGGTGTCAAATCTGGATGGCGTTCGTTTTCTGGGGGATCATGGATTCCAGCGTGTGGTGCTTTCGCGCGAGCTTTCTCTGGCGGAAATCAAGGAGATCACCGACCAAACGAATGTGGAGATCGAAGTTTTTGTTCATGGGGCACTCTGTGTGTGTTACTCGGGGCAGTGTCTCATGAGCAGTTTCATCGGCGGGCGCAGTGGAAACCGTGGTTCCTGCGCGCAGCCTTGCCGCATGCCCTATGAGCTGGTGGATGATGCGGGCCGTCCTCTCGCGCAGGAGAAGGGGAAGTACATCCTAAGCCTCAAGGATATGATGGGGCTTCCTCGGATCCCCAACCTCTTGGCCGCCCATGTGTCCTCTCTCAAGGTGGAAGGCCGCATGAAGAGTGCAGAGTACGTCTATAATACCGTATCAGCGTATCGAAAAGCGATCGATGCAGCGAAGCAGCATCTTCTGATCGATACTGAGCCGTTGAAGCTCGATCTGGAAGAGGAATTTAACCGCGGCTATACGACTGCATATCCGGATGATACCGCAGGACCGTCTATGATCACGGAGTACGCGCCAGGAAATCACGGCGTCGAGGCAGGACGCTTGGAAAGCATCGGGCGCGCTGCCTTTGTTTTTAAATCAGAGGCAGATAGGCGTCTTGTGGATGTGACGGGTATTTCCTATGAGACAGAAGAAAGAACAATCGCCTTTATTCCTGTAGAACGGCTGTCTTCTCTGAAAAAGGGGAAATATCGCGCTCTTTTCGAAAAACGCCCTCTCGCGCATGCACATGTCTACTGGAATGTGAAAATACCGAAGAAGTCACTTGCGATGAAGGATCTGCAGGGAAAGATCCCACTCTATCTCTCCTTGTCAGCGACTCCCGGGGAGGCACTGTCTTTGACCGCTGCCGATGATAAGGGGCATGCGGTGACGGTTATGTCCGATGTCCTCATGGAAAAAGCCAAAGCACACGTGACGAGTGCGGAAGAGATAGAGAAGCAGATGAGCCGTCTTGGCAATACATGGTTCACACTCGCAGACATATCGGTATCCAATGAGGGATGCATGGTGCCGAAAAGCATTCTGAACCATCTGCGGCAGGAGGCGGTAGAGTCCCTTTGGAAAAAGCGCATAGACGCACATGAGACAGGCATCCCGCACCCACTCCCTGCCTCGATGACGCCTGCTTTTTCGAGGGTTCCTTCTGAGGAGGGCGCACATGTGACGGTCAGGACGACGCTTCTTTCTCATGTGAAAGAAGCGCTGGCAGCCGGTGTACGTCAGGTGATTTTTGGCGGAGAATCCTTCTCGCATAGGCCGATTCCATGGAAAGACTATGAGGAGGCGGTGCGTCTTTGCCACGAGGCGGGGGCAGAGATCCTCTTCCCCACACCGCGCGTGGTACGAGAAAAATATCAGGCCAGAGCGCAGGCGCAGCTGCGAAAGCTTTTGACGCTCCTTCCCGATGGCGTGGTGCTGGAATATGCCGGAGCCATCGAATGGGTAAAGGGGGAGGAAAGCCTTGCTGTCTGGGCGGGACCGTCCATGAATATTTTCAATAGAGAAGCTGAAAAAGAAATCGAAAGGCTTGGCTTTTCAGGCTGCTTCCTTTCGCAGGAGATGACGATCCCGCAGATCCGTCATATTGCGAAAGTATCGGATATACCGCTCGGGGCCTATGTGTATGGGCGGACGGAGATGATGATTTCCGAGTACTGCGCGATCAATGCGGTGATGGGAGATAAGGACAAAAAGCACTGCCCTATGTATTGCATGCGGGGGCGCTTCGCCCTGAAGGATGGGGAAGGACGCCGTTTCCCTATCCATACCGATGAATGGTGCCATATGCATATCGCCAACTGCCATGTCCTTGATATGCGTCCGTACTTTGATGAATTGAAAAAAGCAGGCCTTTCTGTGCTGACATTGGATGTTCGCGGGAATGAAGGCAGCATCCTCTCGCTTTGTAAGGATGCCTGTGATATACTATGCGGCCGGAAAGAGGCCCCCGGAGCAGGCAGGGGAGACGATGTCACCCGTGGTCACTTCTTTAGAGGAGTTTTATAAATGAAACAAGATGTACTGGAAACACTGGAGTTCGACAAGATCCGCGAAAAGCTCGCAGAGCTCGCCCCCTCGCAGCTTTCCAAAGCTATGGCACGGACGCTCATGCCGTCCGTAGAGCCGGAGATCATAGAGAAAAAGCTCACGGAAACAGAAGAAGCATCGATTCTTCTGGAGCGCGAGATCACGACCCCTTTGGGTGAGACGCATGACATCACCGAGACACTGGAAAAAGCTGGGAAAGACATGATCCTGATGGCGAAGGAATTCATTGATCTCGCCGCAACGCTCGAAACGTATAAGAAGATGCATCACTATTTCGAAGGCGAGCGTCATCTGGTCTATCCAGCACTCGAAGAGCTTGCCTCGCTCATCATCCCGCAGGAACAGCTGATTGCAAGGATCCATCAGGTCTTCGATGAGCATGGCGAGGTCAGTGACCGCGCCTCCCCGCGTCTTTCCCGCATCCGCACGGAGAAGGAAATGATTAAGAATCGTATCCGCAAGACGATCCAGCAGATCATCCAGGATAAGGATCAGTCCTCCTATTTTCAGGATGCCATCGTGACGCAGAGAAATGGTCGCTATGTCGTACCGGTCAAGGAAGAATACCGGTATAAATTTGAAGGGATCGTGCATGACCGGTCATCCACCGGGCAGACGCTTTTCATGGAGCCGATGGTCTCAGTGCGCCTGAATAACGACCTCGCGGAACTCACGGCTTCGGAAAAGCAGGAAGTACAGGAAATCCTCCGCGCACTGACCGAGCAGGTGAAGAAGACACGGGAGGTCACGAAGAACAACTGCCACCTTGCGACCGAGTTGGAGTTTATTTTTGCACGTGCGAAATTGGCACTCTCCATGCAGGGAGTAAAAGCCATCCACTCCACTCATGCGCTTGACCTTCGTCGTGCTCGTCATCCACTTATTCCTGCGGATAAGGTGGTGCCGATATCTTTGACGCTGGGAATGGATTTCCAGATCCTCATCATTACAGGATCGAATGCGGGCGGCAAAACCATCGCGATCAAAACAGCGGGGCTTCTATCGCTCATGAATCAGTCCGGTCTCTTTATTCCGGCGGCTGAGGGCTCGATGCTTCCGATTTATAAAAATATCTATGCCATCATCGGTGACGAGCAGAGCATCCAGTACAATCTTTCGACCTTTTCTTCCTACATCACACAGCTCACGGCTTTTCTTTCTCATGTGGGGACAGAAGATCTGGTGCTTCTAGATGAACTGGGTTCAGGCACAGACCCTGTTGAAGGGGCCGCGCTTGCACAGTCCGTTACGGAGTATCTGCAGATGCAGGGAGTACCCGCTATCATTACATCCCATTTCAGTGAAATGAAAAAACTTGCTTACGAGACGCGCGGCATCGAAAATGCATTCGTAGAGTTTGACGAAGAAACACTGACGCCGACCTACCACCTTATCATCGGCGTTGCGGGGAACAGCAATGCTTTCAGCATTTGCAAGCGGCTTGGTATGCCGCCCCTTGTCCTTTCTCGTGCCAGCCAGCTGAAAGAAGGCTCTCCGCTTCACAATATGGAAGAAGTCATGGCACGGCTGAACCGCCAGACGCGGGAAGTCGCGCATGAAAAAGAAGAGGTGGAAGCCCAGCTGAAGAAGGCTGAGGAACTGCGGAACGAACTTAGGACAGAGACGGATGCTTTCTATAAAAAGAAAGACCAGATCTTGGAGAAAACCAGACAAGAAGCGGAGACCATCAAAAGAGATCTTAGAAATCAGTCGGAAGCCATCATCAAAGATCTCAAGAAAAAGGCCTCAGCGATGGCAAAGGATGATCTCCAGCAGCATGTTTCCAAAGTGCGTGGTGCGATCGATGCCATGGCACTCCCCGGAAGAGAAAACCGAAGGAATCCGCTTCCCAAAGAGCAGATCAAAAAAGGCACCTATGTCTATATCGATACGCTGGACAGTGATGGTACCATCACCAAAGTGTCGGGAAATAAGATTACCATCGCCTGCGGTCTGATGCATGTCACCGTGACTCCGGAGCATTGCTTCGAGACGAAGAAACCGGTGAAGAAGGTCAGGAAGCCGGTCAGTCGTCCGTTCGCTGCCCGGGGTGCGGCGAGTGTTCGTACCGTTCATACCACGCTCAATGTCATCGGGAAAACAGTCGATGAGGCCGTCCCTGAAGTGGACCGTTTTCTGAATGAATGTTTCATGGCAGGCGTTTCGCCGGTGCAGATCATTCATGGCAAAGGGACCGGCGCACTGCGTCAGGGGATTCAGGAGTATCTTCGTACACTGAATTTCGTAAAAGAATTTCACGAAGCTGACTATAGAAATGGGGGCGCGGGCGTGACAGAGGTCTTCTTCTGAGCGTTTCCCTCATTTAACCCGTGGGGCGGCGCCTGCAAATAAGAAGCGCCGCAGAGTATAAATAGTGGCAATGCCCGAAGAGGGTATTTACTCACTAGTCACTAGTCACCAGTCACTTGAAACACTTAGTCCTTGGTCACTCATCCCTGCTTTCAAACCTCACTCCCAAACGAGCCTTTCCGGCTCGTTTTTTGCGTTATATTTTGCACTGCGTAAAGGAACGTGATAAAATAGGTAAAATATTTTTGTCAGCACGGTTCAGCTTGGCAGACCGTGAGTGAAATGAGGAGGAGTATCGTGGGCGAGCTCAATTTACTGCAGAAGAAAATTATGAAAGACGGTGTCATCAAAGCGGGAAATGTACTCAAGGTCGACAGCTTTCTGAACCATCAGATCGATGTCCCTTTCATCAGCGAACTGGGGAAGGAGTTCAAGAAACTTTTTGGTGACCGCCAGGTGGATAAGATCCTGACCATCGAAGCGTCCGGTATCGGCATTGCCTGTCTTACTGCAGTATATTTCGGTGTTCCGGTCCTCTTTGCCAAAAAGTCGGCAGGGAGCAATATGGATAAGGATGTCTATGCGACCGAAGTGAAGTCCTTTACACATAATAAGGTGAATCATGTCGTAGCCTCCAAGAAATATCTGAATGCCGGTGAACACATCCTCATCATGGATGATTTTCTGGCAAACGGCTGCGCTGTGCAGGGGCTGATCGACCTTGTCAAACAGGCCGGCGGTATCGTAGAAGGTGTCGGTATCTGTATCGAGAAAGGATTTCAGGGTGGCGGTGATGAGCTCCGTGCATCCGGTGTCGATGTGAAATCGTTGGCTATTATCGAAAAGATGGATGCAGAAACAGGCTCTATTACTTTTAGATAATGTGCGAAGAGGCAAAGCAGTGAATGTATGTAGGGATTCCAATATTTATTACAGTTAGGAGTGTATTGTGGAAAAAGATCCGATTTATGAACCCAATGGGAAAATCACAATCAGGAAAGCGGTTCCTTTCGGACTGCAGCATGTACTTGCCATGTTCGTGGCCAATATCGCGCCGATCCTCATCGTAGCCGGTGCTGTCAAAATGGATCCGGCGGAGTCGGCTGCACTCGTGCAGTCTGCGATGATCGTAGCCGGCATCGGTTCTCTTCTCCAGCTTTTCCCGATCTGGCGTTTTGGCAGCGGTCTGCCGATCATCATGGGGATCAGTTTCACCTTCGTTTCCGTGGCCTGCATCATCGGTACCAAGTATGGCTACGGCGCAGTCCTTGGCGCTGCGCTCATCGGCGGTATACTGGAAGGGATCCTTGGCCTTGGCGCCTCTTGGTGGAGGAAATTTATCCCGCCGATCGTGTCTGCGTCCGTCGTGACAGCCATCGGTTTCTCCCTGCTTCCCATCGGGGCGAATTCTTTCGGCGGCGGCTTTGGCAATCCGAATTTTGGCGCCCAGAATTACCTGATCGTCGGCACCATCACGCTTGTCGCCTGCCTTGCGTGGAATCTCAAAGCCCACTCTTTCTATAAGCAGCTTTCCGTCCTCTTCGGGCTTGTCGTTGGCTATATCGCTGCGTACTGCTTCGGCATGGTCGATCTGTCTCGTCTGACGGAAGTCCCGCTCATTTCCCTTCCCGGGATCATGCCGATCTCGCTTGAATTCCATGGAGATGCCATTTTCTCCTTCTTCCTGATTTTCCTCGTCTCCGCAACAGAAACGCTGGGAGATACCAGTGCTCTTGCCATGATGGGATACGGCCGTCAGGCGACGAGCCGTGAAGTCTCCGGCTCCATCGCCGTCGATGGCTTCGTGAGCTCGCTGTCTTCCCTCTTCGGCTGCATGCCGATCACATCCTTCAGCCAGAATGTCGGTCTTGTCGCTATGACCAAGGTCGTAAACCGTAAGGCTATCGGCTGCGGTGCGGCACTTATGATTCTGGCTGGCATCATCCCCGGCCTCGGCGTCATTCTGGCGTCCCTTCCGGATGCCGTTCTCGGCGGCTGCACGCTCATGATGTTCGGCTCTATCGTCGTCTCCGGTGTACGTATGCTCGGAGAATGCGGCTACTCGCAGAGAAATATGAGCATCGCTGCCCTCTCTCTCAGCATTGGTCTCGGTTTCACACAGACCCCGCAGATTTTCCATATCTTCCCGGAACTCTTCCGCAGTGTTTTTGCAGAAAACTGTGTGGCTGTGGTCTTCGTTGTCGCTGTTATTCTGAACCTCGTCTTCCCCAAAGAAGAAAAGGAAAATCTGATTGTAGAATAATTGAATTTAGAAAAGCCGCCCGGTCTTGTGATATGATCCCCCTAAAGCAGACAAGGTAAATAACCAAACTGCTTTAGGGGGATTTTTTTAATGGCCAAAAGGAAA
>UQRR01000009.1 GCA_900543455.1 uncultured Dialister sp.
CTATTCGCGCCCTCTGTCTCCTCGCTCTGTATAAAAATCCAAGAATGAAATCTGATAACGATTTAATCAGTGTTTCCTTAAAGGCAGGATTGCCCGAAGAATATCGCTTTGCTTATTTTCACGAGGTACTACTATGTCAAGTCAGATACAGGGACTTTTTATGACCATGCGGCTTTGGGATGTGCTGGACATCCTGGTAGTCGCTTTTTTCTTATACCGCATTTACATTCTGATCCGGGATACCCGAGCGACAGCTCTTCTGAAAGGGCTGGTGTTTCTCGGGCTTTTTACCGTGCTGGCAGGATGGCTGCAGCTGCATGTAGTCAGCTGGATCCTGGATAAGCTGATGACTGTCCTGATCGTCGCACTTCCGGTCGTTTTTCAGCCGGAGCTGCGCCGGGCGCTGGAGCAGATCGGCCGCGGGAAATTCTATGTTTCCTCCCGCATGATGAATGAGATCGAGTGGGATCACGTGATCGATGATGTCGTCGATGCAGCCATGGTCATGTCTGCGAATAAGATCGGCGCTCTCATCGTTTTCGAGAGAAGCGTCGGTCTTGATGACCGCATTGATACAGGCATCCGCATCGAGGGTCTGGTGTCCAAGGAGCTTTTAGGAAATATTTTCATCGTGAATACCCCGCTGCACGATGGCGCTGTCATCATCCGAGAGAACCGTGTCATGGCGGCAGGCTGTCTGCTTCCGCTGACGCGTGATCACAGCCTTTCTTCCGAGCTGGGCACCCGCCATAGAGCGGCTATCGGGATGAGCGAACAGGCAGACTGTGTAGTGGTCGTCGTCAGCGAAGAGACAGGTATCGTATCCTACACCTACGGTGGCCATATTTATCGTGGGCAGGATGCAGAGAGCCTTAGAAATATCCTTCGCAACTACCTGATGCAGGGTAAGCCGAAGAATGTCAGTGATGTATTACAGAAATGGAGCCCCCTGAAATGAGATTTGCCAAACATGAGTGGTGGCTGCCCAAACTCTTCTGCCTGATTGCAGCCTGCGCCCTTTGGGTGTACGTGATGAATGAACAGAATCCGATGGTGGAGAATACCTATACGGTCCCTGTGGAAGTCAGAAATCTGGATCGTTCGCTGGTGGCGACCAATGTGCCTCTCAAAGTCAAGGCAAAGATCCGCATGCCGAGGAGCGATATGGTCTACATGCGTTCGGATAACATCAAAGCCTATGTGGACCTTTCCGGTCTTACTGATGGCGATTTCCCGAATACAAAGATCCATATCTCCGTACCGGGGGATGAATCCGTCATCTCTGTCACACCGGAATATTTTGACCTCAATATCGATACCTATGCCGTGAAGACACTCCCTGCCGTGATCGAAGTCTTTGGCACGCCGGATGTGAATTTCTCGGTCGAAAGCCGCAAAGCGACACCGGATACCATCACGATCGCGGGAAGCGCTTCCAAGATCGCAGAGGCAGACCGCGCCGTGGTCTCTGTCAATGTATCCGGCAAGGACAAGAACTTTGTCGAATTTGACAGTGTGAATGTACTCGATGCAGATGGCAATACCGTCACCGGTCTTGATGTGATGCCGAGCCAGGTCCGCATCAATGTGAAGATGAAAGAGGAAACAAAGATCGGCAACCTGCCCATGAAGGTGGAAACGACAGGTGAACCGGCCAAAGGATACAAAGTGGGGAAGATCACCATCAATCCGCCTGTCGCTACACTGACTGCGCCGATCAGTTACTTTGAAAAAAACAGTGTACTGAGTCTTGATCCGATCGATGTCACGGGAGCCAGCGATACGATCCGGAAAACCGTGACCATCCCGAAGCCCACGGGCGGCAGTATCACCGTCGGACAGACGACGGTAGTTGTTGAAATAGAGAAGGACTAAAAGGGTAGCCCGGGGGGCGTGCCGTCCCTTGATTACGCTTGAATTAGAAATTAGAAATGAGAAATGAGAAATGGTGGTGCGGCGCAAGAAATAATGAAGCGCCGCGGAATATAAATAGTGGCGATGTCCGCTTGAGACGCTAGACGTCTGGTGTCAGATGTCAGATATCTCCCAGTCACCAGTCACCAGTCACCAGTTACTAGTGACTAGTCACTGACCACTTATAATCCCCAACCTCATCCAGTTGACGAAATGTCCCCTTCGCGGTAGAATACGAAAGTTATCTAGAAATTTTTGGGAGGAAATAAAATGGTTACATTATTTGGTACCGATGGTGTGCGTGGACTGGTCAATTCCACATTGATGCCGGAGCTGGCATACCAGCTCGGACGCGCGGCAGGCGCGTACTTCTGTAAGGCAAGCGGTAAGCATCGCTTCCTGATCGGTATGGATACCCGCATTTCCGGCTCCATGCTGACGGCGGCTCTTTCTGCCGGCCTTTGTGCATCTGGTGTTGATGTCGATCTTGCAGGCGTCATTCCGACACCGGGCATTGCCTACCTTACCCGCACGGAAGGCTATGATGCCGGCGTCATGATCTCTGCTTCACACAATCCATTCCCCGATAATGGAATCAAGTTCTTTGATAAAAATGGCTATAAGCTGCCGGATGAGACTGAGGAAGATATCGAAAATATCCTTCGTCATGATGAAGAGATCCCGCGTCCGACAGGGGATAAGATCGGCGTGATCTCGCACCGCCCTGAGCTGGCTGATAAGTACAGAGCACATGTCCTCTCGACTGTGCAGGGCGATTTCAAAGGGCTTAAGATTGTGACGGACTCTGCGAATGGCGCAGCGAGTGATTTCCTGCCGGCGATGCTGAAAGAACTCGGGGCAGATGTCACCGCGATCTTCCATGAACCAAACGGTGTGAATATCAATAACGGCTGCGGCTCCACGCATATCGAGACACTGCAGAAGAAGGTCCTGGAGCTTGGTGCGGACTGCGGTATCGCCAATGATGGCGATGCAGACCGTTGCCTCTTCGTCGATGAAAAGGGACAGGTCATGGACGGTGACCATCTGATGCTCATCAATGCCCTCCAGATGAAGAAAGAAGGACGTCTTCATGAGAATATGGTCGTTGGCACTGTCATGAGCAACCTCGGATTTGGCAAAGCACTCAAAGAAAACGGTTGTCAGACGGTATCCACGCAGGTGGGCGACCGTTATGTCCTTGAGGAAATGCTGAAGCATGACTACTCCATCGGCGGTGAGCAGTCCGGCCATATCATTTTCCCTGAATTCAATACGACAGGCGACGGCCTCATCACTGCAGTGCAGACGCTGAAAGTTCTGCGTGAATCCGGAAAGACCATGTCTGAGCTCAATCACCTCATGGTCACATATCCGCAGATCCTGAAAAATGTCGAGGTCTACAGCAAGAATGGCTGGGAAGACAATGAACTCATTCGTGACTCCATCCGCGCCGCGGAAGAAGAACTCGGAAGCGATGGCCGCATCCTTGTCCGTGCATCCGGCACGGAGCCGCTCATCCGTGTCATGGGCGAAGGCAAGGAAATCAACCAGCTCGAACGCATCATCGATGACATTGCCTCCGTCGTAGAGCATGAGCTCGGAGTGGAAAATAACTAAGTTACAGGGTTAGCCCGTGGGGCGTGCCGTCCTTTGATTGCAAATGAAAGCTTTGCGCAAATGAGGAATTAGGAATGAGGAATGAGGAATGAAGGTGGCGGCTTCGCCGCGAGTATATGGGGCGATGCCCGAAGGCAGTATTCAAGTCACCAGTCACAAGTCACTAGTCACTCGAGGCTCCTAATCCCTAGCTACTAGTCACCAGTCCCCAGTCACTAGTCACGAAATCCCCTTGACAGAATATCCCTATTCCATCTATAATAATCAATAAGCATCACAGGTCTGTGGCTGAAAGTCGATGGCAGTCGCAGCCAAAACGATCCACGTAACGCAGTCAAAAGGGCTGCTGAGCATGGTGCGGTTTAGAAGTAAGTCCTGCCGGGAAAACCGAGAGAGTGAGTTGTGAGAGGCGAGCGCCGGGTAGCTAAAGCTCCAGCAGGCGAGTGTGGGGTCAAAAGCCAGGTCAGCTGTAGATGCTTCATTTGTCAATATCATATGCAGGCGATGAACAGAAGAAGTACTTTCGAAAAGCTTTTTAGAGAGGATAGGACCGGTGAAACTATCCAGGTGATTCGTAAGGAAATGCATTTGGGAGCTGAAAAGGGGAAATGAGGGAAATACGGATCGTGCAATAGATCAGTGTTTTCACAAGTATCCTTTTCCGTGATGTGTTTGCGATAAAAACATTTTGCGCGGCTTCGGCCGACAGAGTGGAATAGCGGGCCACCGTCTCTGTGAGGCGGTGGTTTTTGTTTGCCAAAAACATCGAGCTGTTTCAGGCGCCATAGGAGGAAGCCATGATTTCTATACGTGAAAATCAGAAGATGGCATGACCGGCTTCCTCATGTCATGCAGCGATTCAAAAAATTACATATATAATTAAACAGGAGGCTTTTATGGAAGAGATCAAAGTATATAACACACTGACAAAAGAAAAAGAAGTATTCCATCCGATCACAGAAGGGGAAGCGAAGATCTACGTCTGCGGCGTCACCCCATACAATCATCCGCATATCGGCAATGCCCGTCCGGCCGTCACTTGGGATATCATCCGCCGCTATCTGGAATTCATCGGTTATAAAGTGACCTTTGTACAGAATTTCACAGACGTTGATGATAAGATCATCAATAAAGCCAATGCGGAAGGCAGCGACTGGAAAACAATTTCCGACCGCTACATTGATGCGTACTTCGAAGTCATGGACAAGCTCCATGTCCGCCGTGCCGATGTCTATCCAAGAGTGTCCGATCACATGAAGTACATCATCGATATGGTGAAGACACTGATCGAGAAGGGGCATGCCTATGTCCTTGGCGGCGATGTTTACTATGACATTTCTACTTTCAAAGACTATGGCAAACTTTCCGGACGCAAGATCGAAGATATGCTGGCAGGCGCCCGCATCGAAGTCAATGATGAAAAGAAAAATCCGGGGGATTTTGCACTTTGGAAAGCGGCAAAGCCCGGCGAACCATTCTGGGAAAGCCCGTGGGGCAAGGGACGCCCGGGCTGGCACATCGAATGCTCGGCCATGTCCACTCACTATCTGGGCAATACACTCGACTTCCATGGCGGCGGCAGCGATCTGATCTTCCCGCATCATGAAAATGAAATCGCTCAGTCCGAAGGCTGCACCGGCTGCCACTTCGTAGACTACTGGCTGCACAATGGATTCATCACCATCAATTCAGAAAAGATGAGCAAATCGCTCAATAATTTCTTCCTCGTGAAAGATGTGCTGGAAAAATACTCCGGCGATGCGCTTCGCTATTTCCTGCTCTCCACCCATTACAGAAGCCCGCTCGACTTCTCTGATGACCGTCTGGAGGAAGCGGAAAAGAATATGGAAAAACTGAAAGACGTCATTGCCCGCGTGAAGGAGCTCTCTTCTTCCGAAGGGAGCACAGTCACAGAAGCATCCAAAGCACTTGCTGATGCTGCCGGTCATGCGATGGCAGTCTTCCATGAAGCGATGGATGATGATTTTAATACCGGCCTTGCCACAGGTGCCATGTTTGAAATCGCCAAAGCCATCAATGTATACTACAATGAAGTCCATAGCGGTATCGCATTCGACAAGGCGGCTTTTGAAGAGGCCGGCAAGACCTTCAAGACCATTCTCGATATCCTCGGCATCCTTGAAAAGGAATGGAAGAAGCAGGAGGCCTATGATGACAAGGACTACAACGATCTGATGGATGTGATCCTTGCGGTCCGCCAGTCTGCCCGCAAAGCCAAGCAGTACCAGCTGGCAGATGAGATTCGTGATAAACTGGGGGACATCGGTATCGTGATCGAAGACACCCCGACAGGAGCAAGGTGGAAGAAACGTGGAGTTTAAAAGAGTTTTATTTCTGAAAAAACAGATGGTGCAAAAGATGGGAAAGCAGGCTGCGCTCCTCACGGAGCAGGATGCTTTCTCTATGGACGCACTGACGCTTGCCTACATGGGAGATGTTGTCTGGTCCCTCTTCATCCGGGACACACTCATCCACACCGGTATCTACCAGGTGCAGATCCTTTCGACACTGACTTCGGAAATCGTATCGGCACGCTGGCAGAGCCGTATCCTTTTTGAGATCCGCGAGGTCCTGAATGACAGAGAGCTCAAGGTGTGCAAGCGGGGAAGAAATACATCAAGCACGGTGCCGAAGAGCGCGACTGTCGAAGAGTACCGCGAAGCCACCGCTTTTGAAGCTCTTCTTGGCTACCTGAAGCTTTCAGGAGAGGAGGAACGCCTGCAGTTCATCCTCCAGAAAAGCCTGAAGTATGTGGCAGGAGAATTCCAACATGCAGACTAAAAAGCAAAGCAATAGAAAACAGCGGAGAGAGAAACCGGCGGAAGGCCGGTTTCCTTCTGCCAGGCACACGGAGAAAAGACCGCCGAAGCGGAGAAGCAGTGAGGGAGATCGTCCTGTGAAAGATGACTCACTCATGACCTTCGGCAGAAACAGCGTCACGGAATTCCTGCGGGCTGATCGGGTGCGCAGGGTCTACATCAAGGAAGGCCGGAAAGACGAGCGGCTCGCCCGGATCGCAGAAGAAGCTGCAAGCAGAGGACTTCCTGTCTTGGAAATCCCGGAAGACAAACTGGATGCCATGGCTGGCGGCGTCGTGCATCAGGGGGCGGCTGCACTCCTCAAACCGTATGAATACGCAGACCTTGACAGGGTGCTTTCGGATTGGGAGGGGAAAGATCCCATCCTCATCCTTTTGGATGGCTTGGAAGATGTGAGAAATCTGGGCGCCATCGTCCGCACGGCAGAGTGCGCGGGCGCGGCGGCTGTCCTCCTTCCGAAGCACAAGAGCCCGCCAGTTACGGCGGCGGCCATGAAGACAGCGGCCGGAGCCTTCGCCTATCTTCCGGTGTGCCAGACGGGAAACATCCGTCAGACACTGGAGGGGCTGAAAGAAAAAGGCTTCTGGGTCGTGGGCGCGGATATGGATGGGGAAAGCCTCTATTACGATGCCAATCTCAAGGGGCCCTTGGTCATCGTCATGGGGGCGGAAGGGAAAGGCGTCTCATCCCTCACAAGAAAGCTCTGTGACTTCTGTGTCCGTATACCGATGAAAGGGAAAGTCTCTTCTCTCAATGTCTCAGTGGCAGCCGCGCTCCTTATTTACGAAGCAGCGAAACAGCGAGGAGAGTGACTGGTGGTTCGTGAAGGGATTTTCCCCAAAGTGGATTTTGCTGTGAATCCCTGGCTACTAGTCACTAGTCCCTGGCTACCAGTCACCCGCTACTGTAACAAGCAAGGAGCCGTATTATGAAAGATTTATACTTGGTCGATGGCTACAATGTGATTTTCTGGCTTCCGAAGGTCTTTGACCGGGAGGACCTCGAGTCAAGCCGCAAGAAGCTGATCGATCTTCTGGAAGACTACGGAGCGCACAACAATCTGGAGATGATCGTCGTCTTTGATGGACAGGGCAGCTCGAATAAGGCCAGAATCGAAAAGATGGGGAAAAATTTCACCATCGTCTTCACCCCGAGCCGCATGACGGCTGACAGCTATATCGAAAAAGAGTCCTATGACCGCAGGGAGGAGTACCGCTCCATCTACGTCGTCACTTCGGATGGCCCGGAACAGAGTCAGGTGCTTGGAAATGGGGCATATCGCGTAGCTGTCGATGATCTCATCCGTGCAGTGAATGAAGACAAGAAAGTGCAGACCACTTTCATTTCTCATCATAACAATCAAAATCTTCGAAGCGAGATCGGCCGCGCACTGCCAAAGTCTGTGCAGGATAAGCTGAATCAGCTCAGAAATGGAAAGTAGAAAACAGCTCGGCACATGCCGGGCTGTTTTTCTTTGCGGATGTTCTAAAGGGGGAATGGGTTTCCTGCTTTTCATGAGATTTACATCAAAAACTTCGCAGCGCTTCTATTATTTTTTTGCCGCACCATCATTTCTCATTCCTTATGCAGGCGAAGCTTTCAAGCACAATCCAAGAGCCGCACGTCTGCCGCCTAACCTTCTGAATTTTTTCATGGACAAAAGAGGGTAAATACGGTAATATATTTAGATGATAGAAAGCGGTGATATATGTTGATAGAAAGAGCAATGATTTCAGATTTTCTGAAAGAGAGAGGTGTAGATGCAGCCTTCATCGAGAAGGATGAGAACTGCCGCTACATCTCTGGCTTCACCGGATCTGACAGCTATCTCTTTTTAACGGCCGATGACTGCTATTTATTGACAGACAGCCGTTATACAGAGCAGGCGAAGGAAGAAGCGAAAGGTTTTACCATCATCGACTATGCCGGGAAACTGGCAAAGACGGTGGGAGAGCTTTCTATAAAGCATCACGTTACTCGTTTCGGGATCGAAGCGGGCATGACGTACAAGATGTATCTTTCTTTCGATGAGGTACTGCCGGAGGCTGAATTCATCTTCGTGACGCCGGATACGCTGAGGCAGATCAAAAGCGCGGAAGAAATCGGTCTGATGCAGGAAGCATGTCGGATTTCCGATCTGGGTTTTGAGAAGACCGTGCCTTATATCAAGGCGGGTGTGACAGAGGCCGAGCTTCGGACGATCCTGGAGTGCGCGATGCTGGAGGGGGGATCGGAAGGAAAGTCTTTCGATACCATCGTGGCATCCGGCTGGCGGTCTGCTTATCCTCACGGGACAGCGACAGATAAAGTGATCG
The DNA here is from genome assembly GCA_900543455.1 of uncultured Dialister sp. Classification (GTDB taxonomy): domain Bacteria; phylum Bacillota; class Negativicutes; order Veillonellales; family Dialisteraceae; genus Dialister. The sequence continues at coordinate 8,690 of UQRR01000009.1, forward strand.
AAGAAGGGGATCTTGTCACCTTTGATTTCGGTGCGATTTACCATGGCTACCACTCGGATATCACGAGGACGGTGGCTGTCGGGGAGATCTCAGAGCGACAGCGCTACATCTATGATGCGGTGCTGGGATGCAATGAGCATATCGAAAAGATACTGAAGGCTGGCCTCGTGGCAGCGGATGTGGATCAGGAGTCCAGAAAATATCTGAAAGAGAAAGATCTGGACAAGTGGTTCGGTCATGCGCTGGGACACAGTGTGGGGCTGGAGATCCATGAGACGCCCGCGCTGTCGCCAAGGGATCATACCGTCCTTTGCAGCGGCATGACGGAAACGGTGGAGCCGGGGGTTTATATTCCTGGTGTTGGTGGAGTCCGTATCGAAGATACGGTTGTAATAGAAAAGGATGGAATCTCCATCTTGACTAAATTCCCAAAGAAATTTTTAAGAGTGTAGCAGGAGGAAAAATTAAATGATTTCTAGTAACGATTTACGCCCGGGCATTACCGTAGAATTGGACGGACAGGTATGGCAGTGTATTGAATTCCTTCACGTAAAGCCAGGCAAAGGGGCAGCTTTTGTACGTGCCAAGCTGAAAAACCTGCAGAGCGGCTCTGTCGTAGAACGTAAATTCAATGCAGGCATCAAGCTGCAGCCGGCTACTGTAGAACGTAAACCAATGCAGTACCTGTATGAAGCGGATGGTTCCTACTGCTTCATGGATACGGAAACCTATGAACAGATCATGCTGAACAAAGAACAGCTCGGTGACAAGATCAACTTCCTGAAGGAAGAAATGGAATGCAATGTCGTATTCTTCAACGGCACCATCATCGGCGTTGATATCCCGAACTCTGTAGAACTGAAAGTCGTAGAAACAGAACCAGGCATCCGCGGTGATACAGCGACCGGCGGCTCCAAGCCAGCTAAGATGGAAACCGGCTATGTCGTTTCTGTTCCGCTCTTCATCAATGAAGGCGAAATGCTTCGCATTGATACCCGCACCGGCGCTTACATCGAACGCGTCAAGTAATTTCTATATGGAAACTGCAGAAGTAAAAAATGACCTGGGAACCGTTCGTGTATCGGACCAGGTCATTGCAGTCATTGCCCGAGAAGCAGCGCTCCATGTGAAGGGAATCTATGGGATGGATGATCGGTTCTCTCACGGGATTTCTGCGGTCATCAGTGATGCGGAAGCAGAAGGCGTGCGTGTCTCCATCCGGGAGAATGGCATCGTCATCGATCTCTACGTGGCAGCCTGGCATGGCGAACGCCTGCCGGCTATCGCTTTACAGCTGCAGGAAGCAGTCAAGGAAAGCGTCGGAGATTCTACGGGCCTTAGAGTGAATGCAGTCAATGTCAATGTGGAACGCATCGTTTTCGGTGAGGAGAAATAGAGATGTCCAGTGAAGAAGCAGAGAAGAAGCGATCGGAAGAAGTCGTATATCAGAAAATTGAAGAGGCTCTGCTTGCCATGCCTGAGGTATCTCATTTCACCGCGGATGGCTTTCAGTACCTGATGCAGGGGATCAGTCAGGCCTTTGGCTTCAAGGCTCATCGCGGGCTTTGGATACGAAATCTGAAGGATGGACGTGTGAAGGTGGCGATCTCTGTCGCACTGCATAAAGGTTGTCAGGTACAGGAGACTGCCCGCTATATCCAGATGGTGGTGAAGAATGTATTCTCTTCTCTTAGAAGAGAGGACATCGAAAGCATTGATGTGACGATTACTGAAATGGTAGAGTGAATGGGTGTCATCAGATTTCCTGCCACCAAAGTTTTTTCATGGGAAACAGGCGCTGGCTGCATCGGCCGCACCTGCTGGCCATGGGAAACCATGTATGTGAGATAGGAAATTTCATAGCATAGAGAGAGGCTGACATGAGTAGAACAAGCGCAAGAGAATATGCACTCAAGGTGCTGTACTCCAGAGAGCTCAATCCGGAGTCAGAACCGATTGCGGAAGAGACGCTTCATTTGGAAGAGAAGGACAAGGCTTTTGCAGAGGCTTTGATCGAAGCGGCAGCTTATGAAGATGTCGATGATAAGATCAAGGCGTATTTGAAAAAGAACTGGTCGCTCACGCAGCTCAATGTGGTGGATAAGAATATTCTCCGTCTGGCTGTCGCTGAGTTTTATCATTCCGGGGAAGACCGCCCGGATAAGAAGGTCATTATCAATGAAGCGATAGAGCTTGCCAAGACATATGGCGGTGAAGAGTCCTATCGATTCATCAATGGACTTCTGGATAAGGCATTGCAAGGTGAATAATCATGAGGTTTCTTGGAATAGATACCAGCTGCTATACGACATCGGCAGCGGTTTATGATTCTTCCAAGGGGCTGATGGGGGAAGAACGGATCGTCCTTTCGGTGAAGGAAGGGCGGCGGGGGCTGTCTCAGTCAGAGATGGTTTTCCAGCATGTGAAGAATCTTCCCATCCTGCTTCGAAGGCTTTCTCCTTTGCTGCAGGATCTGAAAGGCGTAGGCGTTTCAGGATTTCCACGGAGGCGGGCAGATTCGTATATGCCCGCCTTTCTTGTTGGCCGGGGTATGGCTGAAGCGCTGTCCTCTTCGCATCACATCCCTCTTTATGTATTCAGCCATCAGGAAAATCATGCAATGGCAGCGATCCGAGAGGCGCCGGCTCTTTGGGGGAAGCCCTTTTATATGATGCATATGTCCGGCGGCACACAGGATGTGCTCTCCTGCTCCTGGCAGGAAGAGGGGATGGAGATCCATGAACTCCTGACGTCCAAGGACATTACGGCGGGGCAGTTCATTGACCGCGTGGGTGTGGCTTTGGGACTTCCCTTCCCCTGTGGGAAATGGCTGGAAGCGCTGGCAGAAAAAGGAAATGACACGTATCGGATTCCTCGCTCATCCGTGAAGGGGGCATTCAGCTTTTCCGGCCCTGAAACGCGCGTCCAGCGTGATATAGCATCGCGTGCGTACCAGAAGGAAGATATTGCCAAAGGTGTCCTTATTCACATCGGGCGTGCACTCGAGAAGGAGCTCACCGGCTATCCTTTCGAAAAGGGCCGTCCCTTCATCGCAGTGGGCGGGGTCATGGCAAACCGCTATCTTCGGGCAAGGGTCGAAGAGATTTGCCAAGCTGTCGGTCTCACGCCGCTCTTCGCCGATCCACGCTATAGCAGTGACAATGCGACAGGCAATGCGTTTGGCGCGTATATGGAAGATCGCTTGGGCGTGACGGGTGACTGAAAGGTGACTTTCGGGCATCAGTCTGTGATATTTGCGGGGAAGCTGACACCATTTATGAATTTCAAAAAGCACATATGCAATGATCCAGAAAGGAGCCAACCATGCTGAAAGATGTTTTGCTTGCAAAACAGAAGGAGATCAACGAAAGACTTGAGACGCTGCTGGTCTCTGACCTGAGCGCTCATCAAAAATTGTTTGATGCCATGAACTACAGCCTTTCGGCTGGCGGGAAGCGTATCCGTCCTTTTCTGTTTCTCCTGATCCTGGAACTTTGGGGGAAAGATGCGCGTGCGTATCTGGATATCGCCTGTGCGCTGGAATGCGTGCATACCTATTCCCTCATCCATGATGACCTTCCCGCCATGGATAATGATGACTACCGCCGCGGCCGTCCCACGAATCACAAGGTCTTCGGCGCAGGCATGGCGACCATGGCCGGGGATGGTCTTCTGACGTTTGCCTTTGAACTTTTGGCAGGCGAGCAGCAGATCGCTCCTCTGCTTCGCTGTGAATTGATTTCCATCCTGGCCAAAGCTGCTGGCCCTGAAGGCATGGTGGGCGGACAGGCGCATGATATCGAGAGCGAAGACCGGACGCTGACCCTTCCGGAATTACAGCTCATGGACCATTGCAAGACAGGCTGCCTTTTGACGGCACCGGTGGATATGGCACTGGCAATGACAGAGAGCAGTGAAGAAGAAAAGAACCTTCTGCATGCATTTGCTGTCCATGTGGGACTGCTTTTCCAGATGACGGATGACCTTCTTGATGTGAACGGGCATCTGGATGAGATGGGGAAAATGCCGCATCAGGATGCGGCAGATCATAAGTCCACCTACGTAAGCCTTCTTGGCAAGGAGCGGACAAAGGCACTCGCAGAAGAAGAAGCAAGGCATGCCAAAGAGATACTGGGAAGGATCGATCGGGACACAAGCCTTCTCACAGAACTTGTGGACATGCTGCTGGTACGCACAAAGTAGAGGGAATATATGGGAAATCAGAAGGTCAAGAAAGAACGGCTGGATGTCATGCTCGTAGAGCAGGGCTTTTTCGACAGCCGGGAGAATGCGAAACGGCATATCATGGCAGGCATCATCCTTGTCAATGATGTGCCTGTCGATAAAGCGGGGACAAAGATTCCCGTGGATGCAAAGCTTCGGATCAAAGGGCATGTGATGCCGTATGTGGGTCGCGGCGGCTACAAGCTGGAGAAAGCGATCAAGACATTCGGCATCGATATGAAGGGAAAAGTCATGGCGGACATCGGCGCCTCGACCGGTGGTTTCACTGACTGTGCGCTGCAGAATGGGGCGGCGAAGGTCTTTGCTATTGATGTCGGGACGAATCAGCTCGACTGGAAGCTGCGCTCCCATCCGCAGGTCATCAATATGGAAAAGACGAATATCAAAGTCGTGACAGAAGAGACGCTGGGGGAGAAGGTCGACCTCGTTTCGACGGATGTATCTTTCATATCCGTCCTGAAAATCATTCCGGCGGTGAAATCCATCCTGAAGGAAGATGGCGCGATGGCGATCCTGATCAAGCCGCAGTTTGAAGCCGGCAAGGACAAGGTGGGGAAGGGCGGCATTGTGCGGGAACCGGAAATCCATGAAGAAGTCGTTTCCGATACGCTCGCAGCTTTTGAAGCAGAAGGCTTCCACTGCTGGGATCTGACGTTTTCGCCCATCAAAGGCGGCTCAGGGAATATTGAATTTCTAGCCTATCTGAAGTGGGAAAAGCCGGAGACGCCGATCACGGAAGAACGCATCCATGCCGTCGTCGAAGAAGCGCATGAGACACTGCGCAAGTAGGATAGGTCAGGCCAAAAGTTTGAAAGCAGGGATTAGGGATTAGTAGCTAGGGATTAGGGGTGCAAAGTGACTAGTGACTGGTGACTGAAATGCCACTTTCGAGCATCGCCCTATTTATACTCCGCGGCGCTTCTATGTTTTTATGCGCCGCACCACCATTTCTCATTTCTAATTTCTAATTTCTCATTCAAGCGAATCTTTCAAATGCAATCCAAGGGCGTACTGCCCCACGAGCTAACCCTGAATCCATGATTATGAGGTGATTTCATTGCGATTTGCTATTTTTCCGAATCTGGGAAAAGAGAAGCTCTTTACCTTTCTGCCCGAGCTTCTTGGGATGATAGAAGAAAGAAGGTCGAGTGCGCTGCTGCCGCTTTCTATGAAAGAAGGACTGGAGGCGGGCGGTATCGAGGGGGCTTCTTATGGTAGCATCGATGAGCTGGGAAATTGTGACTGTCTGCTCTCCATCGGCGGCGATGGCTCCTTCCTGGGAGCGGCGCGGACGTTTCGCGACTACCCCATCCTGATGGCAGGGATCCACTTGGGTGAGCTGGGATTTCTGAACAGCATCACCATCGAAGACACCGCTCTGCGTCTGGATCAGATCCTTGCGCGGCACTATACCGAAGAGTCGCGGCTGTTTTTAGACTCTGTCCTGAAACATGAAGACGGCAGTCAGGAGTGGCTGACGAGCGTGCTGAATGATGTCGTCATCGGGCATAACAAGATCGGGCAGCTGGCAAGGCTGAATCTTTCCGTCAATGGGCATCTGATCCAGGAATATGCTTCTGACGGGCTCATCGTTTCTTCGCCGACCGGGTCTACCAGTTACGCTCTTTCCTGCGGAGGCCCGGTCATGGGACCGAGCGATGACCGCATGATCGTGATCCCTATCTGTGCCCATACGCTGCAGCGCTTCGCTATCGTCTTGAAATGCAGTGATACCGTAGAAGTCACTGCTCCGCCGCGGGAGAAGAATCTCTGTATTTCGCTCGATGGCAGCGAATCCTGTCCTTTCAAAACGACAGACCGGCTTTTTATCAAAGGAGCGAATAAACCGATCCGCTTTATCCGCTTTGCCGATCAGGATTTCTTCGGGACGATCACCAAGAAGCTGGTGAGGAAGATTTATGAGACGGTGTAGAAAAGGGCTCGGGATTAGCCCCATGGACTACCCCGCTGAACCTATAGAACCTGTAGAACCTGCTGAACCTCTTTCGCAAACAATCACAGGGCAGCACGCCCCACGGGCTATCCCTGACCCCAATTTCCCAAATAGATGTCAAAAAACATTTGACATCTATTTTTATTTCTGATAAAATAATCAAGTCATTGTACAAGGTGCCATGACGCAACCGCACGGAGACGGCTCCGTAAATGCTTTCGTAAGCTGCCATATTCGGCGAGTATAGTAAAGAGGAGGTGCACACATGTACGCAATTATCAAAACCGGTGGTAAACAGTACTGCGTTGAAGAAGGCAAAGTCATTACCATTGAAAAACTGGACGTTGAAGCAGGCGCAGAAGTAGCTTTTGATGAAGTTCTTCTCGTATCCGGCGACAGCGTAAAGATTGGCCAGCCAACCGTTGCAGGCGCAAAGGTTACCGGCAAGGTTCTGGAACAGGGGAAAGGCGCTAAGATTCGTATTTTCAAATACAAAGCTAAGTCCAACTACCGTCGTCGTCAGGGCCATCGTCAGCCTTTCACCAAGGTTCAGATCGAAAAGATCGAAGGCTAATGATTACCGCAAGACTACATTTAGTCGAAGGACTCTATCAGGGATTTACCATTACCGGCCATGCCGATGGGGCGAGGGAAGATAATGAGTACGATCTCATCTGTGCAGCGGTGTCGGCAATCACACTGACGATCGCTGCCGGACTGCAGGATATCCTGCAGATGGATGGGACTTTTGATTCGAAATCCGGCTTCATGAATGTGGATCTTCAGTCGCACGCGAATGAAAAGAGCCAGATTCTGATAGAAACCATGGTTCATGGTTTGGAAGCCATTCAGGAGCAGTATCCTGATAAACTTAAAATTATAACGGCAAAGGGGTGAATTACATGTTACTGTTTGATCTTCAGTTATTCGCTCATAAAAAAGGTGTTTCCAGCACAAAGAACGGCCGCGACTCCAATGCGCAGCGCCTGGGAACCAAAATGCACGCAGGTCAGATCGCTAAACCTGGCAACATCATCGTTCGCCAGAGAGGCACCCATCTCCATCCGGGCCTGAACGTTAAGATTGGCAAGGACGATACGCTCTTTGCAGTCGCAGAAGGCAGAGTGGCTTTCGAACGTCTCGGCAGAGATAAGAGACAGGTCAGCGTTTATCCTGTAGGTGAATAATCTAAACATAAAGAGCTGTACTCGAAAGAGTACGGCTTTTTTATTTTGAAAAATCAGGGGCGTAATAGCTGCTGTGGGTTTATGAAGCTCAATGGGAAAGACGCGGCAAGGAAGCAGAGCGCTCTTTGGGAAGAGCACAGCGAAGCTGCCAAGAGGCCGGGAGACCTTTGAAGCCTTCGAACCCGCCGCACACGGTATCTGATCCATGGTCCTTCTTTCCAAGATACTCAAATCTCATCAAATGATGCAACTATCGAAATTCACCTATTGACGCATTTTCATTTTTATACTACCATTGACTTAAATCTATTCAAAAGCAGTGGGGGAAGTCTGTGTCCTCACTTGCTATAAAGGAGGAGTCAGAATGATTCGTGTATTAGTGAATGGGGCTGCAGGACGCATGGGCAGCGAGGTTGTCCGCTCAGTCCTCGCAGAAGATGGCCTGGAGCTTTGCGGCGGCGTCGATATCGGTGCGGCTGGCAAGGATTTGGGAGAAGCGATCGGTATCGGACACAATGGGATGACCATTGATAAGACGCTGGAGGAAGCATTTGCCAAAGGCAAGCCGGATGTGATCGTTGATTTCACCAGTCCGAAGGTCATTTATGAAAATGCAAAGTATGTCCTTGAAAATGGGGTCAATATCGTCATCGGAACGACCGGCCTTACGACTGAGCAGAGAGAGGAACTCGCCGGCATTGCCAAAAAGACAGGTGCCAATGGACTTGTTGCACCGAATTTCTCTTTGGGCGCTGTCCTTTTGATGAAGGTATCGGCGGAGATCTCCAAATACATGCCGAATGCAGAAATCATCGAGCTCCATCACAATCATAAATATGATGCTCCTTCCGGCACAGCGAAGCTGACTGCCGAAAAAATGGCAGCTGCCCGCACCATGGAACCGGAAGCGGATGAAACAAAGGAAAGCTTGCCGGGCGTTCGCGGCGGCAAGTACGAAGGGATCACCATCCACTCTGTCCGCCTCCCGGGCTATGTGGCACATCAGGAAGTCCTCTTTGGCGGTTATGGGGAAATCCTGACCCTGCGTCATGATTCTCTGGATCGCAAATCCTTTATGCCGGGCGTCATGCTTGCCTGCAAGAAGTGCATGACAGTCAAAGGCTTTGTTTATGGACTTGAAAATTATTTGGAATGAGGTGCTTGACTATGAGTAAACTCCCGCGCGTCGCCGTCCTTGGTGCTACTGGTGCCGTCGGACAGGAATTTATCCGTCTGTTTGAAGAAAGAAATTTCCAGTTCGCTTCCCTGAAGCTTCTGGCCTCCAAACGCAGTGCAGGCAAGAAGCTCATGGTCTGCGGCAAGGAATATACGGTAGAGGAAGCCAAGCCCGAATCTTTTGAAAACATTGATGTGGCTCTCTTTGCAGGCGGCAGCATCAGCAAGACGCTGGCACCGGAAGCTGCCAAACGCGGTGCTGTAGTCATCGATAACTCCTCCACCTTCCGTATGGATCCGGAAGTACCGCTCGTCATCCCGGAAATCAACCCGGAGGATATCGCAAAGCACAAAGGCATCATCGCAAATCCGAACTGCTCCACCATCATCATGCTGATGGCACTGAAGCCGATTTATGACCTTTCCCGCATCAGACGCATCGTTGTCAGCACCTATCAGGCGGTATCCGGTGCGGGCAAAGAAGGCATCGATGAGCTCTATGAAGAAGCTGCCGCTTTTGCGAAAGGCGAGAATTATGAACCGAAGATCCTTCCGTCGGCCAGCCTTCCGAAACATTACCAGATCGCATACAATCTGATCCCGCAGATCGATATCTTCCTGGATAATGACTACACCAAGGAAGAAATGAAGATGGTGAATGAAACTCACAAAATCATGCATGATGCGGAGATCGGCATCACCCCGACCGCTGTTCGTGTACCGGTCGCAAGAAGCCATGCGGAGTCCATCTACGTGGAAACCGAAGAACCGCTTACGGTCGAACAGGTGAAGAAAGCCATCGAAGGCTTCGAAGGCGCAGAACTGGTCGATGATGTGAAGAATATGATTTATCCGATGCCTCTTGATACCTCGGATAAGACAGATGTGGCTGTTGGTCGTATCCGTAAGGATCTTGTAAATCCGAATGGTATCAACCTCTGGGTGTCCGGCGATCAGATCAGAAAAGGCGCAGCGCTCAATACCCTGCAGATCGCAGAATATATGATCGCGCATGATATGTTATAAAAATGGTTGATGGGTTCAGGGTTAGCCCCAGGGACGTTCTGTCCCTTGATTGTGAATGAAAGCTTTGCGCGAATTAGAAATGAAGGTGGCGGCTTCGCCGAGATCCTTCGACTCAGATCTCATCAGTTCTGGCTGAGGCTATCCGAATAAACGTCGTTTCTCTCCGCTCAGGATGACGAAAACGGGGTGATGCCCGAAAGTGGCATTGAAGTCACCAGTCACCAGTCACCAGTCACCAGTCACCAGTCACTAGTCACTAGTCACTTCTAATCCCTAATCCCTAGTTCAAAGATAAAGATCCAAAGGAGATACAACTATGGCAACTGCTCAGTTTGGCCGCGTCATTACGGCTATGATTACTCCGTTCACAGAAGATGGTGCTGTTGACTACGAAAGTGCTGTCGCTCTTGCAAAGCACCTCGTTGCTCATGGCTCTGAAGGCATTCTTGTCGGTGGAACCACCGGCGAAGGTGCTACCATGACCGCAGAAGAAAAACTGAAACTGTATACCCTCATCGTAGATGCTGTCGGTAAACGCGCGGAAGGCAAGAAAGTGCCTGTCATGGGCAATATCGGTACCATCAGCACCGCAGATACCATTGCATTCGGCAACAAAGCCAAAGAAACAGGCATCGACTGCGCGCTGGTGATTGTTCCTTTCTACGTCAAACCGAATCAGGAAGGGATGTACCAGCACTTCACAGCGGTTGCAAAAGGCGTAGATCTGCCGCTCGTTCTTTACAACGTACCGGGCAGAACCGGCGTATCTATCCAGCCGGAAACCATCAAGAGAATCGTAGATGAATGCCCGAATGTCGTCGGTATCAAAGATGCAACCGGCAACTGGGATCAGGTCACCAAGGAAAAAGCGCTGCTTCCGGAAGACTTTATGATCTACAGCGGTGATGATGCATTCACACTGCCTGTTCTTCTCGCTGGCGGCGTAGGTATCATTTCTGTATCCTCTCATGTCATCGGGGATGACATGCTGGCTATGGTGGATGCCTTCGAAAAAGGCGATCTTGAAAAAGCCAGAGCGCTGCACCTCAAGATGTATGAAATCAACAAAGGCATGTTCTTCACCGCAAGCCCGACACCGGTCAAGACAGCAACGAACCTCATCGGCCAGCCTGGCGGACACTTCCGCCTGCCGATGGTCGAACCGACGGAAGCAGAAAAAGCAAAGGTACGTCAGATGCTTGAAAATTACGGCGGTCTGCTGTAAGAGATAGCTTTATGAAATAGCGCATGCCAAAAGGGGCTGTGAAGAAATGAATCCTCATTTCTTCACAGCCCCTTTTTACTTTGCTTTCATTTGGTTCATGGTTCATGGTTCAGGGTTCAGGGCTCTCGTGGCGGCTTCGCCGCCTTTTTTAGAGGATGGTATTCTCGTATCGCAGCCTTCCCCTCTAGGGGAAGGTGCCCCGCAGGGGCGGATAGGGTGACTATGGTATGAACGACAGTTGGTAGTACAGGAGAAAGAGAGGCGCATTTGTTCTGCATACGAAAGCACCCGAGCGCCGCTGACGCGGTCTCCCTTCCCAATGCGGGGAAGGCTTGTATGGTAGCGGCTTTGCCGCTTTTTTTTATTAGGCGATGCCCGAAGTGTTTTTTCATAAGTCACTCTTGCAAGATGATTCTTCTCTATATTATTTCTCATAGCACCTATGCATATTTAGTATAGATATATAGAAATTTGACAATATGACCGGGGGGGGTAAACTTTAAGCAGGTTTTTAGGTTGCTAAATAATAGTTGTTTTAGATTCTTCGTGGTGTGGCGAGCGTGTCTCGCAGAAAAGAGGAATGCAAATGAAAAGCAAAAAGATGTTAGCACAGATTGCCGCCTTTTCGCTGGTCTTCGGAATGACGGGTGTGGTTTCATCCTGGGCAGATAACACGGCGGATGAGGTCGTAGTTAAAGGCACGACGGTGGAGCAGTACGATCCTATTAATATCGTGAAAGTAGATAATACATTGGTGGATACAGCTACGGATGGCAGCCTGTCCATTACCGGCAAAGATGTAAGAGGTATTTGGCTGACGGATGGAGCAAAATTAACGGCGAATAACGTTAATTTCAATGATAAAGGAACCGCGAATGAAGTGTGTGCGGAGAAGGGCAGTACGCTCATCGTAAATGGTGGCAGTATCACGGCACCCATGGGGTATTTCAGCGCGGATAGCGGAAGCACGATCTCAACTGATAATACCACGATTACTACTGGTGCTTGGGCAAATAATGCTGCCATCAAGCTGAAGAACAGTACGACATCGGGAAATTGGCTGTATGCGGGAAATGCATTTCCTGAAAATGAGGATGATAAAGGTGATGTAGCAGAAGGACTGCCTGTCGGATCTATCACTATTGATGGCGGTACGGCCAGCGTGAAAAATGTATTGGTGCAGAACAAAGGGCAGTTTAACGTTACAAATGGTGCCGTACTGGATGTGACGAAGGATACGTCGGCAACGGATACGGAATGGGAACAGCCTGCTACCGGTATTATGAAGGGCGGAGAAATCGTTGTCAGAGCCTGGGGACCGAATACCGCGCAGGCAGAAAAGGGAAACAGCGACAGCGATCCGATCAATAAGCTGGATCAAGTATCGACTTTGGCAGTGAACGGTGCGACGGTCAAGGCAAATAAGCTTACCGTAGAGGGGAAAGAAGCTAAAGAATTAAACTATTCTGAGAGCGCTGCCTTTACGGCGAAGAATAGCAAGGTCGAATTAGGTTCAGCAACATTAAACAGTGCGAAGTTTTATGCAGAAAACAGTCAGATTTCCATCGGTGATTTGCACGCAGAAAATAGCCAGATGTCCGTAAAGGGAGATTTGAATGTCAGCGGAAGAATGGAATTCTATGGTGGAACTTTTTCGGCGGATGCTTTACAACTAAAAGCAGACAAAACAGCCTTTCAAATTATTCGATTCTGCGATGGTGCCAAAGCTGAAGTTAAAAAGTTTTCTAGTGATGGTGTCATTTTAGATATTAACACTTCTGATTATGATATCAGCAAAGGGCAAGGTGCTGATGTTACCATCCATCAAATAGCGTTGTCTAATGAGAGCGAAATCCAGCTTGAAAAAGGATCGCTTCATTCTGATACAGTAAACTTAGATAAAAAAGCACAGCTTTTTGCTAATAACGGTACAAAAGCTGAAATTCAGAAGATGACAATGGACAACGGCAGTCGTCTGGATGTCGGTTCTTATGATGAAGATGATATGGTGGTCAAAGAAGCTGCTGACGTCACTGTTCATCAGTTGGACATGAAGGGTAACAGCACTATTACCATCGAGAACGGTAAACTGAATTCCGACCAGATCACCATGGACATGTCGACCATCAACATCGCGGGCGTCGGCACGCTGATCGCGAACAAGATGACGCTGAATAATACCAAGCTGTCTTTGAGCGGCATTCAGAATGAGGTGACTACGCTGGCACTCGATGCGGATGAGGATATCCAGCCGATGGATGTCAGGCAGAATGGGGTGACTGTAGAGGTCAAGGATACGCTCACGATGAATGACGGTACGCTTCAGGTCAAGGATGGCTCGAAGCTCACCACGAACCAGATGAAGCTCGATAATGGCAGCACGGTCACAGTCGACGGGACAAATTCTTCTTACACGATCAAAGGCACCGATAACACCGTAAGCGGCGACGCGAAGATTGACGTCATCAATGGCGGTAGCGTCACGCTGGCAGAGGGCGCTGGCATCAAGGCGGAAGCAGATGCCAATAACAAGGTGAAGACCTTCATCACGGCGGATAGTAGCAGTACGGTCGACGTGACGAAGGGCAGCCTGTATATCGCGAATGCGGAGAGGGATGGCACGGTCTATGATGTTTCTACCGCTATCAAGAGCGGGACGGAAAACAAAGGAAATGCTTTCGATAAAATTTATGGTAACAGCCGCCGCACGATAGCCATCAAAAAGGATGCAAACGGCAACTACACCTTCAAGTCAAATATCGATGAGATCGCGAAGAATTCCCCGATTTATAACATCCTGAATGAAGCGGATCAGAATGAAGGAAAACTGGCGGAATTCGCGGAATTCATGGACAAGGCATTGGGCGAAGGCACATTTGGCGAAGGCATGACGGAAGCACAGCAGAATGCACTGGCGAATAATGCGCTTGAACATGCAGCGGCGATTGCGGAAATGGCTGGCGTGACCCACGGCACATATGGATTTGCACAGGATTTCTCCGGCATGATCGCTAACCACAAGGGAGAAGGAAGCGGCATCTGGGCAAACTACCTCCGTCAGGATAAGAAGGTGGACGGGTTCCAGGTCGCTGGACGAAAGGCGAAGTATGATGTGAAGTACAATGGCTTCCTCATCGGCAGTGATCTGATTTCCGATGAAAACTCCCGCACGGGCATCGCTTTTGCCTATGCGGATGGCAGCCATACAGAGAAGGATGGCGTAACCGGAAAGAATGATACCAAGTACTATGGCGGTGATGTGTACCATCACTTCACCGCTGGCGGTATCCAGTATAAAGCGGATATCGGTTTCATCAAGAGCGATAATGATCTGGAGCAGACCCAGCTGGGAAGGACCATCAAAGGTTCTGTGGATGGCAATGCCTTCTTCGCCGGCATTCGTGCTGAGAAGGAAATCGCGCTTGGTGCGTCTTCCCTGACTCCGTATGCAGGACTTCGCTACTACCGCATCCATACCGGCGACTTCACAGACAGCCTCGGCATGAAGCATGAAACGGAAAATGCCAACCTTTGGAACCTGCCGGTCGGCGTGGAATTCCGTCATGAGGTCAAGAATGGCAACTGGAGCCTTACCCCTGTCGTAGAAATCGGGTACAATTTCGCGATGGGAGATAAGGACACGAAGGAAACCGTCAGCCTCGGTGATGCAGCGGATACCTTCGCCTTCGACATCGGTGAAAGTGCCTTCCTCGCCCGTCTCGGCGTAGAAGCAGAAAACAGCACATGGACTCTGGGCGGCGGCTATCGCTATCAGAAGGGCAGTGATACCCAGTCGAACCAGTGGTACATCCAGGCCGGCTATCGTTTCTAATTGTTTTTGAAATCCTACTATGGCAAGAAAAAGCACCAGTCTTTATGGCTGGTGTTTTTTCTTTGTGTGAATTGGTTCAAGGTTAGCCCCGGGGGCGGTGCGGCCCCCTTGATTGGATGAAAGAGGGGAAGCGGGTTCTATGGGTTTTATGGGGACAGTGGGTAGGGCGGTGGCAGTGCATAAGAATATAGAAGCTCCGCGCCGAAGGCGCAGGATAGAGTGCCTCGAAGAGGCACAACTCTACGCAGCGGTATGAAAAACGATATAAGACGATCCGTCTTTCTTGCGTGTCATGAGGGCCGAAGTAGAGGGCTCCTTCTTGCAGAGCGGTAAATCGTGAGCGAGGGAAAGGCGAAAAAGGAAGCACCAAGGTGTCGTTTGAGTGAGGGCGCATGTGTGCATATGGCGGCAGTGCAATAAAGATCCCTCGGCTGCGCTCGGGATGACGATACGGGGGAGCGGATTCGCAAGGAGGCAGCGCCGCCTTTTTAGAAGAGGGGATTCTCGTATCGTAGCCTTCCCCTCTAGGGGAAGGTGCCCCGCAGGGGCGGATAGGGCAGACATGGTATGAAAGACAGATGGTAGTATAGGGGAAAGAGAGGCGCATTTGTGCTGCTTACGAAAGCACCCGAGCGTCGCAGACGCGGTCCCCATGCGGGTAATGCTATTTAAGTTAAGGAAATTTTTAGCGTCATAACGACTTGCTCCCCCGATGGGGAGCCAAGAATGATCTGCCGCTTAACTTAATAGCATTACCCAGGCGGGGAAGGCTTGTATGGAGAAGGCTTTGTCGCCTTTTTGATTGGGCGATGCCCGAAAGCGGCTTTTTAGTCACCAGTCACTCCTATGATACGAGGGAAGGGATCGTCTCATATGCGTGGTATGAAATCCTTCGACTCAGTCCCCACTTGTTCTGGCTGGGGGGTTTCACACATAGGGCGTTTTCGTCCGCTCAGGATGACGATATGGGTAAGAGGTAGTCTCACATGGACAAGAAATGGTCTTGCATGGGGAAATGCAACCCTCTTGTCGTTGACGGTGAAGCGTCGCGTGTGTGAGCGGAAACGGTAAGGTAGTTTTTCCATGAATGCGGGGGACGTACTTCTTGGAAGGCGTGCTGGCTATCGACGATAAATTCCACATAAAAAGCGCGCCTTATGAGGGCGCGCTTTTATGCGTGATTATTTCCCTGTATCACTGTTTGTGCTCCCCGTCGATGTGCCGAAGGAGGAGTAGGTGACGCCATTAAAGGTGCAGGTGACTTCGCCTTTGTTTCCTATAGTATAAGTACCGGCACCCGTGGGTGGTTCGGGGACTTTTTTCAGATAGCCGTTATCGCCTGCGAGTGTGGAGAGGTCCGTGGGGTAGGTGCCGCCTTTCTTGACGTGGTAGACTTCCATGGCGGTGCCGATGGTGGAAAGATCAGACTGGATCTTGGCAACCTTTGCTTCGTCGGTCATGCCGACGAGGTTCGGGATGGCGACCGCGGCAAGGATGCCGATGATCGCGACAACGATGATGAGCTCTAAGAGCATGAAGCCTTTTCTTTTTTTGACCGTTTTCTTCTTTTCTTCCATGGGATGGGCCTCCTTCGCAGGAACTGGTGCTATGCACGATATATTTCCTTGCACAATATATTTCCTTAATTATGCGCGCAAACTTTCTCATTTTCCAATACGGATATAGAATGCATCATCGGATTTGGGTGAGAAAAATAGATAGGTGAGTGTTTCCGTGGCATATTTTCGTGTGTGAAAAAACGTCAGCCTGTACGGATAGAGTGGACTTACTGGCTCATCTGCCGGAAATACATTTCCTCTCTCATGACGAGGAAGAAGCGCTCGCAGATGGCTCGGAGGAGCGGGAGGGCGCGCTCGGGTGGGAGAGAGGCGAGCTGGCTGTAGCTCTCCGCGGCGTCGTCTAAATAGAGGATGAAGGCGTATGCGATGCGGAGGCCTTGGGGGCCGTAGTCTGCCTGGAAGGCAGCCGCGTGCCGGGTGATGGCGCTGCGGAGGGCGGCGCGGGTGAGGTGTTTCGTCTGGAGGAAGTATTCGAAGATGAGGGTGCGGCAGGTGCGAAGGAGGAGGCGCGGATCGACGGTATCGCGGTAGCGCTGCCAGAGGCGGGCGTCGCATGCGAGGGCAGGGAGGACGTTCATCCAGCGTTTGCCCTGCTCGCAGTGGATGAGTGGCTCTACGCGAGTTGCATCATTTTCTTTTTCAAGGAGGAAGAAGGTCGTGGTATCCCACTCCTGTGTGAGGGGGCCGGCGATGTCGCTGAAAAGGCTGGTGTCGTGGGTGAGGAGGAAGAGCTGGGCGATGGGGGCTTCTTTGGCAGCAGAGAATTTCTTCTGGTAGGTCACTGGATCTGTGTGGAGGAGGCAGGCGGTGACGAGTTCTCGGGTGAGGGAGGCGGCTGCTGCGGAAGCCTTCTTGTCCATGAGGGCCGTGGGGTCGTCGATGATGAGAATTTTTTGCTTTTCTGTTCCGCTCCCTTTCGTGCCGAAGGCGAGGCTGGCGAAGTAGAGGTAGCCAAGGAATTGTTTCTCACCATCGCTGAGGCCGGTGGCGGGGCTGCCGTCAGCGCGAAGAAGTCGGTAGGTGTGCTGGCCGCTGTCTTCGAGGTGAAATCCGCTGAAGCCTGTTTCGTCGAGGAGCCGGTTCATTTCTTCCATGGCGGTGCTGGTGTCTGTGAAGTGGCTGCGCTCTTCGGAAATCGAAGAGTTCACTTTAAGAAGGGAGCGCTCGATGTCCTGACGGCGGGTTTCAATCTGTCTTTCCTGTTCTTTGACGGCGCATGCTTCATCTTGGCCTCGCTTCAGTGTGGGGGCGAGGCGGACGTGCATGGCGTTTCTGACGGCGGCTTGGCAGTCATTCTGCCGGGTGACGCGGTGGTCGACGGTTTCATTGTGCGTTTGGATCTTTTGATTCCAGCTGGCGAGAAGGTCGGAGAGGTCGCCTAGATAGACGGAGAGGGGGGAGAGTTCTATGACTTTGGAAGGGGCGTTCTCCTTTTCTTCGATGGCTTTTATATTTTCGGAAATCGCGGATTTCAGGATGACGAGGCGCGCTTGGAATTCCTGCCAGTTTGTATCAAGTGAGCACTCCGGTGGGATCTTTGTCAGGGCGATGTAGAGGCGTCTGGCGGTCTTTCGGTAGATTTCTTTGAATTCAGAAATGGCTGCAAGGTCTTTCTTGTACTGCTCGTCGAAGGCTCGTGCCATTTGTTCTTCGAAATCCGCGGGGAGTGTCTGCTGGCAGTAGGGGCAGCGGTCTGCGGCTTTTTCATGGTAGTGGTCATGACCGTAGCGCACCCAGTCGGTCGCGGAGAGTGAGGTGAGGAAGGCAGCGAAGGGCGAGTCGTCGCGGCTCATGATGGGGCGGGCGAGGTTGTCTGCGCCTTTCAAATGATCGAGGCACTCGGGGTCTTCTATGGTCATGAGGGGCGGAAGTTTCTTGTCATTGTCACTAAAGGCCGTGTCATAGAGGGAGCGAAGCTCATCGATGGAGAGCGCGGGGGCCATGGGCTCGCGAAGGAGTGAGAAGGCTTCGTAAGCGAAGGCTTTCTTTGTGGTTCTTGCCTTACCGAGGCAGCGAGGAAAGGTTTTGCGGAATCCTTCGCCCTCTTGCCAGAGTTGTTCGCGAAGGGCGGTCTGCTGCTTTTCCCTGTTTTCAGAGAGCTGTTGTACTTCTTTAGCGAGCGCGTTCTTCTCTTCTTCGAGCTCGCGCCGGCGGGCAAGGAGCGCTTCCAGACGGCCGTCTGTGTCGATGTTCGGCTTTCCCATGAGGAAGACGCCAGGGAGCTCTTGGTCGCCCTGCATATTTTCCGCGGCAAATGTGCGATCGAAGTGAAGGACCTCGACGCTTTCCTCTTTTGTGCCATCCGCCCAGGTAAGTCCCTCTTTTTCGGAAATCGCATGTGCGAGCGTGGTCTTGCCGCTGCCGTTCTCACCGTAGATGAGATTCAGCGTGGCAGGCGTGAAGTTTGCGTTTACAAAGATAGGCGGCGTGAGCGAGATGGCAGTGATGAGAGAAGCGCGTTTCTCTGGCATGATTGGCTTCATAGGGATTCCTTCTTTCGTGGAAATCGTTTTTCCTATAGTATAGCATTTTTGAAGGCTGGGGGAATCTCGAGTGACTAGTGACTAGTGACTAGTGACTAGTGACTAGTGACTGGTGACTAGTGACTGGTGATTTGAATACCACTTTCGGGCATCGCCCTATATATTGCGGCGATGCCGCCATCTTCATCTCTCATCCATGCGAGGCTTTCATTCCTCATGAAGGGGCGTCTTGCCTCTTGGGTTCACCGTGAGCCTGCTCCCCTAACCCCTTGCATTTTTCAGAGCACAATGCTAGAATAGGCCGGAACGAAGATCTTGAAAAAGTCAATAGAAAAATTGACGCATAAAAACTTTTATATGGCGTATGATAATTTCTATAAAAGAAAATAGGCCATGCACGCTATAGAAGAAATCTTTGTGCAGATTTTCGCTAGAATCATTGCGGATATTGACATTGTGTGATATAATTTTTATTCGCAACGGTTCTTTTAGTAGAGTATATATAATAGGTGATGTAATGCTTCCGGAGGCAGGCAGGGACTCGATGATTGGTTCGATTTCCTGCTTCTTTTTTCCGGGAGAAAGAAAGCCATGTTGTTTTTATGAAAGGGTGAGGCAAGGAATGCCGAACAGCAAGATGTTCAGACCTGTCGTGGTGGGGAAGAAGAAGAGATACACCTATGCCAGATCGCAGGAAGTACTGAAGATGCCCCATTTGCTCGATCTGCAGACGAAGTCGTATGAATGGTTCTGCAAGGAAGGGCTGAAGGATGTTTTCGCAGATATTTCTCCTATCGAGGACAGCGCTAAGAAATGGGCGCTGCACTTTGGCGATTTCTATTTCGGCAAGGGCAAGTACAATATCGAACAGTGCAAGGCGAAGGATGTGAACTACTCCGCTCCGCTGTACGTGAAGACGCGTCTGGAAAACAAGGAAACCGGCGAGCTGAAAGAGCACGATCTGTTCATGGGGGATTTCCCGGTCATGACGGACACGGGCACATTCATCATCAATGGTGCCGAACGTGTCATCGTATCCCAGCTGGTTCGTTCCCCTGGCGTATACTACAAGCGTGAAAGAGATGCTTTTGACAAGGAGATCTATACCGCGCAGCTGATCCCGAATCGCGGCGCGTGGATCGAGCTGGAATCGGATCCGGCCGGCTCCGTCTCCGTCCGTATCGACCGTAACCGTAAGATGCCGGTCACTGTCCTCATCCGCGCGCTGGGCTATTCTTCCAATGAGGAAATCCTGGAGCTTTTCGACCATGATATCCACATCGAAAAGACGCTGGAAAAAGACAGCACCACGGACAGAAAGTCTGCTCTGATCGAAATCTACCACAAGCTCCGCCCGGGCGAACCGGCCACCGAAGATAGTGGTACGACCCTTCTCAATAATTTCTTCTTCGATCCGCGTCGTTATGATCTTGCGAAGGTCGGCCGTTACAAACTGAATAAGAAACTGGCTTGGAAGAACCGTCTCCTCGGCCACAAGACCGAAGGTCCGATCGTCAATATGGAAACGGGTGAAGTGGTCATCGAAGGCAACAGCACCATTGATGAAGAAGCGATCGCAAGAATCGAAGAAAGCGGCGTATTCTCTTCCTTCGATCAGGTCGAAGTCATGACACAGAAAGATGACGGCACTCCGGTCAAGGTGATCTGCTCTTCCGGCAACCGCGAAGACAATTACCGCACGCTAGAGATCTGCGATATCATCGCCTGCATTGATTATCTCCTGAACATGATGCAGGGCTATGGCAAGAGTGATGACATCGACCATCTGGGCAACCGCCGTGTCCGCTGCGTCGGTGAACTCCTGCAGAACCAGTTCCGTATCGGGCTCACCCGTATGGAAAGAGTGGTTCGCGAGAGAATGACCACACAGGATCAGGATAAGATGAGCGTACAGGCGCTCGTCAATATCCGCCCTGTCGTTGCTGCTATCAAGGAATTCTTCGGCAGTTCCCAGCTGTCTCAGTTCATGGACCAGACGAACCCGCTGGCAGAACTCACGCATAAGCGTCGTCTTTCTGCTCTGGGGCCTGGCGGTCTTTCCCGTGAACGCGCGGGGTTCGAAGTCCGCGATGTACATTACTCCCACTATGGACGTATGTGCCCGGTAGAAACCCCTGAAGGTCCGAACATCGGGCTGATTTCTTCCCTGTCCAACTACGGTATCATCAATAAGTACGGCCTCATCGAGACACCATACCGTCTGATCGATGAAAAGACACACACCGTCACTGACAAGTGCGAATATGTCACTGCTGACATCGAAGAAGACAAGATCATCGCGCAGGCGAGCGAACCGCTTGATGCGGAAGGTCACTTTGTTCATAAGAATGTAGCGAGCCGCCGCGGTCCGGACGTACTCGAAGCAGAACCGGACGAAGTCGTGCTGATGGACGTATCCCCGAAGCAGGTCGTCTCCATCGGTACCTCCCTCATTCCATTCCTCGAACACGATGATACGAACCGAGCTCTGATGGGTGCGAACATGCAGCGTCAGGCTGTACCGCTCCTGCGTCCGGAAGCACCGCTCGTCGGCACGGGCATGGAATGGGTCGCTGGTCAGGACTCCGGCGTCTGCATCCTCGCTAAGCGCGCCGGCACTGTAGAAAGAGTCACCGGCCGCCAGATCATTGTCCGCGCTGACAATGGCGAGCTCGATACCTACGACATCATCAAATTCATGCGTTCCAACCAGTCCACCTGCATCAACCAGCACCCGATCGTATCCAAGGGCGACCGCGTGGAAGCGGGAGACACGCTGGCAGACGGCATGGCGACCGATGGCGGCGAGCTGGCTCTCGGCCACAATGTACTCGTAGCTTTCGTATCCTGGGAAGGGTACAACCACGAAGACGCCGTTCTGATTTCCGAACGTCTCTGCAAGGATGACCTGTACACCTCCATTCATATCGAAGAATATGAATGCGATGCCCGCGATACCAAGCTGGGCGAGGAAGAGATCACCCGTCAGCTGTCTTCTGTTTCTGAAGACGCTGTGAAATACCTCGATGAAAACGGTATCATCATGGTCGGCGCTGACGTCCGTCCTGGCGATATCCTGGTCGGCAAGGTCACCCCGAAGGGCGAGACGGAGCTGACGCCGGAAGAGCGCCTGCTGCGTGCGATCTTCGGTGACAAAGAAAGAGAAGTCCGTGATACCTCCCTGCGTGTACCGCACGGCGAATTCGGCAAGGTCGTCGATGTCAAGGTCTTCACCCGTGAAAACGGTGATGAGCTGGCACCGGGCGTGAACAAGCTCGTCCGCGTCTACATCGCGCAGAAACGTAAGATCCGTGAAGGCGATAAGATGGCAGGCCGTCACGGCAACAAGTGCGTATGCTCCCGCATTATGCCTGTCGAAGATATGCCGTTCACCCCGGATGGCCGTCCGGTCGATCTGGTACTGAACCCACTGGGCGTACCGTCCCGAATGAACATCGGACAGATCCTGGAAATCCATCTTTCCTGGGCCTGCCACATGCTCGGCGAAGAGATCCATGCGGCGATGGCTGCCGGTGTCGGCTCTCCGAAGTATGAAGAAATGAAGCAGCGCCTCATCGACTGCGGCTATGATTTCGAAAAATACGGCATGCCGGAACCGACCGAGTCCGGTATCCATATCGCGACCCCGGTCTTCGACGGCTGCCGAGATGAAGACCTCGCAGCGACCCTGAAGGCAGCAGGCCTTCCGGCTGGTGCGAAGACGGACCTCTATGATGGCCGTACCGGCGAAAAACTGGATAATCAGGTCACGATCGGTTGGAAATACATGCTGAAGCTCCATCATCTCGTCGATGATAAGATCCATGCCCGCTCCACCGGCCCATACTCCCTCGTTACCCAGCAGCCACTGGGCGGCAAGGCACAGTTCGGCGGCCAGCGTTTCGGCGAAATGGAAGTCTGGGCTCTCGAAGCCTATGGTGCGGCTTACACGCTGCAGGAAATCCTGACCGTGAAGTCCGATGATGTCATCGGCCGTGTCAAAGCCTACGAAAAGATCGTCAAGGGCGAAAACATCCCGAGCCCGGGCGTACCGGAATCCTTCAAGGTCCTCATGAAGGAACTCCAGTCCATCGGCCTCGATGTCCGTATCCTGAATGAAAATGGCGACGAAGTCGTCCTGAAAGAGCTCGATGAAAGCGATCTGGAACAGGGCTACGGCGGCGGTCAGCCATGGCATAAGGATGAACTGAAAGAAGCCATGGAAGGCGATGATGCCGTTTCCAATTCCAGAAACGACATGGAAAGCCACATGAATGGCACTATCGAAAACGCCGGCGATGATGTCGCATCCTTCAATGATACACTCGAAGCAGAAGCCAATGCACAGGCTCCCGTAGAAGCCGGCTTTGGTGAAACTGATCTTGATACAGAACTTGGCTTTACGAATGACAGCCAGGACGACTGATTCCGGAAAGGAGCGCTAATCAATTGTTAGATGTAAATGAATTTGATTCCATGAAAATCGGTATCGCTTCTCCGGAAAAGATCCTTGAATGGTCTCACGGGGAAGTGACGAAGCCGGAAACCATCAATTACAGAACCCTGAAGGCAGAAACCGACGGCCTCTTCTGTGAAAAGATTTTCGGACCGACCAAAGACTGGGAATGCAAATGCGGCAAGTACAAAAAGATGCGTTACAGAGGCACCGTCTGCGACAAGTGCGGCGTCGAAGTCACCTCTTCCAAAGTCCGCCGTGAACGCATGGGCCATATTTCTCTGGCCTGCCCGGTTTCCCATATCTGGTACTTCAAGGGTACGCCGTCCCGTATCGGCCTCATCCTTGAAATCTCTCCTCGCCAGCTCGAAAGAGTCCTCTACTTCGCTGCTTATATCGTCCTCGATCCGGGCGATACGAACCTGTCCAAGTGCCAGGTCCTGAATGAACAGGAATATCAGGATGCCGTAGCTACCTATGGCAAGAAAGCATTCAAAGCACAGATGGGCGCAGAAGCGATCCAGTACCTGCTGAAAGAGCTCGATCTGCCAAAGCTGGAAAAAGCACTGCAGAAAGAGATCGAAGAAGGCAGCGGCCAGCGTAAGGTGAGATGCATCCGTCGTCTCGAAGAAGTCGAAGCCTTCCTGCACTCCGGCAACAAGCCGGAATGGATGATCCTCTCCGTCCTGCCGGTCATCCCTCCGGATCTGCGCCCGATGGTCCAGCTCGATGGCGGCCGTTTCGCCACCTCCGACCTGAATGACCTTTATCGCCGCGTCATCAATAGAAACAACCGTCTGAAGAGACTTCTGGAACTCGGTGCTCCGGAAATCATCATCAGAAACGAAAAACGTATGCTGCAGGAAGCTGTCGATGCCCTGATCGATAACGGCCGTCGCGGACGCGCCGTCTCCGGTCCTGGCAACCGCCCGCTGAAGTCCCTCTCCGACATGCTGAAGGGCAAGCAGGGCCGTTTCCGTCAGAATCTCCTCGGCAAACGTGTCGACTACTCCGGCCGTTCCGTTATCGTCGTCGGCCCGGAACTCAAAATGTACCAGTGCGGCCTGCCGAAGGAAATGGCGATCGAACTCTTCAAACCGTTCATCATGCATGAACTCATCAAGAGAGGCGTCGCAAGCAACCTCAAAGCGGCACGCAAGAAGGTCGATAAGCTCGCTCCGGAAGTCTGGGAAGTCCTTGGCGATGTCATCAAAGAACACCCGGTCCTCCTGAACCGCGCACCGACACTGCACAGACTCGGTATCCAGGCTTTCGAACCGATCCTCTGGGAAGGCCGCGCGATCAAGCTGCATCCACTTGTATGCCCAGGCTACAACGCTGACTTCGACGGTGACCAGATGGCCTGCCATCTGCCGCTGTCCGTCGAAGCGCAGGCTGAAGCACGTACCCTGATGCTCTCCATCAATAACATCCTGTCCACGAAGGACGGCAAGCCAGTCGCTATTCCTTCGCAGGATATGATCCTTGGCTCCTACTACCTCACTATCGTACAGACAGCCAACGATACGAAGGTCGATTTCACCGATGAAGAAAAGAAAGAAAATCCGAAGGCGAAATTCGATGTCATGAAGCAGTGGAAAAAAGCCGAAGACGAGATGGATACCTCCGAGCTTCGCGCTTACACCGGCTATGACGAAGTCATGCTGGCGTACAACCTGCATCAGATCAAGATCCATGACTTTATCAAAGTCTTCATCCCGAAGGAAGACCGTCCGGACGGATTCAATGAAACCGATGACGATCTTGTCATCACCACTCCGGGCCGCCTGATTTTCAACTATGCGATCCCGAGAGAGTTGCGTTTCTTCTACAAGCGTCATGAAAAGCGCGTAGATGAAAACGGCAAGACCTACACCGTCGAAAACAACGGCCTCGGCATCACGATCGGCAAGAAGCAGATGGGCAAGCTCGTCAATGACTGCTTCAAGAAACTCGGATTCAAGGCGACCGGCGACCTGCTCGACTCCGTGAAAGCCCTCGGCTTCCACTACGCTCTCGTTTCCGGCATCTCCATCGGCATCTACGATGTCGCTGTACCACCGGAAAAGGATAAGATCCTGGAAGACGGCGATGAAAAAGTCGAACAGATCAAACGCTTCTTCCGCCGCGGCCTCATGACCGACGACGAAAGATACAGAAGAGTCGTCGAAGTATGGAGCAAGAAGACCGACGAAGTCGGTGCTGCAATGAAGAGCTCCATGGTGAAGTTCAACCCGTTGACCATGATGGCCCAGTCCGGCGCCCGTGGTAACGATAACCAGATCCGTCAGCTGGCCGGTATGCGCGGCCTGATCGCCGATACCTCCGGTAAGACCGTCGAACTCCCGGTAAAGGCAAACTTCCGTGAAGGTCTGACCGTCCTCGACTACTTCACCTCTTCCCACGGTGCTCGTAAGGGTCTCGCCGATACCGCACTCCGTACCGCAGACTCCGGTTACCTCACCCGCCGACTGGTCGACGTTTCTCAGGACGTCATCGTCCGCGAAGAAGACTGCGACGTACAGGTCCTGAATTTCGACAGAGAACAGAGCCTCATCGCCTCTCAGCCGGAAGTCAAGAAGACCATCATGGGTCTCAAGCAGACACTCCTCGGCGCAGTTCTGGATGAAGATGTCCTCGACCGCAGAAATGGAGATATCCTCCTCGTCAAGGGCAAGACCCTCGATGCGGACGATGTGACCCTGCTGAACCGTCACCTCGTAGAACATATTTCCGTCATCATCCCGACCGCTGACGGCATCGAAGCCGCAGAACCCAAGACCTTCGACCTCGGCACACAGGATGCTGTCGCTGAATACAACCGTGCGATGCGCCATCATCTGACCGTCCACTTCGCAGGCAAGAAACTCGAAGAAGATGCCTATGACCGCCAAGGCAATGTCCTCTTCCCGGCAGGCACCGTCATCGACAGCGATGTCGCAGAGAAGATTCTCGCTTCCGATATCCCGGTGCTCAAAGTCCGTATGGATGAAGCCGAAGGCGTCGAAGTCTCCCTCATCGAAGAAAAAGGCCAGCCGATCGAGTCTTTGGCTGACCGTATCGCAGGCCGCTGCCCGCTCGAAGATGTCGTGAACCCGACCACCGGCGAAGTCATCGCGAAGAAGAACAAAGAAATTTCCGATGCACAGGCAGAAGAAATCCAGAAATACTACGACAAGCTGAAGGTTCGTTCCATCCTCACCTGCCATTCCGCTCACGGCGTCTGCGCGAAGTGCTATGGCAGAAACCTCGCGACCGGCCGTCATGTAGAAATCGGCGAAGCAGTCGGCATCATCGCTGCGCAGTCCATCGGTGAACCAGGTACCCAGCTGACCATGCGTACCTTCCATACCGGCGGCGTCGCTTCCGCAGAAGATATCACACAGGGTCTTCCACGAGTCGAAGAATTGTTCGAAGCCCGCAAGCCAAAGGGCAATGCGATCATTTCCCGTATCGATGGTACAGTTTCCATCACCAGTGCGGAAGATAACCCGAATGTCAAGATCATTACCATCACCAGCAATGATCCGGAAATCGCTCCGGAAAGCGAAAAGATCCCGGTAGCGAAGAAGATCTCCGTCACAAACGGCGAATTCATCAAAGCCGGCACCCGCCTCTTCGAAGGTAACGTCAACCCGCACGACATCCTTGATGTCCTCGGCGTACAGGCGACCCAGAACTACATCGTCAAGGAAGTCCAGAAGGTTTACCGCAGCCAGGGCGTAGAAATCAACGATAAACACATCGAAATCATCGTCCATCAGATGCTGCGTAAGATCAAGATCACCGAACCGGGCGGCTCCGGCTGGCTCCCGGGCGAGACGGTCGATATCGTCGCATTCCGTGCGATGAACCAGCGTCTCGACGACGAAGGCAAAGAAAGAGCCGTCGGCGAAAACCTGCTCCTCGGTACCACCAAGGCAGCTCTTGCGACCGACTCCTTCCTCTCCGCCGCTTCCTTCCAGGAAACGACCCGTGTCCTCACCGAAGCAGCGATCAAAGGCAAGGAAGATCCGCTCCTCGGCCTCAAGGAAAATGTCATCATCGGCAAACTTATTCCGGCTGGTACCGGCATGTCCCGCTACCGCAAGCTGAATGTCATCCATAAGGGTGAATCCTTCGAAACCGGATCCGATGCGGAATAATTGATGCATCAGGTATAGCCGAAGCAGTCCTCACATCGTGGGGACTGCTTTTTGCATGGAGGGTATTCTGCACGATCCGGCGTATTTACTGGGCAGCAGCTACTTGCCGCAGGTCACCGTGCTTTCCTCTTGCGAATTTCTTCGAGATTCTCTACAATAGAATAGATATGATAGTGACTGGTGACTAGTGACTAGTGACTGGTGACTGGTGACTGGCGACTGGCGACTGGTGACTGGTGACTGGCGACTGGTGACTAGTGACTAGTGACTAGGAAACCAGGAGACGTTAGACTTTTGTATCTTTTTTCGAGGAGACGCCATGATAAATAAACTATTTCCACTCGCGCTTTCCGCAGCGCTTGTCTTTGGCGGCTTCTCGCTGTCTTTTGCTGAGGATCTTGTGATCGAAGGTCTGGGGCGTCTGCCATTTCCCAAGGACGTGACCGTCACGGATGGGGGCGCCTCGCAGCTGAATCATTTCATGATTGCCGGCACGCACCAGAAGGACTACGGCAAGTCTGCGCGTGCGGCGATGTGGTCGATCCTGACGGTACCGCCAGGTATGCAGCTGTATCCGGAAAAAGCACCGTATCCCTATGACTCGATGCACATGTACCAGATACGCAAGACGGATGTGCGCGGGACATACAGCGCGGGCATCTATGTCATTTCGGGGACGGAGAAGGATTTCTTCCATGAGGGGCATCCGAAGGCAGCCCGCTTCTGGTCTACGGCTTTCCTTGAGGATGCCAAGCGCCCGACCTCGCTCTTTGGAATGCCGAAGATCCAGACATCGGAGTTCCAGGCATTGGTGGATCAGGTGCTCTCTGAGAAAAAAGGTCCATCTATACAGGTGAAGATCTTGAGATTTGTCCCCTGGCGTGCTTTCAAAAATGAAGACGGTACCTACCGCTGGGGACAGGAGGCGAAGGTCATCCTGACGAATGAAAAGGGCTTGTCGTTTCCCCTCTGGATCTCTGCCAATCTTTTGAAAGCGGGGGATAAATACTATCTGATCGAGGTGAATGGCAGCCACGTGGCGGCCGAACAGCTGTCGGATCTCCTGCTGTATGGATTCTATCGGATGAAGAGATGAGATAGCAGCGATGCGATGATTTCAAAATGCGTGGTGCTTCCGCTTTATGATGTGTGCTTCATCTAGGCAGGACATCGCAAGCCTTTTTCACTGCTGCATTTACTTTTGAAAGGGGATTTTCCATGAAATGGAAATGTTTGCTTCTCACGCTCGCGCTGGCCTGCGGGATCTCTGCGGGGGGAGAAGCGTATGATATGAATGCCGTCGCGGCCGCTTCGCTTCCCAAAGGCTTTACCTACCGGGAGGCAGCGGGGACGCAGACACTCCATTTTATGGAGAAAGACATTCCTTATCAGATGGGACAGCTGCAGTATACATTGGAAAAACAGCAGAGCTTCTCATCCGGCTATATCATTCGCGCGCTGCTCCCTGTAGAGATGGCGGAAGCGCTGAAGCCATATTTCAAAATGAATCGTGATGAATATGTCTGGCGTCGGCTGACGCAGATGAATCGTGCGCTTTTAAACCCGGCGTCCCCGCTTCGAAAGGGGATCGAGGAAACGGTACTCAGTCTGGCGCGCCATGCCATCGGGCCTGTCGCTGATTCTTCGATCAAGGTGGAGCTCTCCAGGCTGGAGCCTTTCCGCCGTCTGGATGTCGATGAAGCCTATGTCTATACCGCAGGCGGGCTGATCACATACAATGCGGAGGGGATGAAGCTCCCCATGTACTGCCGCTCCTATTTCTTCCCCGGAAGTGAAGGGCTCGATGTTCTGATGCTCTTCACCCCTGATGAAGGCAAAGCGCCGCTCCTCTATGCCATCGATGATCTGGCGAATGCGGCCGCGAAGGAAGAGCTCAATGGGGCAGCAGGATATAAAGACCTCGGCGTGGTGCTGGGGAAGAATCAATAAGAAAAGGGGCTGCCAGTGATTGGTGACTAGTGACTTGTGACTTGAATACTACTTTCGGGCATCGCCTCATACATCATTGCGGCGAAGTTGCCACCTGAAGTTTGAAAGCAGGGATGAGTGGCTAGGGATTAGGGATTGGGGATTAGGAGTGACTGGTGACTGGTGACTTAAATGCCACTTTCGAGCATCGCCCTATTTATACTCTGCGGCGCTTTCTCTTTGTTATGCGCCGCACCACCATTTCTCATTTCTAATTTCTCATTCAAGCGAAGTTTTCAAACGGAATCAAAGGGCAGCACGCCCCACGGGCTAACCCTGAACCCTCAAACCTTAAACCTTAAATTACGTATTTCCATACAACCAACCCATTTACAGGAGGACCTATGAATGTATTTGCTGCGCTCGGCGTGAATGAGACGCTGACGAAACTTTTGAAGACACAGGGGATCAAGACCCCGACGCCCATCCAGATGTCCGCGATCCCAAACGCTTTCAAAGGCCGTGATCTGATCGGCCGTTCGCAGACCGGGACAGGGAAGACGCTGGCCTATCTGCTGCCGGTCATTCAGCGCGTAGAAACAGACAAAGCCATGACGCAGGTACTTATCATGACACCGACCCGCGAGCTTGCCAAGCAGGTCTTTGACGTGATGCGTCCCTTTGCCATCGAGTGCGGTGTGGATGGGGCAGATATCATCGGCGGACGCACGATCGAGAACCAGCTGCAGAAGCTGAAGCGTGATCCGCATGTCATCATCGGGACACCGGGGCGCCTCTTGGATCATATCCGCAGAAAGAGCCTCGACCTTTCGAATGTGAAGACGGTCATCCTGGATGAAGCGGACCAGATGCTGGCGAATGGTTTCCGCGAAGATATCGAAGCGCTGATCGACGAGACGCCGAAGAAGCGCCAGCTCCTGCTCTTCTCTGCGACGATGCCTGACGATGCGAAGCGCCTCGCCAGAAAGTATATGCGCCACCCTGCTTTCATCGATGTCGCAGAAAAAGCGACAGCTTCGACGGTCGAGCAGCGCATCTATGAGACGACTCTCCCGCGCAAGTTCAAGCTCCTCGTCCGTCATCTGACGGAGATGAATCCGTACATGGCCGTCGTTTTCACGAATACCCGTGAGGAAGCGCATGAGCTCGCCGGCAAGCTGCAGGAGGAGACGGACTTCATCGTGGATGAGATCCATGGGGATATGAGCCAGAGCCAGAGAAATCAGGTCATCCGCGAATTTGAGAAGGCACGCATTCAGGTGCTCGTTGCTTCCGATATCGCGGCGCGCGGGCTTGACGTCGAAGGCATTACGCATGTCTTCAATTACGGGATCCCAAGAAATCTCGAATACTATATCCATCGCATCGGCCGCACCGGCCGCGCCGGTACGAAGGGGATCGCCATCACCTATGCGACGCCGGAAGATGGATTCCTTCTCCGGAAGCTGGAAAAATCCATTGAAGAGACCATCACCCGCTATGATGAGAAAGGAAATGTCCGCCGCGTGAAGGCAGGCAAGCCGAAGAAGAAGGTCGTGACGCCTGGCATGTACAAGCCGACCAAGAAGAAAGAGCACAAAGCGCTCGGACATAAGGGCAGAAACATGAGACAGAAGCGCAAGAAGGAAGATGGAAAGAAGAAATAACACAAGGCGATGTGAAATAACGATCATCTCATTTTCGCGTTCCATCTGCCGCGGGGACTTGCAGCTCTCATAGGAGTAACTGGGAAACCTTATCCCAGCTGTCTTTCATGCCATAGTCACCCTATCCGCCCCTGTGGGGCACCTTCCCCTAGAGGGGAAGGCTATTAAGTTAAGCGGTAGAACGTTCTTGGCTCCCCATCGGGGGAGCTCCCCGAAGGGGTGAGGGGGCTACGTAGCGGTATTGCATGAAAGTGT
>UQRR01000010.1 GCA_900543455.1 uncultured Dialister sp.
CGTATGTGAGATAACGAATGCCAGAACAGCTGCGACCTGAGCCGAAGGATCTCGGCGAAGCCGCCACCTTCATTCCTAATTCCTCATTCGAGCAAGGCTTTCATTCAGGGTTAAGGGACAGCACGCCCCAAGGGCGAACCCTGAATTTATTTCATAATATCTTCAAGAATTTTTCGATAGCCCCGCGAAGCGCGTCTTCGCGGGGCTTTTGTCATGCAGGTCAAATTGTTCACTTTTTCAAGTGAAAAATGGTGTATAATAGAACCAAGTAGACATGTCAGATCGTTTGATGAGAAAATCTGTCCGAAAGAACTCTGCGTGTGGATCAGGAGCCCGGGGCATTTGCCGCCGATAAAGTAGATCGGCAGGATGGGTGCAGCGATCGCCTGAGAAATGAGCAGACTCTCTTTCATGAGCTTCGTCTCCGAAATTTTCGACTGTGAGATGGAGGATCCGGGAGCGTTTTCCCGTGCTTCACAGGGAAGGCCTTTGGGATGCTCTGTCTGTCCTCTCCGGTAAATCTGTCTAGCCGGTGCGGAAGAACGCAAAGGAAAGAAAGAACGAGGGCGGCCTCGCAGCGTGACATGACTCCCAAGGCACCAGAGTCGGGGGCCGTAGAAGTCATACCGCGGCTGCGTTTCCGCGCGCCTTTCACCAGGGCTTGCTCCTCTTTCCCGCATGAAGTCAGTGCTTTCGCTGCGTGTTCCTGTATGATTTTCCATCCTGCGCTCCCATCTCTCCTTGCCGGCCGCGGTCCGGCAGAATGAAACCGGCTGTCAACGGTGGATTTCTGAGGAACAGATGCCTGTTCCGTCCCGCCTTCTCATAGGATCATAGTCCTATGGTCTTATGACTAGACCATTCCGAAGACTCCAAAAATACAGCCCGCACCGGCCGCCATCCGGTGCGGGCATTTAAATTGGGTGACTAGTGACTGGTGACTAGGGATTAGGGATTAGTAGCTAGGGATTAGGAGCCTCGGGGGACTCGTTCAGACTCACGTATCGTCATTTCGAGCGTAGCGAGAAATCTTTGTCATGCGCGGCAGGTCTCCATGTTTGAAAATCCCAAACGGGAAACCTGCTCTTCGTCGGCTTTCGGGCATCGCCCTATTTATACTCTGCGGCGCTTCATTGTTTTTGCGCCGCACCACCATTTCTCATTTCTCATTTCTCATTTCTAATTCCTCATTCGCGCCAAGCTTTCCACAATCAAGGAACAACACGCCCTACGGGCTAACCTCAAACCCGTTCTCTTTGAAATTCTTCCGCAGGCATGTATAATAAAAAGAAATTCATGCATGCGGCTTTTTTATATTCGGCATAAGGGGGAAATGATGAAGGACGAGGCTTACTTGAAGATGCTGGGGACGGCGGTATGGGAAAGCCCCGTACCCATCTATATCATTCATGTCGAGGTGGATGAGGTGGGGAAACCGGTGGACTGGCGTTTCGCCTATGCCAATGAGGCGGAAGCGAGGCACCTCTCTACCCCTCTCGAGAAGCTGCTCGGCAGCTCGGGCATCGAGCTTTTGCCGAAGATCGGGGAAAAGTGGCTTCTTCCTTACTATAAAGCGGCGTATCTCGAAAAGACGCTGGACTTCGATACCTTTGCCCAGAGGACGAAGCGATACATCCATCTTCATATCATGCCGGCAGGGACACCGGGCTACTGCATCGCATCGATCAAAAATTTCGAAAAGACGCTCCATGAGGAGCTGGAGCCGGGAGATCCCATGGATCAGACGGTTCGCCATCTTGTGCGGGAGAAGGCGATCTTAGAATCGCTGTGTCTGGATTACACGGCGATTTATTTCGCCGACCTCAAGACAGATACGATGGAGGTCGTGAAGCAGGGGATCTTCAGTCACGGTCTGGATATCGAAGAGGCGCTGCCTGCGGAGAAGAAATTTTCTTATCGCGCGCGCATGGCATACCTCCGCGACCATCTGCTGGTGAAAGAGTCCTGCGGGGATTTCTATGGAAATATTGGCCCCGAGGGGCTGATGCAGCATCTGGCAGTGAAGGAAACGTTCACCTATCGTGCGCGCACCCATGGGAATCGCGAGGGAAATGAATACTTCGAGCTGAAGGCTATCCGCGTGCATCAGGATGAGGCTCACTTTCAGATCGTCATCGGGCTGCGGCCGATCGATGAGCTGGTCAGGGAAGAAGGAAGACACCAACGGCGCCTTGAGGAGGCACTCGCATCTGAGCGCCGGTCGAATGAAGTCATTTCTGCGATCAGCAAGATTTACTGGGTGATTTACCTCATTGATCTCGAAAAAGACACCTGCGAGAGGATCGCTGCTGTCGGCGAAGGGTATCAGGCGAGCGGGAAGGTGTGTGCGGCGTCGCAGGCATTTGAGGATATACTGCAGTATATCGTTTCCGTGGAATATTGGGACAGCATGCGCGCTTTCGTGGATACGAGGACGCTCGCCATGCGCCTTTCGCAGGAAGACACCATCACGACCACGTATCGTTCGCGCACGGGAGAGTGGCGGCAGGCGCGATTTATCGTGAAGATAAGAGATGAGAAGGGGCGCGCGAAGGATCTCCTGTACATGGTGAATCCCATCGACCGTGCCAAGCAGAAGGAAATGCAGTATCAGGCCGTGATGAATGCACTGGGGCAGGATTTCTCTGCGATCTTCCTGGCGGATCTCCGGCAGGATACCATCGAGATGATCCGGGGCATGGAGGATACGCACCTGGGGCTGATGCTCGAGAATGTGCATCATCGCTATAGCGAATGGATCCGCTATGCCTGCGAGCATCTGGTGTACGAGGAGAATCGCGAAGAGATGGCCCTCCTCCTGTCAGCGGCGCATCTGGAGAGGGAGCTGCTCCAGCATAAGATGTACAGCGTCCGCTGCCATGTGCATCCGAATCCCGCGGGAAATGAGTATTTCGAAGTGCGGGCGGTACTTTCCCAGCAGGATGAGAATCATTTCGAGGTCATCATGGGCTATCGCCCGCTGGATCAGGTGATTCGTGAGGAGCGGATGAACCAACAGCGTCTGGAAGAAGCGCTCCATCAGGTCGAGCTCGCCAATGAGGCGAAGTCCGCCTTCCTCTTCAATATGTCGCATGACATCCGCACGCCGATGAATGCGATCCTTGGCTTCTCCAGCCTGCTTCGCATGCACAAAGAGGAGCCGGAGAAGATCCTGGACTATACGGAAAAGATCGAGAAGTCCGGGGAGTACCTGCTCTCTCTCATCAACAATGTCCTTGAGCTTTCGCGCATCGAGAGCGGCAAGAGCCAGCTTGATGAGACGATCATCGATACGAAGGAGCTGAATGATGCGGTCTGCTACCTTTTCGAAAATCAGATGAAGGCGAAGCAGATTTCCTTCACAAGGACGCTGCGGACGACGCACCGCTTCATCTATGCCGACAAGGTGAAGCTGCAGGAAATCCTGCTGAATCTTCTCTCGAATGCGTGCAAGTATACGCCGCCGGGAGGGAAGGTGTCTTTCGATGTCTGCTCCGCGCCGTCTCAGGAAGAAGGGGTCGAACTCTTTACTTCAACCATCCGAGATAACGGCATCGGGATGACGAAGGAATTTCTCGCGCACATTTTCGAGGCCTTCACACGCGCGCGCAGCAGCACGGAAAGCCGCCAGCCGGGATTTGGCCTCGGTATGGGCATCGCCAAGAAGCTGACAGAGCTCATGGGCGGCACCATCACGGTCGAGAGCGAACCGGGCAAAGGCACCACCTTTACTGTTTCGATCCCGCACCGCATCGCCAAATGTCCGGAAAAAGAGTTCTATGCAGAACAGTCCGTCCTGCCGGATACCGTACTCCAAGGCCGCCGCATCCTTCTTGCGGAAGACAATGACCTCAATGCAGAAATCGCAGAAGAGCTCCTGAAGGATGCCGGGCTTCTTGTCGAGCGCGCCAGAGATGGCATCGAGTGTCTGTCGATGCTGGAGAAAAAGAAGGCAGGCTGGTATGACCTCATCCTCATGGATATCCAGATGCCGAATATGGACGGCTACAAGGCGACCACCATCATCCGCCGTCTGGAGGATCCGGAGCTTTCGAAGATCCCCATCATCGCCATGACGGCCAATGCTTTCGCCGAAGACAAGGCAAAGGCCATCGCGCTCGGCATGAATGCCCATGTGGCAAAGCCGATCGATATGAAGGTACTCAAGCGCGTGATGGAGAACGTTCTGGGGAAATCGTGAGTCAATTGGTTTTTAGGGCATGCTGCTCTTTGAATTAGAAATGAGAAATGCGAAATGGTGGTGCGGCGCATAAACGTATAGAAGCGCCGCAGAGTTTTGAAATAAACGTAAAACGCGTTCCCCCCCTTGAAGAAGGGGGTGCCCGAAGGGCAGGGGATGGACTGCCTCGAAGAGGCAGAATTCTGCAGAATGAGAAACGGGAAATATGGAATAGACGGTAGAACGTCTGGAACAGATGGCATGCTTTCCGCTACGTAGAAGGGTGCCGCTACGCGGCACATCCATCCTGCGCCTTTGGCGCGGTCCCTCTCCAGGGGCCTGCTCAGTTTGGGTAAAACTCCCAGTCACCAGTCACCAGTCACTCCTAATCCCTCATCCCTAGCTACCAGTCCCCAGTCCCTAGTCCCCAGTCCCTAGTCACTTCCCAAAGAGGGCAGATGCGGCAAACGTTTTTTGCGTCTTGCCGCATCTGCCTTCTTCCTTTCTGCGAAAAGTCGATGTGAAATGATTTTCACGCTTGCATTGTTGATTCGTTTAGTATAAAGTATATATCAATAGAAAAAATATACGAAAATATGTATATACACTAT
Source organism: uncultured Dialister sp. (assembly GCA_900543455.1). Classification (GTDB taxonomy): domain Bacteria; phylum Bacillota; class Negativicutes; order Veillonellales; family Dialisteraceae; genus Dialister. The sequence continues at coordinate 4,792 of UQRR01000010.1, forward strand.
ATGAATTACATGCACTTATTGAGAGACTCTCTCATTTCTCATGGTCCCTCCGGAGGTCGATCTTATGCTTCTACCCCTCTTGCTGTTTCTTCTGCCGCTTGCGACGGCCGTGGTCCTGCTCCTGACACGTGACACCTCCTTCCGTACCCTGCTTGTGAAAGGTTCGGCGGCGGTGATGATGGGGCTCGCACTGGCTGTCGCTGTCACCTGCTTCGATGAACCGGTGAAGATCGGCGTGGATAGTGAGCTGCTGAAAGCGGTGATGCTGGCGGCAGATTTCATGGTCATCCTGGCGGTCTGCTACTATGCGAAGAAATTCAAACGCTACAGCATCGCGCTTCTGGGGCTTGTGCAGTTTGCGATCGTGGCGGCCTTTGAATGGCATATGGGGGATCGCATTTATGTATCATGGGATTTCATCATCGATCACTTTGCCATCATCATGATCCTGATCGCCGGCATCATCGGCGGACTCATCGCAGTGTACTCTCTGGGCTACATGGCGCAGTACCATCGAAAGCATACGGGGATTCCCGATCGTCGCGGTTTCTTCTTCTTCGTGGTCTTCCTCTTCCTTTCGGCGATGTTCGGCCTTGTCATGTCGAACAATCTGCTCTTCATGTACACCTTCTGGGAAATCACGTCTCTCTGCTCCTTCCTCCTGATCGGCTACTCGCAGACGAATGAAGCGATCCACAACTCCTGCAAAGCACTCTGGATGAACCTCCTGGGCGGGCTCGCCTTTGCGCTGGCGATCGCCTGGCTGGGGGAAACCTACTACACGGTCGAGCTGTCTCTCTTGGTGAATCTGGGCCGCAGCCGTGAACCGGTCGAGCTTGCCGTGGCACTCCTCGTATTCTGCGGATTTACGAAATCGGCGATGATGCCCTTCTCCGGCTGGCTTCTGGGGGCGATGGTGGCGCCGACGCCGACCTCGGCACTCCTGCACTCTTCGACCATGGTCAAGGCGGGCGTCTTCCTCATCATCAAGCTCGCGCCGATCCTGGGGGACAATCATGTCGGCATCATGGCAATGCTGGTGGGCGGTATCACCTTCTTCTTTGCTTCCTGCGCGGCCATTTCCCAGTCCGATGGGAAAAAGGTGCTCGCGTACTCCACGATTTCCAATCTCGGCCTGATCGTCTGCTGCGCGGGCACAGGCTCCTATGAAGCCGCATGGACGGCGATCATGATTGTCATCTTCCACGCGGTCGCGAAGTCTCTCCTCTTCCTCACGGTCGGTACCGCAGAGCAGCAGCTCGGCAGCCGCAATCTGGAGAATTTCGATGGCATTTTCAATTCCATGCCGCGCCTTTCGCTTTGCATGGTGATCGGTATCTGCGGGATGTTCCTTGCGCCGTTCGGCATGCTGATTTCCAAGTGGGCCGCGATGAAAGCCTTCGTCGATGCGGGGCAGCCGCTGCTTCTCCTCGTCCTCGTCTATGGCTCGGCGACCACGCTCTTCTACTGGACGAAGTGGCTCGGCAAGATCACGACCTTTGTCCCGACGAATGAAAACCGCGAGCGAGGGATCCTCGGCGTCGAATGGACGGCGCTCAAAACGCTGGCAGCACTGACGCTCATCGTCTGCGTGCTCTTCCCGCTCATTTCGGAATATGGCGTCATCCCCTACCTTGCACTCACCTATCATGCGACGGCAGAGGTCATCGCGCAGAGCAATCTCTGGATCATGTCGCTCATGGTCTTCCTCCTGGTCGTCCTGCCGCTGCGCTTCGGCAAAAGCCGCGAGAAGAAACAGGTCGTCACCAATCTTTCCGGGGAGAACCTCGGAAGCGACAATGCCTATCGCGGTGCCGCTGGACGCGTCGTCCCTGTCACCTTGCGGAACTGGTACCTCGAGAGCTGGTTCGGCGAAGACCGCATGAAGCTCCTGGGCTACACGGCAGCCCTTGCCTGCGTCCTGATGGAGCTGTCTTTGACCGTAGGAGGTGTATTCCATGTCTGACTTCCTGATGCCTATCGCAGGGGGTCTCCTGTACCTCCTCTTAGCGCCGATCCTCGGCGGACTGCTTGCCGGATGCGATCGCATCATCTCCGCCCGTATGCAGCGGAGAAAGGGGCCGCCCCTCCTGCAGCCCTTCTATGATTTCCTGAAGCTGTGGGAAAAGCAGCCGATCGCTGTCAATAAGGCGGAAGGTTTCTACATCTTCGGCTTCCTTCTTTTCGTCCTTCTGACCGGCACCATCTTCTTCGCGCAGGGCGATATCCTGCTCGTCGTCTTCACACTCACCATGGCGAGTGTCTGCCTCATCATCGCGGCGTATGCCGTCGACTCTCCCTACAGCCAGATCGGCGCGGAGCGTGAGCTCGTGCAGACCATGGCGTATGAACCGATGCTCCTCATGGTGGCGCTCGGCTTTTACCTCGCCAGCGGCAGCTTTTCTGTCGGAGACATCCTGACGGGCGCTCATATGAATATTCTGCGCATGCCGGGCATCTTCTTCGGCCTCTGCTTCATCCTTCTCATCAAATTCAGGAAATCGCCCTTCGATATCTCCATGTCGCATGAAGCGCATCAGGAGCTCATCGGCGGTCTGAAGACAGAGATCTCCGGCCGTACTCTGGCCGTCGTCGAGCTCGCGCACTGGTATGAGAATGTGTTCCTCTTCGGGCTCGTACTCCTCTTCTTTGCATCGGATACCTGGTGGACATGGCTTCTAGGCCTTGCCATCTGCGAGATCGTTTTCTTCGCAGAGATCCTCATCGACAACTGCTGCGCCCGCATCAAGTGGGAGCGCATGTTCGCCTCCACTTGGCTCGTCGGCCTCATGGCAGGATTTTTGAATATTGCATTTTTGATGTATTTTAAATAAAGGTTGTCTGGTTCAGATGGATGGGTTCAGGGTGGCTAGTGACTGGTAGCTAGTGACTGGTGACGGGTAGCTAGGGATTAGTGGCTAGGGATTAGGAGTCTCAAGTGACTAGTGACTAGTGACTGGTGACTTGAATGCCACCTGCGGGCATCGCCCCCCCTATATACTTCGCGGCGAAGCCGCCACCACAACCCTGAACCCTGAAGTTTGAAAGCAGACTATTCTTATTCCCTATTTATGAAGTCTCATAGGTTAAACGGGTTCTGAAGGTTCAAAAGGTTCAAAGGTTTCTCATCTTTCGTGAATACCATATCTTCAAAACTCCGCGGCGCTTCCATAGTTTTATGCGCCGCACCGCCCCCTCTGAACCCTCTGAACCCTCTGAACCTGTAGAACCCGCTCCCCCTCTTTCGCAAATAATCAAAGGGGTAGCACGCCCCACGGGCTAACCCTGAACCCTGAACCCTTAAACCATCCCACTGATTGTGCTATAATATCTCCATTGACTAATGGAGGATACCGCTATGTTTACCTATAAAAGAAGAGTGACATTTTACGAGACTGACGGCATGAAAGTGGTGCATCATGCGAACTACCTCAAGTATTTTGAGGAGGCGCGGGTGGAGTATCTGCGCGCAGGCGGTCTTGATCTGAATGAGCTGATGGAAGAGGGGATCGTATTTCCGATCGTCGAAGTCAGTGCGAAGTACCTGAAGTCAGCGTGCTATGATGATACGCTCCTCATCAGGACCTACCTTCGCCGCGTCGATCGTGTGCGGCTGGACTTTGATTATGAAGTCGTGCGCGAATCCACGGGCGAGCTTCTGACGACGGGGCATACGGTCAATACATACACAAATATGAAGACGGGCCGCATCGCGCGCATTCCGAAGGAAAAGATCGAAGGCCTTGTCAAACTCTCGGAAGGAGACAGGATATAATGGATAACAGACCGATCGGCATCATGGACTCGGGCATCGGGGGCCTTACCGTAGCCCGCGTGCTGCATGAAAAGTACCCGAAAGAAGGCATCGTATTTCTCGGAGATACGAAGAGAAATCCCTACGGCGAACGCAGCAGGGATGACATTGTGCGCTTCTCCTTTGCCATCAAGGATTTCCTGAAAAAGCATCAGGTGAAGATGATCCTGATCGCGTGCAATACGATTTCTTTCAACGTGCCGCCAGACTTTTTTGATGAAGACATTCCCGTCATCAAGATGAGTATGGAGGTAGAGGTGCCGGAGGACGCGAAGCGCTTCGCTGTTTTTGCGACGCCCGCGACGATCGCGACGCATGCGCACAAGGCATATTTTCAAAAAAAATACCCGCAGCTGGATTTCGTGGAGGTCCCCTGCGACGGACTGGCTTCCGCGATCGAAAGAAATGCGGACGAAAATACCCTTTCTGCCCTTGTCAAACAGGCGGCAGAGGAGTATCATGCATTAGATGCAGACACTGCGATCTGGTCCTGCACCCATTATCCGCTGATCGCTGATGTATTCAGGAAGGTGCTGCCGAAGGTACGCTTCCTTGACCCTGCACTTCCGACGGTGGAAACAGGGATGGACATTCTCCGCGCCCATGACGCGCTGGCGGATGCACCGCAGGAGAAGACCTTCTATTTCACCGAAGGCCTTGAAAATTCCGCGCCGCTTGTGAAGAAAATCTTCGGCGACGTGAAGGTGGAAAAGGGAAGTTTGGAATTATAAAGGGTTCAAGGTGAGCCCGTGGGCGGCTCGCCCCTTGATTACGATGGAAAGCCTCACTTGAATGAGAAATTAGAAATGAGAAATGCGAAATGGTGGTGCGGCGCATAAATAATGAAGCGCCGAGGAGGTTTGAAACTAGCGGTTTTCTTATATCGCAAACCTAATCCCTAATTCCTAGTCACAAGTGACTGGTGACTTGAATACTATTTTCGGGCATCGCCTCATATATACTCGCGGCGAAGCCGCCACCACAACCCTGAACCCTGAACCCTGAACCCTGAACCCTGAACCCTGAACCCTGAACCTTGAACCTTGAACCCGACCACTGATTTATCATTTAGGAGTGTGACAAACATGTTACTGATCACGAAAATTCTGGCAGTCATCATCTTCCTGATCTGCCTGGGATTCATTGCCTACTGGGCCATCGCCATCGTCAAAGGCGACTGTGTGCTGAAGGTGATGAAGTCCAAGAGGACGCCTTTCCATGTGGAGTCCATGGATATGAAGAGCGTGACGCTCTCCTGCACGCTGCCGATCAAGAATGTCGGCAAGCAGCTCGGCACCATCATGGATGCCTTTGTCCGCGTGTACCTGCCCTTTGAGCAGTACGATGAAGCCGTTGTCACGGCGCACCTGACCGATTTCGACACGCCGCGTCCCGATGACTACTGGCAGGCCTTCATCCTCGAGCCGGGCAAGACGAAGAAATTCCTCATCACGCTGGAAATCAAGGGCAAGGGCGACAGCATTCTTCATGATCTGGAAACCTTCCCGGAGATGGGGATGGACGTCATTTATCAGGTGGTTGCAAGAAGCGATTACTACTATGCGAAGTCCCGCATCGTTCTTTCGAAGGAAGAACTCAGAAATGCGCTCTATGAATACAAAACGGAGGTGAGATAAATGGCAGAACTCGAACTCATACCGATCCACACCCGCATCCTCACCCATCACGACAACATCGTTGATGCCATTCTGGAATACGCCGGCGACAAGATCACCGACCATGATATCGTCTGCAGTGCAGAGTCCGTCGTCGCCATCACACAGAACCGCTACGTCCGTCCGGAAGAGCTGAATGTCTGCTGGCAGGCCCGTCTCATGAACCGCTTCGTTCCTGCCGCGGGCTCCATGGCGAGCATCTACGGTATGCAGGCCGCCATGGATGAAGAAGGGAAATGGAATATGCTCTTCTCCTTCGTCCTCGGCGCTGTCGCAAAGATTTTCGGCAAGAACGGTGTCTTCTATGCCCGCTGCCGTCAGGCATCTCTGATCGATGATGTCACCGGTACCATGCCGCCTTTCGACAAATGTCTCGTCTATGGTCCGGCGGATACCGACAATGTCTGTGAGAAGATCAAGAAAGCGACCGGCGCTTACGGCGCGGTCATCGCAGATGTCAATGACCTGAAACGCGCGGCCGTCCTCGGAAAGAGCCAGGGGCTTGACCCGAAGCAGATCGCCAAGATCCTGATCGATAATCCTTTCGGCAATGACAATCAGAAAACACCGATCGTCATCATCAAGAACTTTACCGATATGATGAAGTGAGAAAACGCCCGCCGCAAGGTGGGCGTTTTTGGGTAGTGAATGCGAGTAAAATCAGGAATGAGGAATGGTGGCGGCGCGAAGCGACGCAAAATCCGCATAGCGGATTTTACGCTATTTAAGGAAGATTATGATGTAGCATTGCATGAAAATGGATGTGAAATCTGATTCTGCGATTGAATCAGCGTTTCCTTAAATTGGGGTGACAGGTTCCCCGTTTTCTAATTGACACACATAAACCGTTTCAGTGCGAACGAAAAAGATTCCTCCACTTCGGTCGGAATGACGATACGGGAGAAGCGATTTCCTCAACGGGTCTCTTTACCGTTACGACGGTCTGCAATCTCTCCGTATGATGCTGGATTGTTTCAAACGAATCCCTATGGAATCAAAGGGGAGCACGTCCCAGGGGGCTAACCCTCATTCCTCATTGCCAAAATCCCATCCGTGCTTTATAATAGGTAACATAAAACTTTGTACAAGGATGGTGCATTTATGCCACAACTTATAGATCTATCAGATGTTCAGGATTTCCACGCAGCCCGTTTTCTTATTTACTGGCTGATCGCTTCGGTCGTGGCCGTACTTACTGCTTACAGCATCAGCTACGAGCACAAAATGAAGTGGTTCCGTCAGAGAAAAGACAATGGCTTCATGGTGCGCCGCGGCGTGATGGGAAACTACAGCCTTCTCGGCGTGCCGCGCACGAAGGAGGGCTTTGCGATCACCTTCGGTATCTTTGCCGGAGCGGGCGTCATTTGGGCGCTGGTCGTCTTCGTCATTCTCCCGCTTTTGGGGTATGATGTATAAAAAACTGCATAGCATTTCCTGCGGATGGCACGGGGGCAGGAAATAAAGAACAGGACCTGGCATTGAAAAATGTCAGGTCCTGTTTTTGTTAGGGGGGAGAAGTGACTGGTGACTGGTGACTAGTGACTGGTGACTAGTGACTGAAATGCCAGCTCATGGCATCGTTACCATCTATACTCTGCGGCGCTTAGATCCTTCGACTCAGTTCTCATATTTTCAGATAAGCCATTTTTTAACATACGACGTTTTTCTCCGCTCAGGATGACGAAATGCGCCGCACCAACCCCTTTGAACCTCTTGAACCTATAGAACCTGTCGAACCTCTTTCGCAAACAATCAAGGGACGGCACGCCCCACGGGTTAACCCTGAACCTTGAACCCGCCACCTTGAACCAACTCCAAGCGTCTATCGCTTTTCACATAGTCCCAATTCATTATTTCAATATAGGAGGTATTCATGGAGAACTGGGAAAAAGTTTTAGAAGAATTATTCACCGGCGTCATGGGCATGTCCGACCCCACGGTCTGGGTCATGTTTGCCATCGGCGCAGTCCTGATCTGGCTCGGCGTAAAGAAGGACTATGAGCCTATGCTGCTCTTCCCGATGGGGGTGGGCTGTATCCTTGCCAATATCCCCGGACACTTTGCGGTCATCCCGACGGATGGAGGAGAACCTGGATTTCTGTCTGTCCTCTATCAGGCGGGCATCGCCAATGAGCTTTTCCCGGTGCTGATCTTTATCGCGGTCGGTGCGATGTGTGAATTTGATGCGCTGATCCGTGCGCCGTACGTCATGCTCTTTGCCGCAGCGGCTCATTTCGGTATTTTCGCAGCGACGATGCTGGCGTCTGTCGTCGGATTTCCTTTTAACGAAGCTGCATCCATTGGCATCATCGGGGCAGCGGATGGTCCGACCACCATTTTCGTCGCGCAGAAATTTGCGACGAACCTTCTCGCGCCTCTGACGGTGACGGCCTTCTGCTATATGTCGCTTGTCCCGATCATCCAGCCCCCGATCGTGAAGCTCTTGACGACGAAGCATGAGCGCCGGATCCACATGGCGTATCGCGAAGAGAAACCGCTGTCCTGGACAGTCAAGTTCCTTTTCCCATTCATGGTCGTTCTCTTTGCAGGGATCCTCGCGCCGATTTCTGTGCCGCTCATCGGTGCGCTGATGTTTGGCAATATGCTGAAGGTCTCCGGTGTCTGCGACTCGCTCTCTGACACCGCGCAGAATGAACTCTCGAATCTCGTGACTCTTTTCCTTGGTATCACAGTTGGTGCGACCATGACGGCAGAGAATATTCTCACGCTGGATGTTTTGAAGATCCTCGCACTGGGGGCTGTGGCTTTCGTCTTTGATACGGTAGGCGGCGTCCTCTTCGCCAAGGTCGTGAATCTTTTCCTGAAGAAGAAAATCAATCCGATGATCGGTGCATGCGGCATTTCCGCGTTCCCGATGTCCGGGCGTGTCATCGCGAAGATGGCGCTCAAAGAGGACCCGACCAATTACATCATCCAGCACGCCATGGGCGTCAATGTGGCAGGCCAGGTGGCATCCGTCGTGGCCGGCGGCCTCGTCCTCGCGCTGATTCCTGTCCTTTCGTAAGGAGGCACTATGACAAGTATCGAATCTTCCATCATGCTGACAGTCATCGCATATCCCATGGTCTTCGTGGTCATGGCGGTCTTTGCGGTGCTGACCTACTATCTGAATAAGCTGTTCCCGGGGGACTAGTGACTGGTGACTAGTGAATGGTAGCTAGGGATTAGGGATTAGGAGTGACTAGTGACTAGTGACTGGTGACTAGTGACTCTCTCGTATCGTCATTTCGAGCGAAGTCGAGAAATCTTTCTTGCAGACTGCTAAACGAAGGATGCGTGAAAGCAGAAATACGTAGCACCAAGGCGTCGTTTCCCTGCCGGTGCTTATGTGACACTGATCGCAGTGCAAGAAAGATCCCTCGGCTGCGCTCGGGATGACGACGGCGCGAAGCGCTATCAAAACTCCGCGGCGCTTCTGTTTTTTATGCGCCGCACCAGCACTCCTCACTCCTAACTAGAGAGAAGAGCTTTCACCCGCAATTAAGGGGTAGCGCGCCTCAGGGGCTAACCCCGAACCCCGAACCCTGAACCTCGAACCCTGAACCCTGAACCTCGAACTTTCTATTGTCTTTCTCTTCCCTGCCGTTTATAATAGCTACATGATAACCATTCTCTAAAGGAGGCTTTATGATGAAAGAAACATATAGCAGAACCAAGTCTGTATGGCAGCGCATGGACGCCGATGAACGTCAGGCTGTCATGGACTATGGCGAAAAGTACAAGGCATTCTTAGACACCGCGCGCACGGAGCGTCTGGCAGCGGATGAGATCATCCGTCAGGCAGAGGCTGCCGGTTTCAAGCCGGTCTATGATATGGACTCCCTCAAGCCGGGCGACAAGGTGTACTGGAACCAGAAGGGCAAGTCTGTGATCCTGGCTGTCATCGGGGAAGAACCGGTGCATGCAGGCATCAAGATCGTCGGTTCTCACATCGACTCCCCGCGCCTCGACCTCAAGGCAAATCCGGTGCATGAGCAGGATGGCATCGTGTATTTCCGCACACACTACTATGGCGGCATCAAGAAGTACCAGTGGACCTGCATCCCGCTCGCGCTGATCGGCGTCGTATACACGAAGGACGGCAAGAAGGTCGATATCAATATCGGTCTCAAGGATGACGATCCGATCTTCTACGTATCCGACCTCCTGATCCACATGGCGCAGGACCAGATGAAGAAGACGCTCGCAGAAGGCATCACGGGCGAACAGCTCCAGGCCATCGCAGGGACAAATGCGGAAGAAGACCTGAAGCCGAAAGAAGTCTTCATGAAGATGCTGAAGGATACATACGGCATCGAAGAGGAGGACTTTGCTGCGGCGGAACTCGAACTCGTCCCGGCCACCAAGAGCCGCGACGTCGGCTTCGACCGTTCCCTCATCGCATCCTATGGTCAGGATGACCGTGTCTGCTCCTATGCGAACCTCGAAGCGATCCTTCAGGCGAAACCGGGTGTCAAGACGCAGGCGGCACTGCTGACCGATAAAGAGGAAATCGGTTCCTACGGCAATACGGGCATGGAGTCTTCTTATTTCGTCAAATTCGTCATGAAGCTCCTCGCGCTGCAGGGGAAGAATACCATCCTTGATTTCTATGAAACCATGGAAAACAGTGAAATGCTCTCTGCTGACGTGAACTCCTGCCTGGATCCGATGTTTGCGGAAGTTTCCGAAAAGGACAATGCTTCCTTCCTCGGCTATGGCATCAATCTCACCAAGTATGGCGGCGCTCGTGGCAAGTCCGGCAGCAATGATGCGAATGCGGAATTCCTGCAGAAGATCCGCACCATTTTCAATGAAGCCGGTGTCTGCTGGCAGATCGGCGAGCTCGGCAAGGTCGATCAGGGCGGCGGCGGCACCATCGCTTTCATGATGGCAGACTGGGGCGCAGAAGTGGTAGACTGCGGCACCGCCATGCTCTCCATGCATGCGCCGTATGATCTCCTCTCCAAGGCAGATGCCTACGAGACCTACCTCGCGTACAAAGCGTTCTTTGAAAGTAAATAAGGTTTGAAAAAATCGGAAGTGGGATCCGTCCTGCTTCCGATTTTTGATTGGGAAAAGGTTCAACGGGGGCGGCGGAAAAATATAGAAGCGATGCAAGTGACTGGTGACTAGGAATTAGTAGCTAGGGATTAGGGGTGCCGAGTGACTAGTGACTGGTGACTAGGAGACTAGGAGACATCAGGCTCTCGTATCGTCATTTCGAGCGAAGTCGAGAAATCTTTCTTGCAGACCGCTAAACGAAGGATGTTTGAAAGCAGAAATACGTAGCACCAAGGCGTCGTTTCCCTGCCGGTGCTTATGTGATACTGACCGCAGTGCAAGAAAGATCCCTCGGCTGCGCTCGGGATGACGACGGCGCGAAGCGCTATCAAAACTCCGCGGCGCTTCTGATTTTTATGTGCCGCACCACCATTCCTAATTCCTCATTCCTAATTCCTCATTCGAGCAGAGCTTTCATTCATAATCAGTGGACGGAGCCGCCCCCTAGGCTACTCCGAACCCTGAACCTCGAACCCTGAACCCTGAACCCTGAACCTCGAACCCTGAACCCTGAACCCTGAACCTCGAACCCTGAACCTTGAACCTTGAACCCATTCTCTGCTATACTGTACCAATACGACTCTTCGGGAAAGACCCGAAATGGAAGGATAGGAGGAAATCATGAGTCAAGAGAAAGACGTCCGCCTGGAGGATGTGGCGGCGAGCAAGGCCGAGCTGGATGACAAAGCCCGGAAGATGCTGGAGGACAAGGACGCAGACTCCCGCATGCGTATTTATGAAGGACCGCTGGGGAAGGCCATCATTGTGCTTCTCTGCGTGTGGACGGCGTTTCAGCTGTATTTCACGACCATCGGTGCGATCAGCGCGATCAATCTGCGTGCGATCCACTGCATATTTTTACTGTTGTTTACTTTTCTGCTGTTTCCGACGTATAAGAAGGAGAAGCGCAGAAGGAAGCTGCCGCCGATCTGGGACTGGGTTTTCATTCTGGGCTCCATCGGCTCTTTCACTTACCTGATCCTGAATTATACGCGCATCGCACAGACCGGCGGCCGTATTTCTGATATGGAGGTCGGCATCGCCCTCGTCGCGATCGTCTGCGTCTTTGAAGCGGCGCGCCGTGCATCGGGCAATCTTGCGATTCTCGCGGCGGTCTTTCTGGCGTACAACTGGTTTGGCGCGTACCTGCCGGGCTACTTCGGACACAATGGCTTCACGCTGAAGCGCGTGCTCATCACCCAGTTCTGGGGGACGCAGGGCGTGCTCGGCACCGGTATCGGCGTATCGGCGACCTATATTTTCCTTTTCGTCGTCTTCGGTGCTTTCTTGAAGCACAGCGGCTTCTCGAAATTCATCAATGATTTCTCTCTGACGCTTGTCGGCCGCACATCCGGCGGCCCGGCGAAGGTGGCGGTCATCGCCTCCGGGCTCATGGGCATGATCAATGGCTCGGCCATCGCAAACGTCGCGACGACGGGCACCATCACGATTCCGCTCATGAAGCGCACGGGCTACAAGAAGGAATTTGCCGGCGCTGTCGAAGCCGTGGCATCGACAGGCGGTCAGTTCACCCCGCCGATCATGGGCGCGGTCGGCTTCGTCATGGCGGAATTTCTGAATCTGTCTTACACCTATGTGGCGCTTGCCTCCATCACACCGGCGCTCCTCTACTACGTCGGTCTGCTGCTCGCGGTCCACTTCGAAGCGAAGCGCCTCGGGCTCTCCGGCATCGCCAAGGAGAATATCCCGAATGCGATGGTCGTCATCAAAGAGCAGGGGCATCTGGTGCTTCCGCTCGTCAGCCTCATTGGGCTGATGTTTGCCGGCTTCACCCCGCTCTATGCGGCCGTGATTTCCATCTTCGTCACCATCGGCGCCAGCTGGCTGCGTAAGGATACCCGCATGGGCCCCGCAAAGATCCTGGAAGCGGTCATCGAAGGGTCGAAGAGCGCGATCTCGGTCGGCGTGTGCTGCGTCATCATCGGCATCATCATCGGCACCGTCACTCTGACATCCATGGGGCTCAATATGGGCTACCTCATCCTGTCCATCGTACAGGGAGATCACATTTACCTTGCCGGCTTCCTCGTCATGATCATGTCGGCGATCCTTGGCATGGGTGTCCCGGGCGTTGCTGCCTATGTCATCGTGCAGGCCGTTGCCGTGCCGGTCCTCATCAAGGCGGGCGCGCTTCCGCTCATCGCGCACCTTTTCTGCCTCATCTATGCCTGCCTGTCGAATATCACGCCGCCGGTCGCCATGTCCGCCTATGTGGCATCCGGCATTGCCGACTCTGATCAGACGAAGACCGGCCTGTGGGCAGTCCGCCTCGGGCTCATCGGTTTCATCATTCCGTTCTTCTTCCTGGATAATCCGGTGCTCCTGATCGGCGTCGACAAGACGGCGACACTCTGGGAATCTCTCTGGAGCATCTTCACCGCGATGATCGGGACCTTTGCTCTCGTGGCCGGGCTGGAAGGCTGGATCATCCGGAAGGCCAGCATGATCGAGCGCGTGATCCTCATCGCTGTCTCCCCGCTGCTGCTCTTCCCAGGCAGCTTGACGGATATCGCAGGCATTGCAGGCATCGCTGCTGTATGCATCTTCCAGTGGATGAGAAGGAAATAGGGATGGGGGTACTAGTGTCTGGTGACTAGAAATTAGTAGCTAGGGATTAGGAGTGGCTGGTGACTAGTAACTGGGAGACATCAGTCCCACGTATCGTCATTTCGAGCGAAGTCGAGAAATCTTTTTTGCAGACCGATAAACAATGGATATGTGAAAGCAGAAATACGTAGTACCAAGGCGTCGTTTCCCTGCCTATGCCGATGTGATACTGACCGCAGTGCAAGAAAGATCCCTCGGCGGCGCTCGGGATGACGCTACGGGAAAGGGATCCCCACAAGGTTGAAAGCAGAGTTTGGGATTAAAAGTGACTAGTGACTGAAATGCTATCTTCGGGCATCGCCATTATTTATACTCGCGGCGCTTCTATATTTTTATGCGCCGCACCACAACCCTGAACCCTGAACCCTGAACCCTGAACCCTGAACCCTGAACCTTGAACCCCTGAGCCCCACCTACCAATGCCCGCTCATTTATAGTATAATAATCACAACTTTATTATTCTCTATGGAGAAGAGTAGGATAGAAGAAAGAGAGAGGGATCATCATGACAAAAAAATGGAAAAAAGCGATTGCGCTGTCACTGGCAGCGCTGACCCTGACCGGAGCTCTGGCCGGATGCGGGGATGACAAGAAAGCAGCTTCCGGCGCGGCGAAACCGGCGGCCGGACAGGCGATCAAGATCAATTTCCCGACGGCGGGAGCTTCGGGTGCGCTCTATGCGGTGGGCGCAGCGATCACGAACATGTGGAGCAGCCAGGTACCGGGCGTGCAGGCTTCCAGCCAGGCATCGGCCGGCGGCATCGCAAACCTGAACATGGTATCCGAAGGCGAAGCACAGGTATCCATTGCGATTTCTTCCAATGTGTACCAGTGTCTGAATGGTACGGACAGCTTCAAGGATCACGCTTACAAGGATCTGAAAGCGATCGGCGGTCTGTACCTGAATCCGAATCAGGTCGTTGCTACGGCGAATTCCGGGATCAACAGCCTGAAGGACGTGAAAGGGAAGCACTTTGCCGTGGCATCGGCAGGCTCTTCTGTCTATAACGAATGCGAGACACACTTCACGGCAGCAGGTCTTTCTTTCCCTGATGACATCAAAGCGGAATACATCACCTTCACCGATGCGGCGGATATGCTGCAGAACGGTTCCATCGACGGTGCATGGATCATGTCCGGCGCTCCGGCTTCCGCGGTGACGCAGGCACTGACGGGCGGCGCACATCTGGTGGAAATCGATGATAACCTCATCAAAGATCTGAAGGCGAAGTACCCGTGGTACACCAGCTATACGATCAAGGCGGGCACCTATCCGAATCAGGATAAGGATGTCAAGACATCGGCGATCAAGATGGTCATGTTCTGCCGCGGCGATCTGCCGGAGGATGTGGTCTACCAGCTGACGAAGACCCTCTGGGAACACATGGATGAGCTCGGACAGTCCCAGAAGAATCTGAAAGGTCTCACCGCTGAAAATGCAGTGAAGGACATCGCGGACATTCCGCTTCACCCGGGCGCTGCCAAGTACTATAAGGAAATCGGCGTGCTGAAATAAGGCATATAAAAAGAGGCTCTGTGAGCCTCTTTTTGCGTGGATGCATGAGCATAGCCCCATACCCTTTCGCTCTTACCCATGCTATAATACAGGAAAGGAGGGGATACCATGTGCAGTGCATCAGAATTACAGACGATCCTTTACCATGTGGCCCAAGCATACCACAGGGTTTTTGGCAACCATATTGAGCAGATTCTTTTGTATGGCTCCTATGCGCGGGGAACAAATGATGAGGAGTCGGATATTGATCTCGTAGCCATTGTGCATGGGGATCGTCGGGAACTGCAAGACAAGCTGAAAAAGGTTTGGGACATTTCTTCAGATCTGGAGCTGGAGTATGGCATCATCATTTCCCCCACGGTGATTCCGTATGAGGAGTATATGAAGTACAAAGCTGACTTGCCGTATTATAGAAATATCAGTCAGGAGGGGATCCCGATTGCTTCCTGAAAATCGACAGGCACTGATGCGTTATCGTCTTTCTATGGCAAAAGAGCGGCTTGATTCGTCGAAGCTGCTGCTGGAACATGCGAGTTATAAAGACTCCATTGGACGGTCTTATTACGTGATGTTTACGGCTGTTCGTGCTATTTTGGCCCTAGATGGGGTGGACTTCAAAAAACACGCAGGCGTGATTTCCTATTTCCAACGGGAATATGTCAAGACAAAAATTTTTGATGTGAAGTATTCGAAATATCTGAGTCAGGCTTTTCAGATCCGAAACAATACGGACTACGCAGATTTCTTTGTCGTGTCAGAGGGGGAAGCGGAAGAGCAGTATGAGCGTGCTCAGGATTTCTATAAAGCCATCGCGCATTACCTGACAGAGAGAAATACGGAATCATGAAAAGAGGCTCGATGAGCCTCTTTTTGCATGGGGGAAAGGGAGTAAAGACTGGCTTTATGATTCATGTTTTCCTGGCGCACGTCCATTCTCTTGTGAAGTATATTTCACAAAGCTATAATGATTACAAATCACGATTATTATAATCAAGATTTGTATAATCACGATTAGAAGGTGAGATTATGTTTATCGGACGAAAAGCGGAGTTGCAGTTTTTAGAAGAACGGTATGCCTCGCGCGAGGCGGAACTGATCGTGCTGTATGGTCGGCGGCGAGTAGGGAAGACGGAGCTTCTGAATGAATTTATGAAAGGGAAGCAGGCGGTCTTCTATACTTGCACAGAGACGCCGGACCGGGAGCAGCTGGAGCGCTTCTCGAAGCGCGTTCTGGCGTCTGGGATTCCGGCGGCGCGCTACATCCAGAGTTTCCAAGACTGGGAGAGTGCGCTTGGCAGCATCGTCGATGTACCTTCGCAGGGGAAGAAGATTCTGATTATTGATGAATTCCCTTATATGTGCCGCGGAAATCCGGCGATTCCTTCTATTCTGCAGACGCTCTGGGACCAGCAGCTGAAGCGGGAGAATGTGATGATCATTCTATGCGGTAGCGCGATGAGTTTCATCGAAAAGCAGATTCTGGGAGAAAAAAATCCGCTCTATGGGCGGGCGACGGGGATTTACAAGCTCGCACCCATGTCATTTCAGGAGGCACAACAGTTTTTTCCGGGGTATTCCTTGGAAGACAAGCTCGCCGTTTACGCCATTCTGGGCGGGGTGCCGTACTATCTGTCGCGTTTCCAGCCGGAGAAAAGTCTGGCGGAGAATATCAAAAGCGAGCTTCTGCAGAAGGGGAGTGTGCTCTACAGTGAGGTGGAGTTTCTACTTCGTCAGGAGCTTCGGGAGAGCCATATCTATAATGTGATCATCGAGGCGGTGGCGCTTGGAAATAATACGCTCGCGTTGATTCACGACAAGACGGATCTCGACAAGAGCAAGATCAGCGTGTATCTCAAAAATCTGATGGAGCTCGGCATCATCGAGCGGGAATTTTCTGTGTTGGTGCCGGAAAAAGAGAAGACGCGGAGCCAGCGCGGGCTGTACCGGCTGAAGGATGCCTATTTCAAATTCTGGTACACTTTTGTGTACGGCAATCTTTCGGAGCTTGAGAACAATGACGTGGAGGGCGTGTACCGCTACCAGGTCGAGCCGGGGCTGCATGAATTTATTTCGCATGCGTTTGAAGATGTCTGCATCGAGTACATGCGTGCGCTGAACCGTCGGGACGCACTGCCTTTCCATTTCGTGCGGGTCGGTCGCTGGTGGGACAAGGTGGTGCATCAGGTGGAGGGCCGGAAGCGGACGGTCGCAGAGGAAATCGATATGATGGCCTTTGACCGGGAGAAGAAATATTTTCTTCTGGGTGAGTGCAAGTATCGCCACGAGGCGGCTGATATCGATGTGTACCAGAAGCTGCAGATGAAGTACCCGCTGCCGTCAGGCGCGAAAGTCTGCTATGTCATCTGTTCCTTCTTCGGTTTCACGGACCGGATGCGCGCACTCGCCGTGCACCAGCCGCTGCGATTGGTTGAGAAGAAAGAACTGGAAGAGTATGTGGGGACAGTGACTAGTGACTAGTGACTGGTGACTAGTGACTAGAAGACTGGAAGACTTCAGACATCAGAAGTCAGATGTCAGATGTCAGATGTCAGATGTTAGAAGTCTGAAGTCTGAGGTCTGAAGTCTAAAGTCTAATTGTCTCTCAGTTTCCTCGTTTTTCAAAGGAGGTACTATGAAATTTATCCATACGGCTGACTGGCATCTGGGAAAGCTTTTGAAAGAGCATGCCATGACAGAGGATCAGGAATGGCTTTTGATGCATCGCTTCCTTCCGCTCGTCGATGAAGAGAGGCCGGATGTCATTCTGCTCTCAGGGGATGTCTATGATCGTTCGTATCCGCCGGAGGAGGCGGTCGAGCTCTTCGACCGCATGACAGAGGAGATCGTAGGAAAGCGACATACTCCCCTGATCGTCATCAGCGGGAACCATGACAGTGCGGAGCGCCTTGCGGTGGCGAGCCGTCTCCTGTCGCATCAGGGACTCTATATTTTCGGCCCGCTGGATCGTGTGCATCCCGTCATCCTGGAGGATGCATGGGGGAAGGTGGCTTTTGTGCCGCTCCCCTATGCCGAGCCGGCGCGCGTGCGCGTCATGATGAATCAGAAGGGGCTTTCCGGTGCGGAAGACATTCACAGCTACGAGGAGGCGGAGAAGAAGCTCTCGGAGATCCTTCTTTCTGCCCTGCCCGATCCTTCGATGCGGAAGGTGGTGCTCGCGCATGTCTTTGCCGCGGGCGGGACGCCTTCCGAGTCGGAGCGGCCGCTTTCGATCGGAGGCTATGACAGGATCTCGGACAGTGTCTTTGATGCCTACGACTATGCGGCGCTCGGGCATCTGCACCGGCACCAGAGGACGCAGAAGCAGTCGGAAAGGGTGCAGTACAGCGGCAGCCTCATGCGGTATTCCTTCGATGAGGCGGAGCAGCATAAGGGCGTCATCGTGGGAACGATCGGAGAGGATGGTAGCATCGAGACGGATTTCCGTGAGCTCGCGCCGCTCCATCAGGTACGTGTGCTGGAAGGAACATTCGCCGAGCTCATGAGTGAAAAGAGGGAGGCCTCGGAGGACTACCTGCAGGTCATCCTGACGGATGAGCTGCCTGTGATCGATGCGATGCCAAAGCTTCGCGAGAAGTACAAGAATGCACTGGGCGTCGAGCAGAACATGGGCTATAAGGAGGACAGCGGACGCCGCGATATCGAGCTGGAGCACATGAGCGATCAGGATATTTTCCGTGCATTTGTCAGCGAATTCCGAGAGAGAGAGCTGTCAGACAAGGAAGAGGCGCTTGCCAATGCCTGCTGGGAAGCGGTGTACAAGAAGGAGGAAGAGCGATGAGACCTTTGAAGCTGACGATGCGTGCCTTCGGCCCCTATGCGGGGGAAGTGACGATCGATTTCGAAAAGCTGGATGGGCGGCATCTTTTCCTCATCTGCGGGCCGACTGGGGCGGGCAAGACCACGATCCTCGATGCCATGTGCTATGCGCTCTATGGGAAGACGTCAGGCGATCGGAGCGGCGCGCGCATGCGAAGCGACTATGCGGGGACGGACCAGAAGACGGAAGTCATTTTTGATTTCATGATCGGCGAGAAGACGTATCGTGCCTGCCGCTCGCCTGAGCAGTTCATCGATAAGAAGCGCGGCACGGGACAGACGAAGACGGCGATGCAGGCCTCGCTCTCGGAATTGGTCGACGGGAAGGAAATGTCGACGCTTCGCACGAATATCGAGGCGGCGGCAGGGAAACTGATCGGGCTCAATGCGAACCAGTTCTGTCAGGTCATCCTTCTGCCGCAAGGGGATTTCCGAAAGCTCCTCGTCGCAAAAGCCGAAGAGCGTGAGGGCATCCTGAAGCAGCTTTTCAAGACGCAGCGATTTTCGGATTTCCAGTACGAGCTGAAGGGGCGTGCTGATGCGCTGTACCGGAAGAAAAAGGAGCAAGAAACGGTGCTCGTGACCACATACCATGCGGTCGGCGCACAGGATGCGGCGGAGCTTGCCTACCTTGCCGCGGAGACGGAGCAGCAGCTCGCGGACGCGAAGAAGGTACACGCGGAAACGGAAAGCGCGATGCAGGATTTTCGCAAGGTGTACAGCGAGGCCGCGCAGTTGAATTCCCATTTTCAGGCACTGGACAAGGCAGAAAAGCAGCAGGCGTCACTTCTGAAGAAGGCTGAGGAAATCGAGCATAAAAAGCAGGATCTGGTCCGCATCCGCCGGGCGAAGGAGCTTGCGGCGTATTTTGATATGCTTGACAACATCATGGCAGAAGGAAAGGCGGCAAAGTCCGCGAGGGATACCGCCGAGGCAGAGCGAAATCGCTATGCGAAAGAAAAGGAGCAGCTGCTTGCCTTTGAAATGAAGCTCGAAGGCCAGCGCGCGGAGATGGAAAGGGCGAAGACAACCATCACGCAGTTGAAGGGCTGGGAGCCGAAGGCGAAGGAGTACGGCGCGGCGCGGCGCAATGTGGAGCGCTACACGCAGAAATACAAGGAAGCGGAAACGGAGCTTGCCGGATTGCAGGAGACGGAGAAGAAATGCCGCGCGGCGGCACAAGCCTCGCGCGAAGCAGCCGAAGACGTCCGGCGGCGCTACATCTTCGGGCAGGCGGCCATTCTGGCGAGCCAGCTCGAAGAGGGCGCACCCTGTCCGGTCTGCGGCAGCGTGCATCATCCGCATCCAGCGGTTTCGAAGGAAAAATTGCCGACGGAAACCGAATTGAAAAAGGCACAGAAAGCAGCGGAAACGGCGGCGAAAGACTACGAGAATGCCAGAAATCTGGCGGGCACTTATGCGGCGGGGGCATACGTCAGCGCCATCACCGAGATGGGGAATGCCCAGGCGAAACTCGCAAGCCTCTCCGATCTGCCGGAAGCCTACCGCAGTCCCATTTTCCTTCGAAACGAAGTGAAGCGGCTCTTTGCGGCCGTGACGGCATGGGAAGAAGCCCTGAAAGCGCTGCAGGAGAAAAAAGAGCCGCTCCTTTCCGCATTGGGCGGCGCGGAGGCAAATTTCCAGAACGCCACGACCAGGCGAGAAAAGCTGGCAGCCGACTATAAAGCGCAGTCGGATGCGCTGGATGAAAAAGCCAGGGGAGCCGGCTTTGCGGACCGCAATGACTGCAAGGTCTGGTATGCTCGCGTCAAAGAAGCAGAGCGGATGGAGAAATCGATTTCCGACTACGAAACCGAGCTGAAAGCGACGGAGAAAACCATCGCGGATGAGCGTCTCGTAATAGGCGACGCGAAATGCCCCGACATGGCCGCGCTCGTTCAGGAAGATAACCAGCTGCAGCACCGTCTCACTACGTCGGCGGGACAGAGCCGCTCGCTTGCTGACCAGCTGAAGAATCTGCAGAAAGTCGCGAAGGACACCGAAGTCATGGCGCAGGTGCTTGACGCGCTCTCGGAAGAACTGTCTCTTGCGCAGGGGCTCTATGACCTCACCCGCGGCAGCCGCACGAAGATCACACTCGAGCGCTATGTCTTGGGCGTTCTCTTAGACGAGGTCGCGGAGGCGGCCAATCACCGTCTCCTTGAGATGAGCCATCGCCGCTACTCGCTTCATCGCATGAAGGAGACAGGCGCAGCGAATAAGGGCGGTCTCTCTCTTGAGGTCTCTGACAGCTACACCGGCCGTTCGCGTCCGGCGAATACCCTCTCCGGCGGAGAGACCTTCCTCGCCTCCCTCTCACTCGCCCTCGGGCTTGCCGATGTCGTGCAGGCAAGGCAGGGCGGCGTACACCTCGATACCATGTTCATCGACGAAGGCTTTGGCACGCTGGATCCGGAAGCACTGAACAGCGCGATGAATACGCTGATCGATCTGCAGAGCACCGGCCGTCTCGTCGGCATCATTTCCCATGTGCCTGAACTCGAGGAGCGCATCGACGCCCGCCTCAAAGTCAGTCCGGCGGAGAAGGGAAGCCGCGCGGAGTTTGAGATCGTGGAGTAAAAATGGGTTCAAGGTTAGCCCCTTGGGCGTGCTGCCCCTTGATTGTGAATGAAAGCACTGCTCGAATGAGAAATTAGAAATGAGAAATGCGAAATGGTGGTGCGGCGCATAAAAATATGGAAGCGCCGCAGAGGTTTGAAACTAGCGGGTTTCTCGTATCGCAAACCTAATCCCTAGCCACTAATCCCTAGCTACCAGTCACCAGTCACCAGTAACTAGTCACTAGTTACTAGTTACTCCTAATCTAATCCCTGCTTTCAAACTTGTGGTGCGGCGCATAAAATAATAGGAGCGCCGCGGAATTTTTACATAGCCGTATTCCCGTATCGTCAGCTTTCCTCTTTGAGGAAGGTGGCGCGCAGCATCACAAAATTCGCGAAGCGGATTTTATTTGGGCTATCACGTGCCATAAGAAAAGCGGTTCGCAAACGCGAACCGCTTTTCTTATGTGTTATTTTTTTTCGCAATGATTTTGGGAATATTTCTACCGCCATACATAATGCGTACAATATTTATTGTGCAAGTGTTTTCTTCATATTGGTAAAAAATGATATAGTGGTCGATTGGAAGCTGGCGGATTCCTTCTGCTTTCCCCGGTTCCCAGGTAACGAGCGGGTGCTTTTGTGGAAAGAAACAGAGGTTCCGAATGCCCTCTCTGATTCGGAAAATTTGATTTTTAGCAGCAATGGGGGCACAGAGCTCTTCCTCGATGTATCGATAGATAGAAATCAAATCTGTTATTGCTTCATCAGAATAGAATAAATGGAACTCTGCTTTCATATACCGAGCTCCTTGGAAAGAATGCGGTCGACTCCCTTATCTGTATATTTACGACCTTCTTTTATGGAGCGTAGCCCTTTAGCGAGTTCTGCATTTAGTTCTTCCTGCGATAATGCACCTAGAGATAATGGCGCTCTATATTTTAACTTTAAGTCAAAAGGTATGCCATTCTGTTGTACTACCTGGGTGTAAAACATTTGGATAGCACTGGAAGGCGAAATGCCCAACTGCGCCAGAATCGCTTCCGCATTTGTCTTCAACTGCTGATCAATGCGTGCGTAAACTACATTTGAATTAGCCATGAAAAACACCACCTTTCACCATTTGCATTATATAGAATATTGCAAGCAAACGCAAGCATTAAGGAAACGCTGATTCAATCGCAGAGTCAGCTTTTACAAGAAATTTTATACATAGCTTCGTCATAACCCTCCTTAAATAGCTCGCTATTCGCGCCCCCTATTCCTCGCTATGCATAAAAATCAAGAGTAAAATCAGACAACGATTTAATCAGTGTTTCCTTAGTTACCCTAGTCACTAGTCACTAGTCACCAGTCACTTCTAATCCCTGGCCAACCCAAAAAGCAGGAACGAAAAAACGTTCCTGCTTTTCTTGACGATCAAACACTCATTTGCTATACTTACGTTCAGAGAACAATATTTCTGAGAGAAGAGACGTTCGTGCTGAAAGAGAGGAAGCAGCATGTGCAATATTGGAATGAGAGCGCTGGTGCCGGTGAAGCGCGGCGGCGTGGATGATACGTTGGCGATTCGGAATGACTGGGGACTGATCCACATGCCCTGCCCTGTCGAGACGGCGATGGGACGGCTGTCACGCTCCTATGGCGAGTGCATGAGGACGCAGAGAAGGCTCTTCGGAAAACGGCGTGGGACGGCGGTGAAATTCGGCGATGATGCGGACAGCCTTTTCGTCCAGCTAAAGCTTTCGGGAGAGGCGCCAGGACTTGGCTATGTGCATCTCGGCTCTTTCCATGACATCTTCGTGGACTTGGACGGGAAATGCACGATTCGCTTTGATACGGAGCACTCCCTCCACACCTACTGGAACATCCAGACCGTAGAGAAGCATATCGCAAAGCTCACGCCCTTCATAGACGAGCCCGTCTCGCTCCTGATCACCCATCCGAAGCGGATGGAAATGGAAAGGCTCGCAGAGCTTCGGAAACGGATGATGGCGCTGTGAGTGATATTTCATCCCGATCAGGTCAAAAAAAGAGATGGAAGCGGATGCAAATGCATTCGGCTCCATCTCTTTTTCGTTTGTGATTTTCGGATAAGGAAAAGATTTCCGTTTCCTACACTCCGAGCTTCTTTTTCAGCGCGAGATACGCATCCGTATAGTACGGCGTGACTTGGGACTCTCTGAGGTCGTAGCCGTAGGGGCGCCGGCTCATGGCGAGGATCGGCGGGGTCTGGATGCGCTTGGCGACGGAGAAGCCGGAGAAGAGATTCCACCAGCGTTCAAGGTCTTCGGTGAAGGCTTTGGCGGTCGGGAAGAGGTCTTGCACGCGGACATGGCATCCGATATGCGTCTCGAGACTTCCCTCTGCGTACCATGTGAGAAGGTCTTCCGGACAGGGGCGCTGCCATGGCTCGACGAAGCTCTTGAGAAGGTAGTCATGGTACTCATAGATGAGTGGATCGCCCATGCCTTTGGTGACGTCCTGCTTTTCGGAAAGCTCGGCGGAGGGCTTCACGGTGAAGATGCCTTCCGGGATGACGGGGCTCTCGTACCAGTTGTTCAAAAGGCGGCCCAAGTGGTAGATCTGGTATTTCCAAAGGTCAGCAGTCGCGGCAAAGGCACCGGCGAGATCGCCGTAAAGTGTGCCGTAGCCGACGGTCGTTTCTGTTTTATTGGCGTTGCAGGTGAAGATGCCGCCGAAGGCAGCGGAGAGGGCGGAAAGGATCCGGCTGCTCCGGTCGCGCGCCTGCATGTTTTCTTTCATGAAGCTCGTGAGATGGATTTCATGTCCTGCAGAAATCGGAAGGCCTTCCAGTGTTTTTGCCGTCTCATCGATGAATTGCCCGATGGGGATGGTGAGGTAGGGCGAGCCGAGACGCGTCGCGAGGTCTTTGGCGAGCCCCTTCGTCATTTCTGAATTGTAGCGCGTCGGCGTATTCACGAGGAGCAGGTGGTCTGCGGGAAGGACGGAGCGGTAGAGCGCGGCATTCACCGCAGAGTCGATGCCGCCGGAGACGCCGATCACGACTTTGGAGACGCCGATGGCGGAGAGAAATTTTCTGACGCCGTAGCGCATGGCGAAAAGGAGCAGGTCTCCCTGCCATGGCGGCATGGGGGAGGCGGGAAGGAGCGTACCGGTAGATGTCTCGAAATGAAATGTGCTGCGGGCCTCTTCAAAGGGAGCGGCTTCGGCGAGAAGCCTGCCGTCCTTTCCATACGCGGCGGTCATGCCATCGAAGGTATAGCAGGTCTTGCCATTGTTCTCCAGCCCCCGTCGGTTCACATAGAGCATCGGGATATGGAGACGGGAGAGCTTGGCGGAGAGCATGCGGTGGCGTTTTTCATTTTTGGAAAGCGTGAAGGGGGAGGCGGACAGATTCAGGAAAAGATCGCTGCCCTTGGCGGAAAGGACATCCATGGGCGAGAAGCTGTAATTTTCATCCCAGCTGTCTTCGCAGAGGAGAAGCGAGAGGCGGAGCATTTCGCCGCGGAGGGAAATCACAAAGGGCGCGAGCGCTTCTTCGGGGGTCGAGCCTTCTTCTCGCGCGAGGGCGAGAAGAGAGGTGAAATAGCGGCGGTCATCAAAGCAGCGGTAATTGGGCAGCAGCGCTTTCACCGCATAGGGACGATGCAGTCCTTCCGGAGAGAGGAATGCGCCGTCTTTCGCGAGAAAAGCAGCGTTGTATTTGCGGGGGCGGCCGTCGTCATTCGTCTTTGTCCAGTCGATGGCGACATTCCCCCATGCGATCGCGAGGCCTTGCGCCGCTTCGCGGAGACGGTCATTGTATCGCTCCGCCTCGCGCAGGAAGGCATTCTGGTCCCACAGGTCGCCGATGAGGTAACCGGTGAGGCACATTTCAGGGAGAACAAGAAGGTCAGCGCCTTCGCCTTTGGCGAGTACGATTTCTTTTTCGATGAGCGCCCAGTTGGCGCGGATATTCCCAGGCTGGATGTCGAGCTGGGCGGTGCGGATAGTGAGCATGGTTGGGCTTCTTTCGTTGGAAATAGGGATTAGGAGTGACTGGCGGCTAGGGACTGGTATTGTGTTTCGCATCTAACTGAATATTAGTTAACAAAACAGTAAACGTTCTGACTCAAAGTGAGGAGTGAGGAATTAGGAGTGAGGAGTGGCGGAAGGGGCGCACAAATGATAAAGCGCCCCAATGCCCCCTCATTATAAAAACTCTATGGCGCTTTTAATTTTTTATGCGCCGCACAAAAAGTTTGAAAGCAGGGATTAGTAGTTAGGGATTAGGGATTGGGGATTGGGAGTGACTAGTGACTAGTGACTTGAATACCGCCTTCGGGCATCGCCCTATTTATACTTCGCGGCGCTTCTGATTTTTACGCGCCGCACCACCATTCCTAATTCCTCATTCTAGCAAAGCTTTCATCCACAATCAGTGGACGAGCCGCCCCAGGAGCTAACCCTGAACCCGTCAACCTGAACCCTGAACCTGTTTTTCTTCCATTTTACAAAAGCATTTCCCTATTGTAAATGCACAGCGGCGAGATTTGTTATATAATGACTGTAATATGCAGCGAACCGTCCTATCCCCTTCCTTGGGAAGGGGGATGCCCGAAGGGCAGGGGGGCGCCGAGCTGGGGAAACGCTGATTCAATCGGACAACGATGGAATCAGTATCTCCCTAGGCGGATTTTTACTTCATGCGGGAGCCAACCCCGACTCGCTTCGCTCGTCAGCCCCTTCCAAAGGAAGGGGCTAGAGAAATACTGTCGAATTCACTCAACCTATAGAATCTCTTAACTATGGAACATTATCGCAACTATTCTGATTTCTTGAAACAAAAATACGGCGAGAAGGTCTACAAGATCCCGATCTCGCTCCCCGTGACCTGTCCGAACCGCGATGGTACGCTGTCAAAAGCGCCCTGCATCTTCTGCGGATCGATCGGAGCGGACTATGAGACGAAGGCGGTCGGCATGAAGATCACCCGCCAGCTTGACCGGAGCATCGCGCATGTGGGGCCGAAGTACAAGGCGAAGAAATTCATCGCCTATTTCCTGAATTTCACAAATACCTATGCGCCGCCGGATGATTTTCGCCGCTGGATGGAGGAAGCCATGCAGCATCCCGATGTGGTGGGAGTCGACGTTTCGACGCGTCCGGACTGCATTCACGAGCGCTACCTTGACATACTGAAAGAGCTTTCTGAGCAATATGGCAAGGATGTGACGATCGAGCTGGGGCTGCAAAGCAGCAATGCCCATACCCTCGAGAAGATCGGCCGCTGCCATGGCGTCGCGGAATACGTCGATGCCTCGCTCCGTATCGGACGCTATGGCTTCGGACAATGTACGCATGTCATCGCGGATCTTCCGTGGGATGACCGGCTGGACGTCATCGAGACGGCGAAGCTCATCTCCGTCCTTCCCGTGACAGAGGTGAAGCTGCACTCCTTATATATCGTGAAGGATACAGCGCTCGCGCATATGTATGAAGCCGGCGAGGTCACACTCTCTTCGATGGAGGAATACATGGAGCGCGTCATTCTCTTCCTTTCCTACCTCCGTCCTGACATCGTCATCCAGCGCATCGTCGGCCGCGCCTCTGGCGGGAATACGCTCACCGTCAATGGCGGCTCCCCGTGGTGGGACGTCAAGAAAAGGATCGACGCCCTGATGGAAGAGCGCGGCATCCTGCAAGGCGTTCGCTGCGACTATATCGACGGAAAGGCCGTGCGAAAATTTGTGCAATTAGAAATTAGAAATTAGAAATGAGAAATGAGAAATGAAGGGGCGGCGCAAAAAAATATAAAGCGCCGCAAATGATTATCTGGATACATTCGGCGCATTATGATTATTTGCGTTGTACCACCCGTCATCATATACAAATGAAAGGATCTTCATGGCAGAAAAAACAGAACAGATCATGGTGAATGATCGCGAGGAGGCCGGCGCGCTTTTAGAGCGGGACAGCTCATACCTTGCCATCATCGGCGAGCATTACGGCGCAGACATCTTTGCCCGCGGCAATCTCATTCGGCTCAAGGGCGAGGAAGAGGCAGTCGATCAGAGCATGCGCGTGATCGGGAGACTTCGGCGGATGATCCGCCAGCGGATCCGTCTCTCTGCGCGGCAGGTCAGGATGGTGATGTCCCTCTTGGATGAAGGCAAAGAGCAGCTGCTCGAAGACATGGAAGACGACATCATCAATTTCACCAAGCAGGGCGCGCCGCTGCGCCCACGGACTGTGGGACAGAAAATCTACGTCGATACCATCCGGAGAAATTCCATCACCTTCGGCATCGGCCCCGCTGGGACAGGCAAGACGTACCTCGCTGTCGCACTCGCCGCCTTTGCGCTTCGAAATCACGATGTCCAGCGCATCATCCTCGTCCGTCCGGCGGTCGAAGCCGGTGAGAAACTGGGCTTCCTTCCCGGGGATCTGCAGGAAAAGGTGAATCCGTACCTTCGCCCTCTCTTTGACGGACTGCTGGATATGTTCGGCCCGGAAGACTTCATGCGGCTGCAACAGAAGGGACAGATCGAAGTCGCACCGCTCGCCTACATGCGCGGGCGCACGCTTGAGAAATCCTTCATCATCCTTGATGAAGCGCAGAATACCACCATCGAGCAGATCAAAATGTTCCTGACACGTCTCGGGCACCGCTCGAAGATGGTCATCAATGGCGATACCACGCAGATCGATCTCCCGCCTCATGTCAAGAGCGGCCTCATCGATGCCGAGCGCGTGCTGAAGCATGTGAAAGACATCGGGCATGTCTATTTCAATGAAGACGATGTCGTCAGACATGATCTTGTGGCGGCGATCATTCATGCCTACGAAGAAGATGCGAAGAAAAAGAGTCACTAGTGGCTGGTGACTGGTGACTAGTGACTGGTGACTAGTGACTAGTGGCTAGTAGCTAGGGATTAGGGATTGGGGATTAGGAGTGACTAGTGACTGGTGACTGGTGACTTAAATGCCACTTTCGAGCATCGCTCTATTTATACTCCGCGGCGCTTCTATGTTTTTATGCGCCGCACCACCACTCCTCACTCCTAACTCCTCACTCCTAACTGGCGAGTAGAGCTTTCACACGCAATCAAGGGACGACACGTCCCATGGGCTCACCCTGAACCCTGAACCCTGAACCTTGAACCTTGAACCCACGACTTTCCATTCGAAAATCCATGATCTCGGAGGTGTTACCATGGAAATCACGATCAATTACAGTGATATGAAATTTTACGACGAAAATTACGAAAAGCTGATCCACACCGTCCTCACCAAGGGCGCAGAGCTGCAGAAGGTGCCGGAAGAGGCAGAGATCAGCGTCCTCATCTGTGATGCGGATACCATCCATGAGCTGAATCGCGACTACCGCAATGTCGATGCACCGACCGATGTCCTCTCCTTTGCGCTGAATGAAGGGGAGGAGGACATCCCGGAGGAAGAAACAGAGCTGGGAGACATTGTCATCAATCTGGATCGTGCTATCCAGCAGGCCAAAGAATTCGGACACAGCACGGAACGCGAAGTAGCTTACCTCTCCGTTCACGGCTTCCTTCACATTCTTGGCTATGACCATTATGACCCCGAAGAAAAGAAAGCCATGCGAAAGGCGGAAGAAGATATCCTCTCCGCCTGCGGCATCACCCGCATGATGACCGAAGGGGAGATCGAAAGGGAAGAAGCGGGAATGAGTGACTAGTGACTGGGGACTAGATCAAGAGACTAGAAGATATCAGACTCCCGTATCGTCATTTCGAGCGAAGCGAGAAATCTTTGTCATTCGCGGTTCGGCGAACAATGTTGGGAAACCCCAAACGGGAAACCTGCTATCAAGAGACCTTAGGGCATCGCCCTATATATTTGCGGCGAAGCCGCCACCTTCATTCCTCATTCGAGGAGAGCTTTCATTCGCAATCCATGGGCGATCCGCCCCACAGGCTAACCCTGCCATCTTTATTTAGGAGACTCTATGAATAACGAAACCAAATTTCACTCCGGCTTTGTCGCTCTTGTCGGGCGGCCGAATGTCGGTAAATCCACACTTATGAATGCCCTTCTGGGGGAAAAGATTTCCATCGTGTCTGCTCACGCACAGACGACCAGAAATAAGATCACCGGCGTATGGAACGGCGAGAATTCCCAGGTGGTCTTTCTGGACACCCCCGGCATGCACAAGCCGCAGAGCAAGCTCGGCGAAGTGATCCGTCAGAATAGCATGGACGCTTTGGACGAGGTCGACCTCATCGTCTTCCTCTGCGCCGTGAACGATCCTCTGGGCGCGGGCGACCGCTACATCATTTCCCTCCTGAAGGACCGCAAGGTGCCGGTCATCCTTGCGCTGTCGAAAACGGACCTGATCTCCAAGGACGAGCTCTTGAAGAAGCTCGTGCAGTACGATAAGATCTACAAGTTTGCAGAGATCGTCCCGCTCTCTGCAAAGACTGGAGAGAATCTGGATGTCCTCATGAAGATGGTGGAAAAGTACCTGCCCGAAGGTCCGAAGTACTTCCCCGATGACATGGTGACTGACCAGCCGGAGAGAAACATCGTGCAGGAGATCGTTCGTGAAAAGCTCCTGACGCGCACACGCGATGAAGTGCCGCACGCCATCGGCGTCTTCACAGAAGAATTCCATGAACGTGAAAATGGCAAGGTCTACATCCGCTGCACGATCTACGTCGAGCGTGATTCGCAGAAACGCATCATCATCGGCAAGAAAGGCACCGTCCTCAAAGAAGCAGGACAGGAAGCCCGCGAAGAGATCCAAAGTCTCATCGGCGCTCCCGTCTTCCTCGACCTCTGGGTCAAGGTCAGCAAGGACTGGAAGAACAAGGATTATATCCTAAGGGAGCTTGGGTACAAGGAACACAGGTAGCAGCTGGTGACTAGTGACTAGTGACTGGTGACTGGTGACTAGTGGCTAGTGGCTAGGAGGCTAGGAGACTAGGAGACTCTCGTATCGTCATTTCGAGCGAAGCGAGAAATCTTTCTTGCAGACCGCTAAACGAAGGATGTGTGAAAGCAGAAATACGTAGCACCAAGGCGTCGTTTCCGGACCGGTGCTTATGTGATACTGACCGCAGTGCAAGAAAGATCCCTCGGCTACGCTCGGGATGACGACAGCGCGAAGCACTATCAAAATTCCGCGGCGCTTCCATATTTTTATGCGCCGCACCACCATTCCTAATTCCTCATTCCTAATTCCTCATTCAAGCAGAGCTTTCATCTCCAATCAAAGGGCAGCATGCCCCAGAGCTAACCCTGAACCCGCTCCCTCTTTCCATTCCCTTTTCCCCTCATTTATGGTAATATGGTAGCCATAGACTATATTTATAACGAGGTGCAGGAATGAATATCATCGACGAACTGAAATGGCGCGGGGCTGTGAATCAGCAGACCGACGAAGAGGGGTTATACAAGCTGGTGGGAGAGAAATCGATTTCCCTCTACTGCGGGATCGATCCGACGGGGGACAGCATGCACATCGGGCATCTGATCCCGTTCATGATCCTGAAGCGTTTCCAGCTGGCGGGGCATCATCCGGTTATCGTCATCGGCGGCGGCACGGGCTCCATCGGCGATCCGTCCGGCCGCAAGACGGAGCGTGTGCTCCAGTCGGCAGAGCAGGTCAAGCACAATGCGGAATGTCTGACGAACCAGATGAAGCGGCTCTTCGGGGATGACGGCTTCACGATGGTGAATAACTATGACTGGCTGTCGCAGATTTCCCTGCTGGATTTCCTTCGTGACTATGGCAAGCTTTTCAACATCAATACGATGCTCGCCAAGGATGTCGTGGCATCGCGCCTCGATACGGGGATTTCCTTCACGGAATTTTCTTACCAGATCCTGCAGTCCATCGATTTCAAGATGCTCTATGACAAATACGATGTGCAGCTGCAGATCGGCGGCTCGGACCAGTGGGGCAATATCACGAATGGCGTCGACCTCATCCGCAAGATGGAAGACAAGCACGATGCCTACGGCCTCACCATCCCGCTGATGCTGAAGGCGGACGGCACGAAATTCGGCAAGACGGCGGGCGGCGCGGTATGGCTGGATCCGAAGAAGACGTCTCCGTATGAATTCTATCAGTTCTGGTTCAATCAGGATGACCGCGATGTCGTGAAGTACCTGAAGTATTTCACCTTCCTCTCAAAGGAGGAAATCGATGCGCTGGAAACCGAAGTCGCGGAGCATCCGGAGCATAGAAGCGCGCAGAGAAAGCTCGCGGAAGAAGTCACTCGCTTCGTTCACGGAGAAGCAGGCCTTTCGCAGGCGGAGAAGGTCACGCAGGCGCTCTTCTCCGGCCATATCGAAGAGCTCTCCGGCGAGGAAATCGAAGGCGCTTTCCGCAATACCAAGGGCGGCGAAGTGCATGAGGAGAAGATCAATATCGTCGAAGCGCTCGTCGAAGGCGGCGTAGAGAAGTCCAAGCGGCAGGCCAGAGAAGATGTGAAGAATGGCGCGATCCGTGTGAATGGCATCCAGGTGAAGGATGTGGAAGCAGAGATCTCCGCGCATCCGAATACGAATGGCCAGTTCATCATCATCAAAAAAGGAAAGAAAAATTATTTCTCGATTCGCATCGTGAAATAGTCGTAGGGAAGCGGCAGACGAAGGTCTGCTGCTTTTTGTTTAGGGGGGAGGGAGCCCGTGGGGCGTGGCGCCCTTTGATTGCGGATGAAAACTCTGCTTGAATGAGAAATTAGAAATGAGAAATGCGAAATGGTGGTGCGGCGCATCAAAATATGGAAGCGCCGCGGAGTGTAAATAATGGCGATGCCCGAACGTGGTATTTAGTCACCAGTCACTAGTCACTAGTCACTCCTAATTCCTAATCCCTGATTACTAATCACAAAAAACTATTGACATTCATCCATAACATAGTATAATAAATTTCACAACGAAAGAACGAATAGCTAGGAACGGGAAAAGCATTCCGTAGAACTTTCAGAGAGCCGGCGATCGGTGCGAGCCGGCAGGGAAGGGATGCACGCTCACCCGGGAGTTTCAGAGATGAAAAAAGTAGTTTCTGACGCCGCCTGCGTTACAGGCACCTGAAAAGCGATGATCGGGACAAAGCATTCTGTGGTCCATGGCATAGAGAGCCGGCGTATGGTGCAAGCCGGAACATTCCACTGATTGATATCACCTGTGAGCTCCTTCTTCGAACGTAGTAAATGAAGGCGTCTGTCCACGTTACGGATGTGAGCTTGAGTATAATGTAGGGTGGTACCGCGCATGTCGCCCCTATTTCCAGTACGGAAATAGGGGCGTTTTTATATGGTGACATCTCATTAGAAAGTGCTCTTTTGAGTGATAAAACCAGGGTGGTACCGCGGAAATTTTCGCCCCTGCTGCAATGACGCCAGATTGCAGCAGGGGCGTTTTTATTGCTATTCGTTCTGGGATGGGATTTTTAAGTGGCTAGTAGCTAGTGACTAGTGACTTGTGACTGGTAGCTAGGGATTAGTGGCTAGGGATT
>UQRR01000011.1 GCA_900543455.1 uncultured Dialister sp.
TTAAAAAGCTGATTTTTGGGGGAAAGGGGGAAGTATACCCTTTTCCTCTTGTTTTTTACTACCTGGAGTGAAAAAGGACACAAAAGAAGGAGCTGTAAAGAAATGAATCCTCATTTCTTCACAGCTCCTTTGGGTATATCAAAAACACTCCTGCAAATGCAGGAGTGTGATGGTTGGAGGCGGTGCCCGGAGTTGAACACGGGGATAAGGGGCTTGCAGGCCCCACGCCTTAGCGCTTGGCTACACCGCCATAGATGATGTTTTATAGTATATCGCATTTTTTCGAAAAAGTAAAGGGAGGAGGGTGAGCCCGTGGGGCGTGTCGCCTTTTGATGACGTGCGAAAGAGGGGGAGCGGGTTCTACAGGTTCAGAGGGTTCGGCGGGGATGGTGCGGCGCATAAAAATAAGAAGCGCCGTGAAGTATATGTGAGGCGATGCCCGAAAGTAGTATTCAAGTCACTAGTCACTCGAGGCTCCTAATCCCTAATCCCTAGCTACTAGTCACCAGCTCACTCCCACCTCACGCACGCTCGCGGATCCAGAGGTCGTACAGGCCGGGGATGCGAAGTTCACTGACAGGGCGTGCCTCTTCGAAGGCGACAAGGCAGGGCTCTTGGCTCTTGTCTTGGGCGATCAGGATCACATTGTCTCTCTGGAAGAGGTCTTCTTCTGCGATGAAGGGCATGACATTCTTTGCGTTCCAAGAGAGAGTACCGGGTTTCATGCCGTCGATCTTGTCAGCGGGTTCTGCGCGGTAGATGGTTTTGCCGCTGTAGAAGACGGTGGAGGTGCGGTAGTCATGAAGGAAGGCGATGGTCTTGCCGGTGGTATCCATCTGGGCGAGGGCCTGTCCGGCCTCTTTTCCGGAGCGGGTGAGCATGAGGCCGGGGGCGAAGAAGAGGGTGAGGATGGTGTAAATGGCGATGGTTGCGCAGCCGATTTTCTCGAAGCGTAAGGTGAGGTTCTGGTAAAGAATGGCAGTCAGGATGGAGAGGGAGAAGAGTCCGGGAAAGGTGTAGGTGGTATACTTGGTGGCGATGAGTTCGAAGAAAATATTTACGACGGCGAAATAAATGAAGAGGAGCTGCGTCGCATTTGAGAAATTTCGGAGATCGAGCTCTTTGCGTTTCCATTTCTTAAAAAGGCTGTAGGGGATGGTGAAGCTCCATGGGGCAAAGCCGATGAAGTAAATGATGAGGTAGAAGTACCATTTGTTCTTTGTCGGATGCTCGGAGACGGTGGCGCGGAGGAAGTTGTGGACGCCAAGGAAGTTTAAGAGGAAATCGGAGCCGTGGAGGTAGCACATGAGTCCGTACCACGCGCCGGTGATCACGGTGAAGAGGAGAAGGCCGGAGAAAAGGTGGACGCGCTTCATTTCTGCAAGGTCTTTGTTGTACGCGAGGAAGAGGAGGGCGGCAAGACCGGGGAGGAGAAGACCGATGGGGCCCTTGGTGAGGACGGCAAAGGCGGCGGCTATGTAGCAGAGGTAGTAGTATTTTCTATTTTCGGCATAGCCCAGGTAAAAGAAGGCGATCGCCATGCTCATGAAGAGGAAAAGGGTCGTGTCGGTGATGATGGCTTTCGAGAGAAGCCAGCATTCGACAGAGGTTCCAAGGATGATGGCGGAGAGCCAGCCGATCTTTTCGCTGTAGACGCGTCGGGCGAACCAGTAGGTGAAGAGGACGGAGGCGCTTCCGAGAAGGGCGGCGGGCAGGCGGGATGCCATTTCATTGAAGCCGAAGAGTGTGTAGGAAAGCGCCAGTTCCCAGTAGTAAAAGATGGGCTTGTCGTACCAGTAGTGCCCGTAGATCTGTGGGGAGATCCAGTCTCCGGAGAGAACCATTTCTTTGGCGGTGACGGCGTAGTTCGACTCGGCGGTGTCGGTGACGGGGAGGAGCTCGTTGCCGATGAGGTAGAGGAAGAGGGAACACATAAGAAGCGTGAGGTAGGGGTGCTTGCGAAGCAGGGTATACATAGGGCCTCCTTCAAATCATGGAATTTCTATGGCTATAGCTTACTCGCAAGGCTTTACAAAATCGGGTGGAATGGTTAAAGGAAAGATAAACTGTAGAAATGAGGGTTGCGGTACGTGGCGATGGTGGGTATGATGGGAAAAGAACAAACAACGAGGAGTGAAGGTGCGGCGTATAATCCCTGGCTGTTCATTCCGACCGCTCACTATTCCAAGGAGTTCCTATGACGATCAAGAAGAGCCTTATCCTGTCGCATGTCTCGATGTGCATCCTGCCATTTCTGATGACGTTCTTTGTACTCATGTCTTCCTTTTTGGGATTGTACCTGTACGCGAAGAGCGGGAATCATGTGATGGCGGAGAGTGATTTCCAGTTTCAGGTGATGAGCCAGGCGGTGCGGACGTCGATTTTCCATAATATCCGCCATGACAGGGACCCGCATGAGGACCGCTGGGTGCTGGATGTCATGGACCCGATCGATTCGTATGTGGTGCTGTATCGGGACGGAGCCATCCTGCTGCAGTATGGCAATGACGCGATGCAGCGACTGGTGGATGATCTGAAGCAGAAGAAGGTGCAGCAGGAGCTGGATGATGGCGGTATCAATGGGACATACAGCCGCACGCGTATGGGGCAGTACTCGTTCATGGAGCGGAGTGTGGTCGGCGGGCATGTGTACCACCTCTACATGCTGTCGCACAAGCCGGTGAACCGGAGCGATGCGGCGATCGAAGAAGCATTCCATGCGAGCAATCGATTCATCGTGGTCATGCTCATCGTTTTTATTGTACTCGCGAGTTATGGGCTGTCTCGATTCATCGTGCGGCGGATCCTGACGCCTTTGAAGGAGCTGGAGCGTGGGGCGCAGGCGGTGCAGCAGGGGAATCTGTCGGTGCGTCTTTCCCATCAGAGAAATGATGAATTCACGCCGGCTATTTCTGCTTTCAATCTGATGACGGATAAGCTCTCACAGTCGCTTCGCGAGAGGGAAGCGGATGAGGCACGCAGAAAGGAGCTCATCGCCAGTATTTCGCATGATATCCGGACACCGCTGACGGCGATCCGCGCCTATGTAGAGGGGCTTCTCGACCATGTGGCAGATACGCCGGAAAAAGAGGCGCATTATCTGCGTGTGATCGAGAAGAAATCGGAGGTTCTGGAGCGTCTGATCGAGCAGCAGCTGCTTCTGACGAAGATGGATCTGGGGGAGAAGGCGCTTCCGCTCGTACCGATCGATCTTTCGAAGCTGGTCACGGATTTCGTCGAGGAGAATCGTCTTCTCTGGGAAAAGCAGGGGGCAGATTTCCATATCGACAGCAAAGGGGTGCACAGGATGGCGGGAAATACGCTTCTTCTGGAGCGGATCTTGGAGAATCTCATCACGAACAGCATCCGCTATAAAAAGGAAGAGCGGGTGAAGATCGACATCAGGGTGGAAAGCAGCGGTGACCGTGTCCTGCTCACTGCCATAGACAATGGGAGCGGCGTAGCGGAGGAGGCGCTTTCCCGTCTCACGGAGGCCTTCTATCGGACGGACCTCGCGAGAAGCCACACGGACAAGGGCAGCGGGCTCGGGCTTGCCATCGTAAAGCGGGCGGTGACACTCATGTATGGCACGCTGTCTATGGATAATCGCACGCCGCACGGACTCTTGGTTCAGATTTCTTTTCCGAAGGAGGAAAAGTCATGAAACGTATATTGATCGTAGAAGATGATGAAGACATTGCTTCCATCGAGAAGGATTATCTGGAAGTCAGCGGGTATCAGGTGACGGTGGAAATCAATGGGACAAAGGGGCTGACGGAAGCACTCTCGGGCGAGTATGATCTGATTCTTCTGGATATCATGCTGCCGGGGATGGACGGTTTTCAGATCTGTCGAAAGCTTCGAAGCAAGCTCGATATCCCGATCATGATGGTCACGGCAAAGCGGACGGATATCGATCAGATCCGGGGGCTGGGCTTTGGCGCCGATGATTATATCGAGAAACCGTTCTCCCCCGGCGTGCTGGTCGCAAAAGTGAAGTCGCAGCTCGCGCAGTATGAACGTCTCAAGGGGAAAAAGAAAGCAGGAGAGCGCATAACTCTGGGGGATATCGTGCTCGAGTCGGATACCCATCGCGTCTTCGTCCGCGGCGAAGAGAAAACGCTGCCGAATAAGGAATTCAAGCTGCTGGAGTATCTCATGCTTCATCCCGATGTCGTGTACAGCCGTGAAACCCTCTACACGCGCATCTGGGAGATGGATTCGCTCGGCAATACGGCGACCGTCCCCGTACATATCAACCGCGTCCGTGAGGCGGTGGAGAAGGATCCGGCGCATCCGAAGCATATCCTGACCATCTGGGGCGTGGGATATAAGTTTGTGCCGTAAAAGAAGGGTTCAGGGTTCGAGTTGATGGGTTCAGGGGTGTGGTGACAAATTAGAAATTAGAAATTAGAAATGGTGGTGGCTGCTTCGCCGCAAATATAAAATAGGGCGATGCCCTAAGGTCTGTGGAATGATAGGTTTCCCATGTAAGGAACCTTTTCAACTGTCCTGTTTCACTGCAAACGGAAAAGATTCCTCGGCTACGCTCGGAATGACGATACGCGCGAAGCGCCAGTCAAACATCCGCGGCGCTTTCATAATTTTATGCGCCGCACCACAACCCTGAACCCGCCAACCTGAACCCTGAACCCCTAATCCCCAGTCACTAAAAAAGCACGTCATTCTCAAAATACGAGAATGACGTGCTTTTTTTGCACAACCCAAACAACTATCAACCAACAACAAACAACTTATAATACAATCGGGAACAGGACACGCGCCAGGTAGATGACGCCGGTCATGGTGATGCAGGAGAGCAAGGTGCTCATCATGACGAGCTCGGTCGCGAAGTCTTCAAAATTGTGAAATTCGACGGCGTAGAGAACGGAGTTGACGGCGCCGGGGACGGAGGTCATGATGAGGATGGTCTGCTTCAGGACGGGGGACAGGTGGAGACCTGCGAGGTCAGAGAGCAGAAGGAGAAGATAGGCCAGAAGCGGAGCGATGACGAGGCGGATGGTGCAGCCGGCCCAGGCATCGATGTCTCGAAAGACGATGGTACTCCGATGGATCTGGATGCCGAGGGCGAGCATGACGATGGAGACGAGGGCATTGGCACAGTTTTCAAAGACCGGCCAGAGGAAGACCTGTGTCATGTCAAAGCCGGAGAATTTGATGGTGAAGACGGCGACAAGGGTGTAGATGACGGGCATGTGGAAGATGACGGAGATCGCGTCGCGCGGCGTCAGTTTCCCTTTGCCGGCCTGATAAAGGCCGAGCGTATTCAGCGTCATATTCATCTGCACGAGGAGGATGGTGGCGCAGGCGCTCGCCTGTGCGAGGTAGGGAGTTTCTCCATCAATGACGTAGGGGGCATTGCCGAAGACGAGAGCGATCAGGGCGATGCCGATGTTTCCGTTATTGGAGAACATGGTGCCGTTTTTGAGGCACTCGATCTTCCCGACGGGCATCCCGCGGAATTTCCCATACGCCCAGGCGGCGAGCGCGATGAAGAACATCTGCACGAATGCCATGAGGAAGACGTTCAGGAGCGTCATGTCGATTTCCGCGACGTAGATGCTGTAGAAGATGAAGCTCGGCAGCACGATGAAGAAGGTGAGCTTATTGAGCGAGATGACATCAAGATGGTATCTGAGATCGAGCAGGTAGCCGATGGCGACGAAGACCAGAAGCGGCACGATATTATCCGAAATGATTTGCAGGAAAGCCATG
This sequence comes from uncultured Dialister sp., assembly GCA_900543455.1. GTDB lineage: Bacteria > Bacillota > Negativicutes > Veillonellales > Dialisteraceae > Dialister. The sequence continues at coordinate 5,737 of UQRR01000011.1, forward strand.
TCTGCCTCCTTAGATGGAAGCCGGGAAGAGGAGCCGGCAGAGGAAAAGCACAAGGGGAAGGGTGAGGATGGAAAGCGACATCTGCGTCATCAGAGATTTCCGGAAGAGAGAGTTCTGTGCGCTGCCGGCGGTGTCAGCCATGGAGAAATCCATGGCGCAGGGGATAGCGGCGAAAAGAAGAAGGATTTCTTTTGCCAGATCATCCATCGACGGAAAAAGGGTGAGAAGGCCCAGCGCCAAGAGTGGCGATAGGAGGAGTTTCACCAGCGCGGGAAGGAGGATGTCTTTGCTGACTGTGAAGCGATGGCTGCGTTGGATCATGACGCCGGTCGTGACCGCGGTCAGGACGACGAAAGCGCCGGTGAAGTGGTGCAGTACGGGATAGAGAAAGGTGCCTTTCAGCGGGATGCCGAAGTGCTGCGCAGCAAAGGCAAGAAGCGCGCCATAGAGGACGGGGGTCTGGAGTGCGCGAAAGAGGAGAGAGGAGAGGGAAGAGGATTCCTTCGCCACGATGGCGTGTCCGGCGGTGCGGAGCAGCAGGTGCGAAAAGGTGATCAGAAGAGACAGGAGGGCGAGGGCTTTCGCCAGCTCCGGCGCTTCGCCGGCGGAGGCAAAGGGCGGATGCGAAAAGGTGAGGTAGGTGAGGACGCCGCCAAGGTAGCAGACGTTCGGGCAGGAGCTGACGCCGCGGATGGCATGCTGGAGAGAAAGCTCTTGGGAGAGGCCTTTGGAAAGAAGGGCGGACAGCACGAAAAGGAGTGCCGTCAGAAGAAGCGCCGCCGGAAGCAGGAGGAAATCAGAGGTAGTAAGCGGGACCTGATACAGGCTGAAAAAGACGAAGCAGGGCAGAACCACGCGCGTGATGACGATCTCGTAGGTCTTGACCTCGATCTTGAATTTGCCCGCTAGAAACCATCCGCCGCCCAGAAAAACGAGGATGGGGAGCACGTCGAACCAGATGATGTAAAGTATATCCATGGGAGTCCTTTCGGAAAAATGAGGAATGAGACTTGAGGAGTGGAGGGGAAGGCTTCGCCGCCATTTTTATGGGGCTCTAAAGGCTGAAATCTGATTTCAGCGATCTGCCCTGATCCCCAGGCCACCAGTCACCAGTCACCAGTCACTAGTCACTAGCCACCAGCCACCAGTCCCCTATTTTTATATCACTATAGTATACAACGGAATGGCGGGCGAATAAAGGGGCAGGAGGGCGGGCGGTGCGTGATGACAGTGCCAAGCAACGGGAGGACACGGTTCTTCCCGGTTATAAATATCCGTCCCGGCTGACGGAGCCGACGGATGAAATGAAAGATTTCCTGGCATCGCTTCCCCTTTCGGGGACGGATCTTGCGAAAGCACTCGCGATCTCGACGGCGGTACACGAGCATTTCACCTACACTCCGGGGGCGACAGGCGTCTCCACGACGGCGGGGGAAGCCTTCCATCAGGCGAAGGGCGTGTGTCAGGACTATGCCCACGTCTTCCTCTCTCTCTGCCGCCTGTCCGGCATTCCGGCACGCTATGTGAGCGGTCTTCCTGAGGGGGAGGGGGTCAGTCACGCATGGGCGGAGATCTGGGATGACGGCTACTGGTATGGCGTCGATCCCACGCGTCATGTGCCGGTCGATGAAGGCTATCTGAAGCTCAGTATGGGCAGAGACTTCACCGACTGTCCGATCGAATCAGGACTTTTCTCCGGCTATACGGACCAGCAGCAGAAGGTCTATATGAAGGTCTGTCAGGAACAGTAAAAAACCTCTTCGCGAAAGCGGAGAGGTTTTTTACTGTTCCTGGGGTATGCTGCCCCTTGATGGTGGATGAAAGCCTTGCTTGAATGAGAAATTAGAAATGGTGGTGCGGCGCCAGATCCTTCGACTCAGTTCTCACTGTTCTGCCTTTACATTTTCGAACATCCGACATTTCACTCCGCTCAGGATGACGAAATGCGCCGCGGAGGTTTGAAAACCAGGGAAACGCTGATTCAATCGCAGAGTCAGATTTTACAAGAATTTTTATACATGACTTCGTCATAGCCTTCCTTAAATAGCTCGCTATTCGCGTCAGGCTATTTCTCGTCATGTATAAAAATTCAAGAGTAAAATCTGACAACGATTGAATCAGTGTTTCCCTGACGGTTTTCTCGTATCGCAAACCTAATCCCTGGCTACTCATCCCCAGCTACTCATTCCTAGTCACTAGTCACCAGTCACTAGTCACTCCTAATCCCTAATCCCCATCACAATTTCTTCCACAGGAATTTCCCCTTTTCCGTCAGGGAGAGGCCTCTCAGGCACTCCTTCCTTGTCTTTCTCACGATGGCAAGGATGTCGGTCTTCTCACTTTCTGTCAGCGGTTTTCCTGAGAAGCGGGCGGTGACCAGAAGGTCCAGCATGCGGGCGAAGGGGGCGAAGCGCGGGTCTTTGGTGAGAGCAGATTTCCTGTCTTCGTAGGAGCCGCGAGTCGGAAGGCCTGCCCAGCGGGAAAGGCGTTCCGTGTAGGCGATGAGGCTCTTGAAGTGGGCGTCATCCGTGAGTGCTTTGGCGAGGAGGCGGGGGGCGGCTGTCATGCGGTAGAGCGGATAGGCGGAAAGAAGTGCAAGCATGAGCAGGAAGGCGAGCAACATCGGGAGAAGCGGGCGGGAAACGGGGGCGTCCGGCGTCCTCGGCTGGGAGAGCGGGGGCTGTCCCTGCGGCTGCTCTGGTTGCTGCTGCGGTTGTTGCTGTTGCTGCTGCGGTGCAGGCGGCTGCTGTTTCGGTGCTTCCTCACGTGCGTTTTTCTCGTCAGCCGGTTTGTCCGGCGCGCCCTGTTCATTTTTCTGCTTATCGGGCGGGATCGGGAAGGGGTTCTCCTCGCCCTCTTTGCCCGGGGTCATTTCACAGGGACGCCAGCCGAGGCCATCGACATAGACTTCGACCCAGGCGTGGGCGTGATGATCGTTGACAGAGAGGGCGTGAAGCCCTTCCTTCGTCAGGGGGGCGTTTTGGAGATCTTCACTGTCGACGGAAAGACCGACCGCATAGCGGGCAGGAATGCCAGAGGCGCGGAGCAGCATGACGGCGGCAGAGGCAAAGGAGGTGCAGTAGCCCTTTCGGCTTTCTGTCAGGAAGTAGGAGATAAAATCTTTGTCCGCGGGCGTCTTGCCCGGATTCTTCGTATAGGTGTAGTTCGTTTCCAGGAAATGACGCACGGCGTCGATGCGCGCGCGTTTCTCCGAGAGCGTTTTCGCAGGTGGGATGGCTCCCAAAGAGGTGATGGCGGCGCGTGTTTCTTCCGGAATCGTCAGGTAGTGTGCGTAGACGAAGTTGCGGTAGCGCTTTTCAGCTTCTATATACGTCGTGTAGTAGGGGTCGCTGATGGATTCGCGTGCCATCAGGGAGAGAATCGCGCCGGCGGGGATGTCCCACACGTCGGTGCTGTAGGCTTTGCCCTCGCGGGAGATCGGCGAGCGGTCGTAGCGGAAGTAGGGACCGCCGAAGTCGGCATCATAGGGGAGGAGCAGGAAGCGGCTCTTTTCGTAGAGGGCCGCGAGGGTGAAGGGGTTCTTGAAGGCGGAAAGGTCATTCTCTTTGGTGTAGTTCAAGAGTTTTTGGGAAATCGATGGATTTCTTGCAGCGACCTCCATGAGCCATGCACCCTGGTCGTACCATTCGCCCTGGTTCTTGGCGAAGAGGGCTTCTGTCCCGTCATAGGTGCTGTCTGGGAAGTCCTTCCAGCGGCTGTCTTCGTAGAGGCCGCCGGTCCAGCTTCGGATGTAGAGGTGCTTAGCGCTTGTCGCTTCGATGTCTGCGATGACGCGGCCTGTGTAGCGGATACTGGCACTGCTGCCGAGGCGCTGGTGTCCGGCGGCGCCTTTCATCATGCCCGTGTAGGCGTTGCCGGCGTGGAAGATCGGGTCATAGGGGTCGGTCCAGCCGATGATTTTTTCCTGCATGCGAGAGAAGATCGCGGGCTGCTCATACCGGCTTTCCGGGAGCGCGAGGAGAATCCCAGTACCCAGAAGCAGGGTCAGGGCGAGGGCGGGGATCTCCGGCATGCCGAGTCCGTGATTTCTAAGAGAGGCGAAAACGGAAAGTCCGTAGGAGGCGCAGCAGAGAATGGCGAGAGCGGGCGGGTTCACGCCGAAGTAGAAGCCGAAGAGGATGAGGAAAAAGGAAAGAAGCGCTGCCATCGCGCGGGCCGCTTTGGATAATGCACCGGCCGTAAAGAAGAGGGCGAGAAGGCAGGCGAGCCATCCTTTGGCAAGAGCCGGGCTTGCGATGGCTTTCGCAAGCGGTGCGGTCATGTCGATGTCATACGGCTCTTTGAGCGTATCGACGAGGGGAATGAGCGCAGAGAGGAGGCTCGAGAGGAAGGCGTCTCTCACAAGGAGCGGGAGCGAGAGAAGGAGGAGGGCAAGGAGAGCAAGAAGCGGCAGATGGTGCCTGCCGATCAGTCTGGAAAGAGCGAAAGAAAGAAGGGGCGCAAGGAGCGCACCGGCGATCGCATAGGAAATCGCACCGCCGCCGAAATAGGAGAAGAGCGCATACGAAGCGCCGAATGCACCCAATGAAGAGAGGAGAAGCGGCATCATGATTCACCTCCCAGCGCACGGGCAATGGCGGCTTTTCCGGAAAGGGCAGCGCCTTGGGCATCACACACGCACCAGATGGAGGGGTGCAGGACGGGCGAAATGGCAGGCGTAGGATTTCCTGTCAGGTAGCAGATCGGAATATACGGAGAGAGATGGCTCGTCTTCAGCGCATTGCCGCCGCCCTCTCGAAGGAAGGTGGCGACAGCTTCTTCCCAGCCCGCCTTGTCTTTGATGGAGGTGATGATCTCCTCACCATGGAGAGTCATCCACGCGAAACGGAAAGGCATACGGGCCGCTGTGAGCGCGAGGCCGCAGGAAAGGAGCGCATCGGCGAGAAGATCCCGAAGTGCATCATCCTCTTCATAGTCTGCAGCGAGGATAAGGCGTGCATCGTCTGCAGGCATGCGGTCACGGACATAGATATCCTCTGTGCGGGCCGTCACCTTCCAGTTGATGAGGCGGGGATTATCCCCCGGCTGGTAGGGCGTCGCGCCGAAGTACTCCATCTCCTCACTGCCGGAGAGTCGAAGGAGACTCTTCAGCGTATGTGCGTAGTCGCCCATCGGACGCGGCAGGACGAGAAGTGTGGCGGCTTCCGTGTCTTTTGGGAAATGGAAAAGTCCGAACGGGTCTTTCCAAGAAAGGCGCGCCGCGGGGAGCGTGATGCGTCCCGCATGCGCGGTGCCTACCCGGAAAAAGAAACGTACTTCGCCCTTTTCTTTTTCATAGCTGTCATACTCGCGCCCTGCCAGCGTGGCAGAAAGCGAGGAGAAGAAGGGGAGATACCTGCCGCGTGCGGAAAGGCATACTTCCACCGCCTCTCCGCGCCGCGCGCGGTAAGGCGCCGTGAGCGTGGCCGTGACCGAATGGCGCAGCGCATAGCCCGCCGCCAGTGAAAGCAGCGGCACGACAAGAAGCAGCATGCCAAGAAGGAAGGCGGCGTATAAGTCGTAGAGGATCATCAAGAGAAGGGCGATGATTACAAGAAAGAGATAAGATAGATAGTTCATAAGATGTACACTGTTTTAAGGGGTTCAGGGGTTCAGGGTTCAGGGTTCAGGGTTCAGGGTTCAGGGTTAGCCCCGCGGGCGTGCTGCCCTTTGATTGCGGGTGAAAGCTTTGCTGCACTTGTCAACAAAAATTGGACACGAAACTAAAAAAATTAGGCATAAAAATTGAATACTTGTACAAGATACAGTGAATCTTCCAACATCGTCTCGGGAACCGCCAGACACTTTATGCCAACTACAACTTGAATAAGTTCAGCATTTAGAAATATGGCGTTCTCGGTACTGCTTCGGCGTCAAGTAGCCCAATGTATAGGCTGGCCTATATTCGTTAAAGAAATGGATGTAATCATCCACCTCTTCCTCGATGGACTTCTCTCCGGTCACGTGCAAGTCCATGAACATCTCGGCCTTAATCCATCCATTGACAGATTCCATTGCAGCGTTATCTGTCGGCGTTCCGGCACGTGACATCGACCGGGTAATGCCGTACATGGGCAGCAGGTCGTTGTAGGCCTTAGATGCGTAGACAGATCCCTGGTCCGTGTGCAGGATCATTTGGTGTTCTGGATGTTGCTCCTTCCATGCAATCAGATCTCTCAGCCCACTGATATAGGTCATGCGGTCGCCACGCTTTGCCGAAAGGGAATAGATGACAATCTCATTGTTCCAGAGATCCATGTAAAGAGTCAGTTCGTAGTAGGTGCCCTTCACATAAAACGCTGTCATATCGCTCACGATGCACTGCATCGGCCCGTCAATCTGCATCTCTGACAGGAGCAGATTTGGGAATATCCGTGCCGGATCTCCAGCCTTCTTGTAGCGGTAATGCTTGGACTTGCTCTTGATTCCCGCAATCTTGCAACACTTATGAGCATAGGGGTCAGACAGGACAATGTTTTTGTCTAGGCGTATCTTGGCATTCAGCCAGCGGTAACCATGCGACGGATACTTCGAGTGGTATTCTTGAAACAGCCTGACATTGCTTGCAAGGTTCTTCTCTCTTTCCGAAGGATGGGAGAGATGCTTCTTCCATGCGTAGAAACTGCTCCGCTGGATGCCCATTGCTTTACATAGGATCTTCACTGGGATTTCTCCTGACAGCTCCATAATCACTTGGTAGTCTTGCTGGCGTATAGAATTACCGTACCATCTCCCTTCACCTCGTATCCTTTTTTTAACCTTGCTTCTGTGATCCTGGCCTTGATCAGCTCCTGGATCAATTCCTCCTTTGTCATAGATTTCAGTTCATCCAGCTCTACCGGCTCTTTCTTGAAAGAGAGTGCGCCGATGGATCTCTGACCGTGTTTGGGCGGCAGCCGATTGACATCCCGATACATTCTCATGTAATTCCGTGCGGTCTGCTCACTAATGCCATATTCTTCCGCGGCTTCATACCGACTTATTTCGCTGTAGTAAATTCGTCGACCGATGTCCAATCTTTGTTCTTTCGTGTACTTCATGGCAAACCTCCTGTCCAGTAAGGGGGACACTCTGTCCAGTGCTTATTTTGCACTGCCTATGCAGTGTACACTGTATGTCTAAAGATTACCCCCTCTGTGTCCAATTTTAGTTTACCACTTCACCTGTGCCCTATCCGCCCCTTCGGGGCACCTTCCCCGTTAAACCTGCTGAACCCGTTGTACCCTTGAAGCAAAAGTGAGTGACTGGGGACTGGGGACTAGAAGACTAGGAGACTGGGAGACTGGGAGACATCTGACATCTAACGTTTAACGTCTGACGTCTGACGTCTCAAGCGGGCATCACCCCGTTTCGTCATCCTGAGCGGCGAGAAACGTCGTAAGTGAGATAACGAATGCCAGAACAGTTGCGACCTGAGCCATCGATCTCGGCGAAGCCGCCACCACCATTTCTCATTTCTCATTCCCCTCTCCCCATTCATGCTATAATGAGACGAAGTACCCATTTCCATACCACCAAGGAGGATCTCATCCATGAAAGAATTCAAACTCGCATTCGGCCGCGGCGTGCAGTCCGTCATGCTGCCGGAAGACCATATTTCCGACGTCTTAGAAGGCGTCCCGACCCCCGCCTGCGACGTCAAAGAAGCGACCCTTGCCGCTATGCGAAGCCCGATCGGCAGCGCCCCATTGCAGGAAGTCGTAAAGAGCGGCGACAAAGTCTGCCTCGTCGTCGCCGACATCACCCGCGCCTGGAACCGCGCCTCTGAATTTCTGATCTACGTCGTAAACGAGCTGAACCTCGCCGGCGTCCCCGACAAAGACATCTACATCGTCTTCGCGCAAGGCACCCACCGCCCCCACACCGACGAAGAGAACATCACCTGCGTCGGCGAAGAAGTCGCCCGCCGCATCACCATGTACCAGCACGTCTCCACCGACAAATCCCAGCAGACCTATCTCGGAAAGACCACCCTCGGCACCGAAGTCTGGATCGACAAGCGCGTTGTAGACGCTGACAAAGTCATCCTCATCAATGCCGTCTCCACCCACGACATGGCCGGCTTCGGCGGCGGCCGCAAGCTCATCCTCCCGGGCGTTGCCGGCTTCGACACCGTCCAGCAGAACCACTGCCACGCTCTGGGAGCCACGCTCGGCAGCGGCCTCAACCCTGACGCCACGCTCTTAAAGATCGAAGGAAATCCCGTATCCAGCGACATGCAGGAAGCCTGCGACATGGTACACCCCTGCTTCCTCGTCCACTCCATCATCAATGAAGAAGGCCGCATCTCCTCCATGGTCGGCGGCAACCCCTACGAAGCATGGCTCGAAGGCACGAAGGAGACCTACCGCCTCCAGAAAGTCCCGATGAAGCAGCAGGCCGACGTCACCATCGTCTCCGCCGGCGGCTATCCGAAGGACACGAACCTGTATCAGGGAACCAAGTGCTACTCCACGGCTGAGATCGCCACCAAGAAAGGCGGCATCATCATCACCATGATCGAAGCCGAAGACATCATGGAACCCGCCGCCTACCTCGGCAGCTTCAAGTACAAGAACCTGGTCGATATGGAAAAGGGCCTGCGCGACTGCTTCACCATCCCCTTCTTCGTCGCCTTTGAAAATCTGAACACCGCCCTCACCCACACCGTCTACATCGTCACCCGTCCGGAAAACTTCGACATCCTCCGCGAAAAGACCCACCAGATCCCCGTCGCCACCGTCGAAGAAGCCTGGCAGCTCGCCCAGAAGCAGCTCGAAGGCGAAGGCAAGACCGACTACGCCATCAATATCATCCCTCACGGCAGCGCCGTCGTGCCGTACTTGAAGAAGTAGCTGGTGACTAGTGACTGGTGACTAGTGGCTAGGGATTAGGGGTGACTGGTGATACTCCCGTATCATCTTGGCCTTCCCCGCTTGGGTAATGCTGACGATACGAGAAGAACGCTCTCTGCAGTCCTTCTGGCATTCCTCCCCGCAGCGAACGCGCGGAAGAGGGACACACCGAAGGAAGCGGATGGATGGCAGCGATCTGAAAACGAGTGAGAAACCATCCGCTCCCCGTTTCGTCATCCCGAGCGCAGCCGAGGGATCTTTCTGGCAGACTCATAAGCGGCCGGCATGATACAGCAGAGAAACGAAACACAAAAGCGTCGATTTTCATTTTCATACTGACATGGATAAACGCAGAGCAAGGAAGATTTCCGGGCTTCGCTCGAAATGACGTTATGAGAAAACCGCCTGCTGCAATGTCCCCTTTCCGATTATATTCTGCAATGAATCCGCCTTTCCTTAGCGCGCAAAAACCGCAGCGACAACGTCGCTGCGGTTTTTTTATCCCTAGTCCCTAGTCACCAGCCACCAGTCCCTAGTCACTTCTTATGCTTCACGATATACTCTTTCAGATCCGCATGGAGGATCTTCTTATAACTCTCGACCCCCGGCTGGTCATAGGCATTGACATCCGCAAGCGCCCCCTCGTAGGCAATCGTGAGGAAGAGGAAATACATGAGCGCCCCCACATGGAACGGCGTACACCTTCTCATGATAAGGTCACAGCTCATGCGGCCATCATGCGCGAGCGCCTCCTCATCCGACCGCTGCGCCGCACGCAGCATGTAGGAAAGCGGGACCGGACCGCTCTCTTCCCCCTCATCGCAGAGGATATCCGCGTCTTCCCGCGATTCCTTGACCGAGATAAACTGCACGAGCTTATTCCGTTTCCCCTCCTGATGCTCCTGCGTCAGAGAATGCATATCCGTCGTCCCCACCGCCGCGACCGGGATACGTCCATAGTGGATCTCTTCTCCGGAGACCGTGAGCGCCTTGCCCAAAGACTCACCCAGAAGCTGTGCATACCACCAGCCGAGCGAACGGAGACTATCCCCATACGGCATGATGATTTCCGCATCGACACCATGATTCTTCCGCGCCAGATACTTACGAACCGCCAGCTGCAGCGCCGGATTCTCCGAAAACGAAAGACTGCGGCACGCCTCTTCCGTCATCTTGGCCCCGCGAAGGAAATCCCGGATATCGATCCCCGAAAGCATCGCAAAGACCAGCCCCACCTGAGAGAAAATGCTGAAACGACCGCCGATACCATCCGGCACCGTGAAGCACGGCCAGCCATTCTTCTCCGCCAGAGGACGCAGCGCTCCCTTCTCCTTGTCCGTCACCGCGATGACGCTCACCTCGCAGAACTTCCCCAGCATATCCCGCAGCGCCCTCTCCGCCATGACCGGCTCCAAAGTCGTCCCAGACTTCGAATTCACGACCAGCAGCACCTTGTGCTTCCACCACGCCGTCTGCGAGCTCCGCCGGATGCGGTCTACCAGCGAGAGAAGACTCACCGGATCCAGATTCTGCCCCGCAAAGTACAGCTGCGGATACCCGCGGCGCTCCTCCTTCGTCATCAGATTCCAGTACTGTCCGCAGAAAAGGTCAAAGAGCACCTGATTTCCAAGGTACGAACCCCCGATACCGATCGACACCACGATATCCTGCTGCTTCGCCAGCTCCGAGAGCGCGAGCAGCCGCTCCTTCTCCTCTTTGGAAATTAAAATCTCTTCCTCCAAAAGATACGGCAGATGCGGGAAAAGCACGCGACTGCCGTCCGGCCCTTTCCCGCTCTTCCGAAGCCGCTCCACAGAAAGCGCCGCCTCGCGGATGCGCTCCTTGCAGGCATTGATCTCCTCCTCCGTGATCCCCCAGCCCTCGCCGGAAAAATGCGTCATATCGATGGTCAATTCATCCTGAAAATTCATGCATACACCCCTGTTCCATCAGGCAGCCCGCAGCCGCCTGCCATTAGTCGACCATCATTATATCATGTTTTGGTCCTGCACAGGAATGTTTCAAGTCAAAATCAGAAAATACGGATTAAGGAAACACGGATTAAATCATTGTCCGATTGAATCCGCGTTTTCTTAAAACAAATCACTATGGCTTCCTGTACGCAACAAGTACAGGAACAACCGGTCTTCCTCCTTCTCTGACGAGATACGGCTATGACAATCATATAATGTTTACGCGCCTCGCCTTCCCTTCTCACGTTAAGGAAACGCTGATTAAAAACGTCTCTGATTTTTCATAAAATCAATGATATTGATATGCTGGATTCCATTTCTTTGCTGGAGGAATGCGTCTGACGTGGCGACATACTTTGGATAATTGTCCCTGATCATCTCCAGCGGACGATACTCTCTATCTTCCGTTTTCCGGCTGCTGAGGATAGTGAGCGCGACTTGCACATAAGCATACTGCATATCGCCGCCTCGCAGGATGAAATCACATTCCAGCGCCCCGATGCGCCCAATGCTGACCGCATAGCCCATACTTCTTGCATAAATGAACACGATATTTTCCAGTGCAGGCCCATAGTTGATCCGATTGTCAGTGTTTAGCGCGAAGTAGAAGCTCAAATCTGCCAGATAATATTTCTTCTCTCCACTCAAAGCACGTTTGGATTTCATGTCAAATCGATCACAACAGTAAAGAATTTTGGCGTCTTCCAAAATCTGAATGTACCTCGCGATGGTCTGGCGGCTGATCTCCAACCCGTTCTTGCGAAGCGAATCGTGCAGACTGCTGATGCTTGTCGTCGCCCCGAAGTTGTTGATGATGAAATTTCTCACCGTCTCAAAAGACTGGCGATCGCGGATCTTGACCCGTCGGCGAATGTCCTTCTCAAAGATTTCCTGTATGATCCCTTGGACATAGGTTCTCTTGTCAGCAAGTTCATCGAATCCGATAGCCCGAGGAAAACCGCCCTCCAAAATATACTGGGAGAGTTCCTGCAGGCGGTCTGGATCAATCGCCTTGTGATAAAACTGCTTCATCTCTTCATACTCGTCGAAGCTCAGGGGATAAAGCTCGAACGCAATGTATCGGCCGGTCAGCTTGGTGACAAGCTCACCGCTCAAAAGATAGGAATTCGATCCCGTAATGAAAATGGAAAAATCGCCGTCTTCACGAAAACTGTTAATGACTCGCTCGAACTGGCTGACATTTTGGATTTCATCAATGAACAGATACTTGCGCCCGGGGAGCGATGCATAAGAAGCGATAAGCTGATCCAATACTTCAGCGGTCTGTACATGGCGATAGCTCCGGCTGTCTAGATTCAGATAGATGAGGTGATCCGCAGGGACCCCGTTAGCGGAAAGTTCACCCATGATGGTCTGCATCAGGCAGGATTTGCCGCAGCGTCTGACCCCGGTGATGACTTTGATCATATCATCCGCATCGTAAAATCCACGAATTTGGGATAAATATTTCTCTCGTTTGAACAGTTCCATAGTAGAAAACCTCCTTTCTTTATTATACCTGCCCACGCGAAAAAGGCCAGTTAACGTTGCAGTTTTTTGAAAATCGCAATATCTGCAACGTTAACTGGTCTTTCCCAATGAAAATCTAAGAATAAGTGCGAACTTCCGCGCCGCTTAAAAGTCTATACGATTCCCCAGTCTTTCTCGAATGATTGCATGCCTTTTATCCACGCTGCAGGCTATAGCTAAATAGCGTCATTATATATAGGAAAATACTGACTCTGTGATTGCATCAGCGTTTCCTTAGAAGATGCCAGAATAACCGAGCATTGGGCACAGGCTTGACTCCTACTGAATGCTGTACGGCACCTGCGTATTTTCTTCCAGCCATCTCGCAACGGCAAGACCTCGGGGATGTACGACCACATTTCTTTCCGCCTCAGACAGCAGCGATAATTCTCCATACGTCATCAACTGCCCGCCAGGAATGAACAATACATTCTCCCAGCTTTCATCGGACGCAGGATCCAGGATGCACTGACCGATCACATTGATTTTCCCCGCCGGCTTCTTCTCTGAAAAGTGAGGCACTTTACGCAGCAGAGAAATCATAGCGTCCGACCAACCCCGATCGGCATCACCGTTAAACCCACTGGCGTCAGATACGCACACGGGAATGTCCATCACAGACTGGCAGATCCCCTCGATATCATCCCCCATCAGCGCAGGGCCGCAGTTTACCGCTACCCCCATGACAGCATAGTCCGCCTCCTGCCGCATATCCTGTGCCACTTGCAGCAGTTTCTTCTTTGCTCCAAAGACCAGGTCATTCTCCTCGATCAGCGTGCTGTACATCCGCCTCGCCCAAAGAGGCTCACGCTCTGCGATCCTCCGAGAGGTCAAAGCCGAGCACCACATGGGCGAATCCAGAACCAACCCCAGATCGGAAATACTGAGAAACGCCGCAGCCGCTCCCGCCATGGCCGTTTCTTCTTTGCACACCCGCCATCGATCCAGCTTACTCATCACAGCCTCCATAGGTTTTTACGATCTGCGTGATAAAGGAAATCCATCCCGCATATCCCAGACATGACGGAATCAGGATCTCATGACTTTGCCGCAGATCAAAAGAAACGGTAGACAGCCGTACATCCGCTGATACCTCCTGCCTGCTCCATTTCAATGCCCCGCACTCTGTTTCCACGACAGAGCGTATCGACGCTTCATCCTCTTGCGGGATCATCCCCGCCAAGACGATAGTGATATCTTCGATCCCCATCGCCCGAAGAAATGCCACCGGCTGCCTCAGCCCCTCTGCCTGCCGGGTAATTCCCAGCCGCATCCGGCAGCTTTTCCCACGAACAGCACGTTTCCCCTCCTGCAGCAATTTCACCAGACGGCTTTCCTGCTTCCGGCAATACATTTCCATGACCTCTTCTTTCTCTCGCAAAGAAGCCATCTCCATAAAAGCACGTCGGCTTTCTGCAGGCGTGCGAACATGGGTCCAATTCACCATGGGTACATCCAGTCTATGTGCCATATACAGAGCATTCTCTGTCGATGCCTGTTCCTGAAAAGCCCCCCTAGTGAACGATACGACCTGTGACGCACGCCCCATGTCTATATAATCGTTCCTGCTGACACCCACGGGCGGACACAGAATGCGTGTGAACCCCAAAAGGTGCAGCACCTCCATGAGCTCATGATATTCTTCCGGCGAACTATAAGCCGGTGACAAGCCGGACACCAGGCAGATCTCCCGGTCTTTTTCTGCCTTCACCTGCGGAAGACTCCATGTATCAAACAGCAGCCGTGCCATGGAAGTAACAGTATCCACCAGGCCCGGCACCATAAAGCCGTGCCCGGGCAGCAGAACGACGGTCGTGCCGGTTTCCGCTTCTACCTCCTGACACAGCGCCTCGGTATCATCCCCAATGACACCCGGCACACATCCGCAAACGACTAAAATCACTTCGGGATGGACTTCATCACAGATATCTTCCAGACAACGTCTGAGCTTTTCATTGCCGCCAAATACAGCATCCTGATCGGTCAAGCCCGTACAGAAAAGAAAGCCATCCATTTTTCTGTTCCCAGTGATTTCTCTGTATTTTTCTCCCAACGACCGAAAAGCATCCCACACCACCTTGGAGCAGGATCTGACATTATGGATAACCACCGCACATCTTGGATTTTGTACTGCCCCCAAGGCAGCCTGCATGAGATTACAGTGAATGATCTTTCTCTGCTTTCCCGGCGTAAAAATCATGACGCACTCCCCTTTCCTTCATAGACCGCCTGGTACACCGTCTCAATACCTTCTGTCACATGATGAGAGAGGCAATTCACATTCCTCTGCGGCAGGATGACGACCTGCTTGTCCCGTATCGCTCTCATAGAGGAATAGGCCGGATTCTCATACATCTCCTGCAGCTGCTGCTCGCTGTCTTTAAAAGCGCCCCCTTGTGACCAGTTCCCCATGATAAGCATATCCGGATCTGACTGTACAAATTCCTCCTTGCTTAAAATCATGGACGTCCCATCGCCTGCCAATTTCGGTGGACGCACATCATTATAAGCATCTATCGTGCCGGCGCGTGTCAGCACATCGTGAAAGATATTTCCTTCCCCGCCGATAGGGCCAAATCGAAGCACCAGCATCACCCGCTTCCTCTGACCCTCTGGAATGGCCGCCACCTTCTTCTCGATGTCCTGCAAGCGGCTTTCCATCTCTGCGATCAGCGTCTCTGCCCTGTCATTCTCTCCCACCGCTCTCCCCAGCGAGCGGATCTCATCCGGTATATCCTTGATCAGCTTGGCATCCTTGTAAACAAAGACCGGAAGCCCCGCACTTTCCAATGACTGCACCATCTTGATCTGACTCTCACCCACCACCACCAGATCCGGGCGCAGCGATATCATGTGCTCAGGACTGTTATCGACCTCTGTCGTGACATCCTTTGCACTCTCGACTGCCATAGATAAACCCGGGTCGTGGATCCATTTGTCCATGGCCACGATACGGTCATGCGATACCAGATCGAGTAAGATCTCATCTGCAAAGATATACGTGGAAATGATACGTTTCGGTTTCTCCTTCATGTGCAGCGTCTTCCCGCGGGCATCCGTCACCGTGTACCCGTCCCCTGACTGCGGCGCATCACTCATGCATCCGCCTAGCGCGATCACGCAGATCGCTGCCAGAATGAGGCTTAGTAATTTCTTCAGCATGGATCTCTCCTCATAGAAAGAAAAGGGAATTTCAGTTGATTGAAATTCCCCTTTTCTTTCATCTTATAAACTATCAGAACTTATGCTCATAACTCAGCAGCCAGCTTCTTTCCTGCATGCAGGCTCCCGGCGTCGAGCCTCTGTAATCATCTCTGTCCAAAACGTTGCTGATTTTCAAAGAAACTGCATCGTTTTCCGTGAGTTTCTGTCGAACATTCATATCCAGAGAAAACATCGGATCGGTATCCTGCACCCTTTGTCCTGCATAGTTGAAGAACAGGTTGACCGAGGTATTTTTCATGTTATATGCGACATCCGAGTGAATACTCAATCGGTTTTCAGCACGTTTCCAGCTAGAGCCCTTATTTTTCTCCAACTGTTTTGGATTGCTGCTGGAAATTCCAATATTATAAGAGAACCCCTGCGGTACCGTCCATCCGTAGCTCAATTCTACACCCGTATTTTTATACTTATCCGCATTGTAATTCATCTTAGGACCGGTGCTTCCATTGACATAATCAGAATAAATACGGTCTGAAATTTCCATGTGATATACATCAAACTTCCACATGCCATGTTCGCCCACCTGCTTCTTCAGGCCAGCTTCATATGTCCAGGCTTTTTCAGACTTCAAGTCCGGATTCGGCAGCGTTGTCGCACTGCTGCCATATCGTTTTGACAAATCCGGCTTTCTCAAAGATTTATTGACATTGATGTAAGCGGAAGACGTATTATTTAATTTGTACAGCAGCTGGAAGGACGGGCAGAACGCATTCCCCGAATCACCGGTAAATACTTCACGCGCGCCAAACAGGAACTTTGTTTTTTCGTTCAAATCTGTGTCCGTCAAGAAATAAACAGCTCCATAATTTCTATCTCGCTCGATCCAATGATTTCCCGACAAATTCCTAAAGCGTTCGTTTTCGAACATACCGCCCGCTGTCAAATCTGTCCAGCCAAGATCCCATTTATTGACTACGTCTACGCCATAAGAGCGGCCCGTGTCTTTACCACCGCGGCCATTATACGTATATTTCCAAGCTCTATCCTGATAGTACGTCGTCACACGCAGATCTTTATTGGTATACGTGATCTGAGAAACATCATACAGCGTATTGCTGTCATAGGAACCTGTCTTAGCCAGTGTCCTGGCAGACAGCGTATCCACATCAGAATGTCTGTCGCTATAGAGGTACATGAAATTCCAATGTTCATTCGGTGTGTAATTTACGTTGACGCTATCACGATACATATTTGTCTGATCATACAGAGTGGATGTCGATTTCGAAAGAATTCCTGCATCTTTGATGCCATAGTGCTCATAGGCCACGGACAGCCCTTTCGCATTTACATACCCGGAAACATTTCTCTGGGTATGATCACCAGCACCCACTACGATTTTGTTTTCGTTATCCTTTTTCGTGATGATATTGATAACGCCCGTCGTCGCATTGCTGCCGTACAAAACAGCAGACCCGCCTTTGACCACTTCGATCCTGTCGATGCTGGTCGCAGACAAGGTTCCCATCTGGAAATAGTAGTCCTGATTCAGAGGAATCCCATTGATCATGATGCTCATATGTCCGGAAATCCCGCGAATCCCCGGATTGCCATTGCCAAATGGAGACTCCGAAATAACAAAGCCAGGAATATTCTTCATGACTTCCATCACACTCTTGGCGCCCATGTTTTCGATCTGCTGCCCTGAAATAACTTCCGTTGCCGCCGGAATTTCCAGATCAGGAACACTGTATTTATTGGCCGTAACCAGCACTTCCCCCAACTGGTATACCTCTTTCTCCGCAGCCATACTCTGCATCCCCGAGAGGGCTGCCAGAACCATCGCACCGATGATGATTTTCCCTTTCAATTTCATTGCTTTCCTCCTCAACAAACTGAATGATATAATATAAAAAACACTCACCTTTTGCTTTCTATCATTCACGTGAAATTTATCTTTCCTTAATCTATCAAGTACAACGACTTTATTGTCAAGGGGAAAATATGGAAAATAAAGAATTATACTTTACCACAGGCGAATTGGCCCGGCTCACCGGTCTATCCAAGCAGCTTCTGATCTTCTATGACAAAAAGAACTTCTTCACCGCTACCGCGACAGGAAGCAACGGTTATCGGTATTATCTGCTCTCCAAGTATTTCCAGCTCAAGATACTCATCACTCTGAGAAAAATGGACATCCCGTTGGAAGAAATCTATCAATACTTGCAGCATGGAAGCGACGAATTTCTTCTTAGTATCTATAAGCGGAAGCTATCCGAGTACCAGGAGCAAATGAAGCAGCTGCAAAAGAAAAGCCAGATCCTCGAAAAACGCATCCAGTCTATGGAACGTCAGCCCCATCTCATTTTGAACCGGATATTTATCACCGAGCTGGAGAAAGAACGTCGATATTATCGCTGGGATATAGACATGTCTGCGCCAGTAAAGGATCGCGTCTCACATATGGCTGCGGCTCTCCGTCCCTATCTGCAAGACGAGAACTGCTTTCGAGACAGCATTCTCGGCTTCATTTTACCGTCGGCCTCCCTGCACCAGGAGCAGCCTGCTACCAGCTACTCCTTCCTGACGCACTATATCCCGCATATGCCTGGCATAAAAGAGCAAGCCGTATACACCATGAAGCCGGGCATCTATCTCAAAGTCCACGGATACGGTCATTATGGCGTCATTGATGCAGAAACGAAACGCGCCCTTTTGGACTTTATCGGAAGGAATCATATGAAAGCCGATGATCACTTCATGGTATTTCCCCTGAGTCAGTATTGGATGACGGGGCAAAGCCGATGGATCATGACCACCATGATTCGGATTGACTCTTGAAAGTAAAACCACTTTACACTGCCATCACATCATAAAGAAAAGCAGGTCCGTCGCTGACGTCCTGCTTTTTTCTTGTCACATACGAATCCCCATCGCATGCAGCCTTTACTTCTTCCAATGCTGCGGGATATAGACGATATTCATCCTTTCATCCTCCCCATAGTGGATCTCACAGTCCACATCATAGAGCTTCTTGATGAAATCCGGTGTCAGGAGCTTCTTCGGCGTCCCCACGCCGACCACCTTCCCGCCCTGTATCGCGATCAGTCTATCACAATACATCGCTGCGATATTCAGGTCATGCACAGCCGCAACCACGGTATGACCGAGGCTCTTCACGATATCCATGATCTGGAGCTGGTACTTGATATCGAGATGATTCGTCGGTTCATCCAGTACGAGGCACTCTGATCCCTGCGTCAGCGCACGCGCCAGGATGACGCGCTGCTGCTCGCCGCCGGAGAGCGTCGAGAAATTTCTTTCTTCGAAGCCATGGAGCCCCACGATATCCAGCGCCTCATGCGCCAATCGGTAGTCCTCTTCGTTATCCCGCTCCATCATCTTCTTATGCGGCGAGCGCCCCATGAGGACGACATCGAGCACGGAGAAATCAAAATTGTAGTAATTGTGCTGCGCCACGACCGCAAGCATCAGCGCCGACTGCCGATACGACAGCTCATCCAGCGCTTTTCCGTCAAAGAGGATCTTCCCCTCGGTCGGTTTCTGCACGCGATAGACGCACTTCAGAAAAGTACTTTCCCCGCTGCCATTGGGTCCGATGATTCCCAGGAATTCTTTCGGCGAAAGGTGCAGGTCGATACCCTTTAGGATCTCCTTTTTGCCGATGAAATATTTCACCGCCTCTGCCAGTATCTCCATCAGTCATTCCCTCCAAAGCCATACGTTTTCTTGATCATCAGATAGATAAAGCTCGGCGCGCCGATCATAGAAATCAGAATGCCGATAGGAAGCTCGGTATGCGGGATGATGATGCGGCACAAGCCATCGCAGATGACGAGGAAAATCGCCCCCGTCAGCGCCGATACGGGGATCAGCCGCTTATGATCCGGCCCCGTGAACATACGAATGACATGAGGGATGATGAGTCCCACAAAGCCGATCATGCCCGCCGCGTATACCGCAAAGCCGACAATGAGTGAGGAGATCAAAAGATACCACTGGCGATAGGCATGAAGGTCTGTCCCCATGGTAATGGCCGATTCATCCCCAAGAAGCATTAGATTCAGCACGCGGCTCTGTGTCCAGAAAAAAATAACCGAAGCCATGATGATCGGTGCAATGATCGTAAGCTCTCCCCACTTGGCTCCCGCAAGACTCCCCATCATCCAGTACGCGATAGTCTGCATGCCTTCTTTATTATTCGCAAAATATACAATAAAGCTGGAAAACGCCCCGCACACTGCCGAAAGTGCCATGCCGGCAAGAAGCAGCTTCATCGAGTTCGAGCGCCCGCCCAGATTCGATATGAAAAGCACCGCCAGTGAAATCGCAAAGGCGCCGATAAATGCCGCGATCCCCACAAAATTCGGTCCCAGCGAAACGCCGATGCCCAAGAGAATCGCCGACGTCGCTCCCAGTGATGCACCGGAAGAAATGCCTAATATATAGGGGTCCGCCAATGGATTCTTCACGATCGCCTGCATGATGACCCCGCACACTGCCAGCCCGCAGCCAACAAGGGACGCCAGGATCACGCGCGGCAGACGAAGCAGCCAGACGATATCATGGACAGGCCCCTGTCCTGGCGCCGTGATGGGCTCTCCGCTGGTAAACTGCGCGAGCACCGTCTCGTAAATTTCACGAACCGGCAGCTTCACTGTCCCGATACTGAGTGCCCAAAACAGGGAGCATACGAGCAGCAAAGCGAGTACAAGCAAAAGGCAGGCAAATCCGATTTCTCTAAACAGTTTCTGCATCTTACCCCTCTTCTTGATCTTTATAAAAAAGTTGCAAATTTATTATACACAAAAAACATTCTCATTCACAGGAAGATCAGATCCATACTTTTTCGTTTTATTAGTAAAGACGACTCTGCTTTTCCTGAATTTCTGCCATCAATGATCGAATGCGTATCTGTAACGCTCCCGTACTGACCCCCTGATCCAGTGAGATCATAGTATAGCGCTTCCCTGCCCGTTCCAGCCTCTTCTGTACAGCATCTATCGTCGTCATATCCCAGCCGCAACTGGTCGACTGCAGCTGTACAAAATGCAGATAAGGATTTGTACAGACCATTTCCGCAGTAAATAAAGCTTTCTCCCGGAAAGTAGGCGTATCATGTCCCTCATTCTGCAGTAAGTACAATCCCTCTGCAGACAACACAGGGATACCCAGTCCTGCCATGACAGCAGGTATACCCTTATTGATCTCGGGATCCAGCTGATAGCTTCGTCCGACCAGTACCAGGGCGTTTTTCTTTTCCCTTTCGATCCATTCCAGGACATCCCTTGTTTTCTTTTCCAAACGCGCCTTATAGCCACGCTGTGCCTTCTCTGCTGCCGTCGTGGCGCGCCTCAAAGCATGCGGTGTCACCTGCGGAAGATTCTCCCTCATAAAAGCAAGCAACGACTGATGGTCACAAAAAGAGATCTGCGGGTGATAGAATGGAATGCCGGCTGCAGAAATCTGCTCCTTCATCTGCTCTGCCAATACATCCCCATAGGCTGCATGTGTCGCTTCATCAATATCCGGCTCTTCTTTTCCCCCGCTTATCACAGGCATCCAGATACCATCGGGCTTACATTGTTCCAAAAAGTACATCAGATGTCCGTGGGCCAGCCTGCAGGGATAGCAATAAATCCCATGCGGCATGGTCACGGTACTCTTTCCGAGTGATGCTGCATCAAAAGCAGAGAGGATGACGCGATACCCAAGCGTCTGCCAAAAGACCTTCCAGTAAATCATATCTTCCCATCGCCCCAGCACCGCCGGAATACCCATTGTTTTTTCAGCTGAAGGGTTTACCTTCGATGACTGCAGCAACTGGTTCTTTTCCCACTCATAGAGATTTGGCGCCTTCCGAGAAACAAAATGCTCTTTCGCCAGCAGCCGTTCACCATAAGAGCATCGATTTCCTACAATAAAGCAATGTCCATTAGAAAAGGTTTTTTTCTGCAAGAGACAGTGATTCCCGCACCCCGGGCACCGGCTTGACTCCTCTCTGACACTCAGTTTTCGTATTTCATCCGCAGAAAGCATCTTCGACCGTGCAGCCTCCGGCATCCTTTTCTTCGTCAAGAGCGCCATCCCATAAGCCCCCATGATGCCGGAACCATTCGGACGAACGACCGGATGACCGACCAGTGTCTCAAAGGCACGCAGAACAGCATCATTCTGAAAGGTCCCTCCCTCTACCACGATATGCGACCCCAGTTCCTCTATCGAGTCCAGACGCATCACCCGATACAGTGCATTCTTCACGACAGAAAGACAAAGTCCGGATATCAGCCCGCCTGTGTCCACGTTTTCATTTTGCACCTGATGTACCTTGCGGTTCATCAATACGGTGCAATGATGCCCCAGATCCAGACAATATGGGGCATGTACCGCCTTCTCTACAAATTCATCCATCGAAAGCCCCATGGAATCAGCAAAGGTTTCTAAAAACAAGCCGCAGCCCGAAGCGCAGGAACCATTCAAAACGATTTTCTGAATGCTCCCTTCACTGACACGGATATACTTCATATCCTGCCCGCCGATATCCAACAAGTCTGTGATCTCCGGGCAGAAGAAACGAGCCCCCTCCAAGTGTGCGACCGTTTCCACTTCCCCGGTATCGATCTGGAAAGCCTGTTTTAAAAATGCCTCTCCATATCCGGTGATGCCGGATGCGGCGATGGAAATGCCCGCAGGCAGTGCTTTATACATAGCAAGAAGCATCGTCCTGGCCGTCTCAAGTGCGTCAGCCTCATTTTTCCTGTAATCCTCATAACAAATCTGACCCTCTTCATCCACGAGAACCAGCTTGATCGTCGTAGAGCCTGCATCCATCCCCAGCCACAATCTAGCGGGCGGCTGCGGCATCGGCCTTCGGGGAAGTCGGAAACGTTGATAATAGCATCGAAAGCTGTCATACGCTGCCATATCCGGAAAGAGTGGTTCCAGTCGTTCGGCCGCCACTTCTTGTAAATGATCCTGATCCAGCAGTCTCTTCACATCCTGCCATGCAATTGGAGCAGCTTCCCGCCCCAGCAAAGCCGCTCCCCAAGCACAATAAAGCTCCCCGTGCGTGACAGGAAGGACATCTGCCGAAGAGATTCCGATTGTCTGCAGGAAGCAACGGCGAAGCTCCGGCATGAAAACGAGCGGTCCGCCTAGAAGCGCCAGCTTTCCCTGTATCGGCCGCCCTTTGGCTAGATCAGAAAGCGCCTGATTCACCACCGCCTGGAAAATAGATGCTGTCAAATCCGCTTTGCCCGCCCCCTGATTCATCAGCGCCTGAATATCTGTTTTCGCATAGACCCCGCAACGAGACGCAATGGGATAGAGAGGCGCCCCATTTTCTGCCAGCGCATTCAACGTCTGGATATCCACGCCGAAGAACGCCGCCATATGTGCCAGGAATGTGCCTGTCCCACCCGCACATTTCCGATTTGTTCTAAGATCCATCTCGCCATTTCTCTCAAAATACATCATCCGCGCATTTTCTCCGCCCAGAGAAACAGCCACATCGACCTCAGGGTAAAGCTGCCGCAAGGCTTCTGTCTCTGCCTGCACCTCATCCACAAAAGGAATCTGCAGCGCCGAAGAGAACTCAGCCGCCCCCTTCCCCGTAAAGGCCAGATGCAATGCCCCCTCGCACACTTTCGCCATCACCTGCCGCCACAGTGTTTTGAGCGTTTCCCGCACGCGATAATGATGCGGCACATACGCAGAGTACATCAGACGCCCCTCCGCAGAAAGCGCGACCACTTTGACAGCGGTGGACCCGATATCAATTCCTACTGAGATGGACTCCATGTCGGTAACCCCTTTCCTAAAAAAACTCTCAATAGATAGACTTAGATTGGCTATCCATTGAGAGTATTTTAACATATTTCTACCATTCTTTATGGAAACATTGGTGAAACCATGGAATCAGGTGCAGTCAGTATCCCCTTAGAACTTGAACTGGGCAGAGATCGCATACGTTCTTGGCGCGCCGAGACCGATGTTATTGCCACCGGCTGTGCCAATGATCTCTGCCTTCAAGACTTTCGGATTCGTTATCAACAGGAAATAAAGACGAATCCTCACTACCGTTATAAAACAAACGGTTTACCAAAATAGCAAAACGCCATCAGAGCTACCAAACTCTGATGGCGTTTTTAGGGATACATTTCAGGAAAGTGTTTTCCCTTCTTCCACCCAGCCTCTCAATTCATGCACTTCCTCCAGCAGTTCCGCATGTGTCAACTTTTCATGCGGTTCATACTCGATAACGATGTCTGCATCCTCGGTATATTTCCCTGCCCAATGCATGATCTGCCGAATATCTGCCGTTCCCTTATGATAGTCCAGATGCTGGTCTGCTTTGCCATCATTATTATGCACATGGAATCCTTTGACACGTTTGCCGTAAGTCGCCAAAAATCGCTCTATATCCAGTCCGTTTACATGGGCGTGCCCGATATCGATCAAAGACAGCGCATGAGGGATATGTTGGAAAATCTGGAAATATTCCTCATTACTGAACAAATGCACGCCATGTTCCTGCCAGCACAGATTTTCGATCACGAAATTCACCTTCATCTGCGCTGCCATATCCGTCAGTTTTTCCATGACCCAATAGGCATTCTTCTGCTTATGCGGAATTTCTTCCGGTTTAAATTGCAGCTGCGAATAATGGAATACCACATGACGCACCTGATTCTGCATCGCCAGCGCAAATACTTTTTTATAGCTTTCCATGAGCCATACATTCTCTTCGGAGCCGATGTCTGAGGTCGCCTCGATGTTCACATACGGCCCATGAAAGGTCAAGGGACATGTCATCTGCGGGACTTTTGCCGCCAAAGCCTGCCAATAGGCTTCATCATGTGTGAATGCGGTAAATTCAATGCCGAAGTCAGGATCTTTGCTGCTCTCGATCCAGTCAGCAAATTCTGCGAAATGTTTCATTCCTACGATGAGATCACTGATGAAATATTTCATGACTACTCCTCCGGATACCCGATATTGGCTTCCGTCGCCTGATCAAAGAAGTGTAATGCATGCTGATCGACTTTCCAGTAGGCTTGCGATCTTCCCTGGAGAATATCTTCTCGCATAATGGAGATGACATCCGTTCCATTGACGGTAAAATAATATCCCACACGGCTTCCATAGTCTTCATGATACTGAATGGTCACAGGGATGCAGCCCTCTCCCGGCTCTGCCTGCAGCGTCACATCCTCCGGACGGACTCCCGTCTTGACCTCCGCCTGATGGGCAGCGATTCTCTTCATCCATCGATCCGATAATGCCAGATCTACGCCGTTCATTTTCATCTGATTTCCTGCAATAGGCGCATCAAATATATTCATCGATGGTGAACCGATAAACTTGGCGACGAAAATATTCGCAGGGCGATGATATACCATGTGCGGCGTATCGAGCATCTGGATTTTACCGTTATTGATCACGGCGATGCGCTGTCCGACAGTCATAGCTTCGATCTGGTCATGCGTTACATAGATCATGGTCTGCCCATACATTTCATGGAGCTTAACCAGTTCTTTTCTGGCATGTCCTCTAAGCTGCGCGTCCAGGTTGGACAATGGTTCATCGAGCAGGAAGAAATCAGACTGTTTCACAATGGCTCTCGCCAAAGCGACGCGCTGTCTCTGTCCGCCGGACAATTCTCTGGGGAGACGTTTTTCCAGACCGCCCAGGTTCAGAATATCCACCGCATCCGCCACACGTTTTTTGATTTCCGCTTCCGGGATCCTGTTCACACGAAGGCCATAAGAAATATTCTTTTCTACGGTCATATGCGGGAATAACGCATAGTTCTGGAAAACCATGCCGATATTTCTATCCCCGGGATCCATATTATTCGCGAGCTTCCCCTTCAGAAGCAGTTCGCCGGAGGTGATGGTTTCCAAGCCGCTGATCATTCGAAGGATCGTAGATTTACCACAGCCGGAGGATCCTAAAAGAATCAGTCTTTCCCCATCTTTGATGGAAAGATTCAGTCCTTTGATGACCTCCGTTTTATCAAAGCGCTTGACCACGTTCTTCATTTCAATACTATACATAATGGTTACCTCATCATTTAATTCCAGAGTGAGCAAATGTGCCGATAATAAACTTTTGGCAAACAGAGTACAGGCCTAACGGCAGCAGCATCGTCAATGTGGCTACGGCCATGGTGACCGGTACATCCGTACCGCCTTCCGAGCTGACAAACATCTGAAGTGCCAGAGACAGCGTATAATTGGCCTCGCTCTTGATCATAATGGCCGGCCATACATATTCATTCCATGAATTGATAAAAAAGATGATGCCAATGGACAGAATGGCCGGTTTGATGATCGGAATCACGATCGTCCGCAGTCTATTCAAATGAGAGGCATGCTCAAGCGCTGCCACTTCCATCAACGACATCGGAATGCCCTTCATGTACTGCCTCAGCAGGAAAATCCCGGTCGCATCCGCCAGCTGCGGAAGCGCGACGCCATAAATGCTGTCTACGAGACCCATATCCGATAAGGTGATGTAGTTCGGAACCATGGTGACGGTAAACGGAATAAAGATCGTGCTAATCAGAAGAAAATACAATACATTTTTCCCCTTAAAGTGGAAAAAAACAAAAGCATAAGCCGCCAAAACCCCTGTTGCCAATTTGAAAAGAGTCACCAGACTCGCAATAATAAACGTATTAGACAGGATCTGTGCAAAGCGAATGGTCGTAAATACCCGTTCATACGCAGAGAGCGTAGGTGCCTGGGGAATCAGCGATGAAGACGTGAATGCCTCACTCATGGTTTTGAACGAGGTGGACAGCGAGAACAAAAGCGGATACACCAGCATCAAAACCAGTATAATGAAAATCACATGCCACTTGATCTCTGAGGGTTTAATTTTCATAATAGACCCCTTTTTCTACATAACGGAATTCCAGATACAAAAGGACGAAGAAAATAAGCATGGTCACAATAGCAAGCGCCGCAGACATGCCCGTCTCGTAATAGGTAAACGCATAGTCATATCCCTGATAAATAATATTCGAGCTGGCATCGTTGGGCCCGCCTTGCGTCAGTACCTTGATCGGCGTAAAAACGTACTGCAGCCCCTGCACAATGGTCATGATCAGGATGTAAACCGCCGTAGAGGAAGTGAGGGGCATGACAATATTCGTAAAAATACTGCGGTTCGAAGCCTTTTCCAGTTTGGCTGCTTCGATCAATTCTTCAGGGACGCTGTTCATCCCGGAAAGAAGAATCAGGAAATTATAACCAAACGCTTTGTATACAGCGACTAAACTGATGACCACGATAACCAAGCCGGGGGTTTTGGACCACGCCGGAAGGTTGATCCCAAAGTTCTCTGCCACAGCGGCCACCGGGCCCGACACCGGGTTAAAGATCCACTGAAACAGTATAGCCCCCACGACAAGCGCGATCAGCGATGAGGAAAACAAAAGCGCCTTATATACATGCTTTCCTCTCTTCATCAAAAACGTATTGATAAAGGATAATACATAGGGCAGCAGGAAATTGAACAGAACCAGGATCACAATATACAAAAGCGTATTCTGCACCACTTTTAATGTCACCGGATCAGTCAGCAGATGGACATAGTTCTGCAAAGCCACAAATTTCATGTTGGGCGCAACCATATTCCATCTAAAAAAGCTCAGGTACAAGGTATATGCCAGCGGATAAAACATGAAAACCATAAAAACGGCCAAGGATGGCAATATAAAAAGCGCCGCCAATCTTTTTTCTTTGTCCCGATAGGTGCCACTTTCAGGTGAAAGTTTCATTGATAGATTCTCCAATCATACATAAAACAAATATAAGAGGGCCGAAACACCTGGCCCTCTTATATTTAGGAAAACGCTGATTCAATCGCAGAGTTCGATTTAATCAGTGTTTCCTTCGGAATCACAAATTGCAATCGATTATTTCAAAAGAGCATTCAAATCATCCTGCGCTTTTTTCAATGCTGCCATTGGTTCTTCACCAGACAGGATCTTATCTCTGGTATCTGCAAACATCTTTTCAGCTTTGACACCTACATCCCCCGGGAATGCTACCCACGGCGAAAGTGTCGGCAGTTCATCAAAGGCAACCTTGAGGGCCGGCGTCTTGGTCATCGCTTCTTTGATAGCCGGATCCTCTACGACTTCCTGACGCGGCGGCAGGTATCCGGTATTGATGGTCCACTGCGCCAGATATTTCGGCTGCATGATGAATTTCATGAATTCCCAGGCTGCCTGCTGTTCCTCTTTAGACTGTGCCGTCACAGCAAGGAAGTTGCCGCCCGCCGGGATCTGTACTTTCTTATCGCCAAAAGCAGGGAACGGGCAAGCCATGACATTGAATTTGGAAGACTGGGTGACCGTGCCGATCTTCGCACTGGTTCCCATCAGAATGCCGACCTTTCCGCTGTAGAAGGAAGCAATGCCTTCATCCGCTGCGATATGAAGAGCAGACTGATCTTTCAAAACCATATCTGCATACAGCTGATAGGCATCGGCAGATTCTTTGGATGCAAAAACCGCTTTGTTCTTATCATCGAGGATCTTGGCACCATTCGAGGTCAGCAGCCCCTGTGTCGCCCAGTTGTCCTGATATTCCTGCATATAGAATCCATATGCGCCTGTCTTATCATGAATGGCCTTGGAGGCAGCACGCACCTCTTCCCATGTCTTTGGCGGATTCTTCGGATCCAGACCAGCCGCAGTGAACAGGTCCGGGTTGTAATAAATAATCGGCGCACTGATAGAGAACGGGAGCCCTACCTGTTTATTGCCCACCTTCGCCAGTTCCAGGACATTGGGCAAAAAGCTCTTTTCAACAAAATCCTTATCTTTTTCAGACGCTTTTTCCAGATCTGCCGGAGTGACATACTTGAAGTTCTGATCAAAATACTTCAGATAATTGTACCCGATCATGGCAATAGACGGCGATTTGCCGGAAGCCACATCGGCCTGCAGATTCTTCATCAGTCCAGGATACATGTCCGGATTATACACTTCCTTGACGATGATCTTATCCTGCGACTTATTGAAATCATCGACCATCTGCTTAATGACCGGCGCACCAAAGTTTTTGGTATACACATGCCAGAATGTAACGACCGTTTTCCCATTTTCTTTAACAGCCGCCTTATCCTGTGAAGCACCGCCGCCGCAGCCTGCTGCCAGCGAGATCATAAAAAGGCTCGCTGCCGCAAAACACAGCCCTTTCCAAAATTTTTTCACATTACCCCTTCTTTCTAAAATTTTACCCCATAATTACGATACCAATGATTCGTGATTCCGTAATACCCCCATCAGTCTCCATGATTCCCAAAAAGACTATATACATAATGGCGGTATTTAACCCATCATAATTCTAACATATAGTATATACAAATTGAATGTTCTTTCTATATTGGCATAAACATCATGTTCTATTATGTCTCCATGTTATCAAGGAGGGCAAAGCCACCCATCCGATATGTCAGGATCTCTATGGCCCGCGCCCAATACCGCTTCGATCATTTTTATCTTACACGCCCCCTGTCAGCATTAAGTCATGTTTTCCATCTTTTTTCGTCAAATTTGTCTCGCTCCGATGGGCTGGCCCCATCCCGGAATGCTCTTCCGCCCCTTTTTACTTTGCTTTCATTTGGTTCAGGGTTCAGGGTTCAAGGTTCAAGGTTCAGGTGGCGGCTTCGCCGCCTTTTTTTAGAAGATGGCATTCTCGTATCGCAGCCTTCCCCTCTAGGGAATGCTATTAAGTTAAGCGGCAGAACGTTCTTGGCTCCCCATCGGGGGAGCTCCCCGAAGGGGTGAGGGGGCTACGTAGCGGTATTGCATGAA
>UQRR01000012.1 GCA_900543455.1 uncultured Dialister sp.
TGATTACGTTTGAAAGCCTCGATTGAATGAGAAATTAGAAATGAGAAATGCGAAATGGTGGTGCGGCGCATAAAAATCAGAAGCGCCGCGGAGATTTGAAATGAGCGATTCTCTCGTATCGTAAACCTAATCCCTAGCTACTAATCCCTAGCTACTAATTCCTAGTCACTAGTCCCCAGCTACCAGTCACTAGTCACTAGTCACCAGTCACTGATGCAAACTCACCACGCCGACGGCAGCGATGATGAGTGCCATACCGAGAAGCTCGAAGAAGCCGAAGTCCTGCCCGAAGATAGCGAAGGCGAGGAGAATGGAGGAGAGCGGCTCTAAGGCTGCGATGATACTGGCTTCAGCAGGTGAAATATATTTCGTACTTCCCAGATAGAGGACGAAGGAACAGATCGTACCCACGATGACCACGAAAAGGAAGGCCAGGCTGACGGGTAGATCCACCGTGCCGGTGAAGGGAAAGAGCCCCATGAAGGGCAGGAAAGAGAGCCCCGCGATGACCATGCCCCAGCCCACGACGATGGGCGCGCCGTACCTCCTGATCATACCGACCGGCTCTACCGTATAGAGCGCGCACGCCACCGCAGCCAGCAGTCCCCAGAAGAGTGCCTTTTCAGACAGCGCGAGACTGCCAAAATTTCCATGTGTCGCGATGAGCACGGTCCCCACGAAGGCAAAGGCCGTGCAAAAAATTTCCACCAGGCGCGGCAGCCGCCTCTCTGAGAGGCAGTACCAGAAGATGATGAGGATCGGCATCAGATATTCCAGAACCGTTGCCGTCGGCGCATTGCTGTACTTGATGGCAGCAAAATAGCCGTACTGCGTCCAAATCATTCCCAGCATGCCAAAGACCAGGATCCGTATCCGGTCTTTTTTATTTTGCCATATCGGCCAGATGCTCGTTTGCCCCGTCAATGAAAAAATAAAAAGGAGCAGCACACCGGCCGACAACAGCCGGCAGAAGGTCAGCCACTCCGGGGAGATGTCGCGGTTCACGAGCAGGTACTGCCCCGCGATCCCGCTCGCCCCCCAGCAAAGCGCGCCCAGCGCGCACTGCAGGATGCCTTTGATCCGAGTATTCAATGTGTCCTCCGAGGGGGAAATGGGTTCAATGGGTTGGCTCAAGGGGCGTGCCGCCCCTTGATTGTGTATGAACGCTTTGTCCGAATGAGGAATGAGGAATGGTGGTGCGGCGCATCTCGTCATCCTGAGCGGAGAAAAACGTCGTGTGTTAGGAAATGGCTTATCTGAAACAGGAGAACTGAGTCGAAGGATCTAAGCGCCGCGGAGTATAAATGGGCGATGCCTGAAAGTCTCTTGATAGCAAGTTTCCCATGTAGCGTTTCCAAACATCGACCGCCTGATCGCGAACGAAAAAGATTTCTCGCTGGCGCTCGAAATGACGATACGAGAGAGTCCCTAATCCCTAGCCACTAGCTACCAGTCACTAGTCACCAACTATTTCAGATCCCTGTAATTCACGACCTTCACGGCTTTATCCGCGATCATCCGTCTCACCTTCGGCGAGACGATCGCCTGCATCTCCGCTTCGAAGTCATGCTCCCAATCGCAGGCGGGAATGAGCCGCGAATTATCCGTGCCGGGATGCATCATGACCTCCGTCGTGCCGGGGCGCAGATCCTTCAGGATATGCAGGAAATGCCCTTCATGCACCGCTTCGCCTGCCACGATGCCCTCGAAATGATCCGGCACGCGGAAATGACGGCGCTTCGCCTTCCAGAGGGAGAACTCCGACAGCGTGAAGAGCCCGAGGCGGCCGATGAGCTGCCCCATACCGGCAAAAGCCGTGAAGAGCGGCGTCCGGGAGATACGCACGGCGTCAAGATGCAGCGACGCGGCGACATCGAGCGAGATATCGATCACCCCCGGCAGCATGTGCATGTGCTGGTGACTGTCGACATGCGTCAAGGGAAGACCGGTCCTTTCCATTTTCGCAGCCTGCGCCATGAGCTCACGCCGTACATCCTCCATGGCAATCTGCCCCTTAAGAAAATGCTTCACAAATTCGACGTGGTTATCAAAAAAGACACCCTCTTTGGTCACGAGCGAGGGAATATCCTTCGCTTCGCATACAGGAAATCCGTTCACGAGCGTCAGATGGATGCCGACGCCCAGCTCGGGGTGACATCTGGCCACCTCGACGGCATCATCAAAGGCCTTGCCGCCCGGCATGAGCGTCGCAGAGCGCAGACAGCCCTCCTCCACGCAGCGCTTGACGGCCTGATCGATAAGAACATGCCGGCCAAAGTCGTCGGCATTGACAAGAAGTTGATAGTTTGGCATAAAAGTCCTTTATAAATATGAGTTCAGGGTTCAGGGTTCAGGGTTGTGGTGGCGGCTTCGCCGCAGTATAAATAGTAACGATGCCTGAAGGTCTCTTGCTGGCAGGCTTCCCGTTTGGGGTCTCCTGCCATCGACCGCCTGACTGCGGATGACAAAGATTTCTCGCTTCGCTCGAAATGACGATACGGGAGTCTGATGTCTACCAGTCACTAGTCACTAGTCACTAGCATACTACCCGATTATACCATTTTCACGCAAGAAAAACCCTCGAAGCGCTCACTCCGGGGGTTTCGTGTATTTCAGATTCAGAGCATATCCTTCCGCCACAGAATGAAGGTGACGACAAGGGTCAAAAGGATACCGATCAGGATGACGCCGACAAAGCCGAAGGGCGACTCCTCGAAGGGGACAGGGACATTGATGCCCCAGAGGCTGTAGATCAAGGTCGGGATCGCCAGGATAATGGTGACAGACGTCAGGAATTTCATGATCTGCGAAAGACGGTTCGAGATGATGGAGGAGAAAGAGTCCATCATGCTCATCAGAATGTTGGTATAGATCTCCGCCATTTCGAGCGCCTGCTTATTTTCGATGATGACATCTTCCAGCAGGTCCTCATCCTCTTCATACATTTTGAGGAGCGAGTGCAGCGGACTGTTTCGAAGCCGCATCAGACGTTCCATCACGTTTTCATTCGCATGCAGGGCGAAGTTGAAGTACGTCAGAGATTTCTGCAGCTCGAGCATACGGAAGAGCTCCTTGTTCTGCAAGGACTTTCTGACCTGCGTCTCGATGACATCGGTCTGCTTGTAGATCTGCTGCAGGAAATACAGGAAGGAAGAGGAGGCTTGCGAAAGGATCTGGAAAAGGAAGCGCGTCTTCTTGTACGTCTGGAAAGAAGTGAATGAGTTATTCAGGAATTTCTGAATGACTGTATTCGGCTCCAGACAGACCGTGATGAAATACTGGCGCGTGATGAAGATGCCAAGCGGCAGTGCATCATACGCATCCGTCTCAAGGACGACCGGGGTATTCACGACGACGAAGATATAGTCGTCTTCAAGCTCGACATGAGAACGTTCTTCTCTATCGAGGGCGGTCTGGAGGGAATCAACGGGAATGCCCGTCAGCTCATTGATCCTGACCAGCTCCTCCAATGTCGGTGCCGCGGCATTGATCCAGGACCCTTTTTCCAGCTGTTCCAGCGGAACGGCGGACAGAACATGATTTTCATTATGTTTGTATGCCTGTATCATGGCGACCCTCCCTTCTATCCGGAAGCATCCGGTGACCGATCCTTGCTGCCCACGGTCTGCTGTGGGCTATCCTTACTAAATATAGTCAGAAAATCTTCCCCTGTCAATGAGAATCAATGGCAATCGGCAAATTTTACGTGGAATTGACGGGGGATAGCGGATTCAGGGGCTAGTGACTAGTGACTGGTGACTGGTAGCTAGGGATGAGTGGCTAGGGATTAGGTTTGCGATACGAGAAAACCGCTAGTTTCAAACCTCCGCGGCGCTTCCATTTTTTTATGCGCCGCACCACCACCGTTGAACCTTCTGAACCTATAGAACCTGCTGAACCTCTTTCGCACGTAATCAAGAGACGAGCCGCCCCACGGGCTAACCCTGAACTCCTCATTTAATACAGCACCGGTATCCAGTACGCTTCATTTCCTGCGATGCGTTCATCGCTGAAGCGGGCATAGAGCGCAGAGGGCGTATCGCCCAGCATGAAACAGGAGAGGGTCACATAGCCTTCCATGATGCCGACATCCGTCTTCGTGATGATCTTCTGCTGCGGGACGCAGCGCTGTACGAGATTCGAATCGCTGTCCCGCGCCACCACATAGTCATCGCTGTCGATTTTCTTCCGGTAGATCTTCTCCCCGCGGCCATTGATGATCTCGATCCCGCGCCCTTCACGGCCCCAGATGGGCTTTCTGATCCAGAGAGAATCCTCGGGCATATCTCCGAGCTTAAAATCACGCTGGAAATAGCTCTCCGGAAGGTAGGTGCGGATGATCTCCTTCTCCTTCTCCGTGAAGAAGGAGGGGCTCTTTTCCATCAGCGCATAGATGAGCGCCTGAAAACCCTTCGACTGCATGATGAGCGACTCCGGCGGATTCATCATATGGAATTTTCCCGCCTTGTACCCATCCATCAAAAGCTCTCCCAGAGAGGACGCATCCTGATCCGCCGTCTCTTCGATGAGGATCTCCATCGGATGCATGCGATAGAGGAAGGAGACGGTCCTCCCGTCAGGAAGCGCGAGGCTTCCGTCCTCCATCACCGCCAGATGGTAGAAGGACTCGAAGACGATGGTGTCTCGGAGCGAGGGATCGATCGCATCCTGCATCGCCTGCATGAGGAAGCGCGTCGTCCCGAGATCCTCCACGTAGTCATCGAAGCACGAAAACAGCACCGGATGCGCGAGCAGCTCCTCGCGGCTCTTTCCGCCTGAGCAGCGAAGGAAAATATCCTTCATCCAGCTCCGCAAACGATCCCACTCGCCTTCATTCGGATCCTCTTTGAAGAAATACCGCGCCGCGACACCATTCGCATAGTAGGCCTCGATCTCCGCGCATGGCGTGTCCGCATTGATCTCCACCATCTGGATCCGCCCCGACTGATCCATCACGTAGTCAAAGCGCGAGAGCCAGCTCGGAAGATCCTTCATCGCATTGCCTTCGTGAAGGTACCTTCGCATCTTCTTCGGGATCTCCATCTCATCGAAAAATTCATCGCTCTGCGACTGAAAACGCCGGACGGCCTTTGCGAAGATCGCATAGAGCGCCGCGCTCACCCGCCGGAGGAGATCCGCCTGTTTCTTCTCGATCACGAGCGGCAGATGCGTCGGATAGCGGAAGGGATAGCCCGGATACTCGACATAGGGAAATATCGTCCGATCAATGTCATCCATGTACGTTTTTTCCATCAGGAGGCACCTCCGCTTCTCACGCCCGCACCGCCAAAGCCGGTCTTGCCGCCGGCCGGCGCACTGACAGAGGTCTTGCCCGCGGGCGGCTGCCCCTGCTTCACCGCCGTCCCCGCCGCCGTCCCTGCGGCCGTCCCCGGTTGCTGGGTCTGCGTGTACGCCGGACGCTTGTCATTTAATACATTGCCCGTATTCCTGTCATAATGCCCCTGATAGCCGCCGATGCCATGAAAGAGGAAGTAACTCATCAGCATCATCGGAAGGAGCGAGGACATCCCGGAAACGTAGTTCAAGTTATCATTTTCGTCACGGCGGAATGTGACCTCGTCCCCATTATCATACTTCGCCGTCTCTGTGCCATCCTCATTCTTGATGAGATGGTACGTGCGGCCATTCTCATCCGTCAGCGCCTCCCCCTTCGGCGCCTCCTGTCCGCAGCCCGCCAGCATGAGCGGCGCACTGACTGCCGTAAAAGCCGCAAGGATCGCAGCCGTCTTCGAACTGATATGGATCATGATGGATCCTCCTTCTTTGGGTACAATCATTTCTTTTTATTATAGCATAGAGATACGGGGTTCAGGGTGAGCCCATAGGCGTGCTGCCCATGGATTGCAGATGAAAGCTCTGCTCGAATGAGAAATTAGAAATGAGAAATGCGAAATGGTGGTGCGGCGCATAAATAATGAGGCGCCGCAGAGTATAAATAGGGCGATGCCCGCTTGAGACTTTAGATGTTAGACATTAGTCATCAGAAGTCAGATGTCTGACGTCTGACAGCCTTTTAGTCTAGTCCCTAATTCCCAGTCACTAGTCACTAGTCGCCAACCACCCATCCCACGCAAAAAAGAGCCGTGATCTCTCACGACTCTTTCTCTTATACCGGCCGCTTATTCATCGGCAAGTTCACTGGTGACGACGCGGCGCAGGCCCTGAAGGGCGTGGGACTGCAGTCCCGCTGCCGCATGACCGGCATCCAAGAGCTGCTGATCCGTGGCATCCAGCTTCAGCTGGTTGAAATTGATATTTTTCACGGCCGCCTTGCCGTCAGCTTTGGTTCCGTTTTCGACACGGACCTGAAGTACGAGATCGGTCATTTTTGCTTTTGCAGTCATAGAGATAGTTTCCTTTCTTCCTTTTTCAAATAGTTACATGCAATCCCCTAGGGAAGGCTGATGGGTTCGGGCGTTACCGCGAGAAGTTTGAAAGCAGGGATGAGTAGCCAGGGATTAGTGGCTAGGGATCAGGGGTGCCGAGTGACTAGTGACTTGAATACTACCTTCGGGCATCGCCCCATATATATTCGCGGCGAAGCCGCCACCTTCATTCCTCATTCCTCATTCGAGCGAGGCTTTCATCCCCAATCAAAGGGCAGCACGCTCCGAGGGGCTAACCCTGAACCCGCTCCCCCGTTTCCTTTATTTCACTTCTTCGGTGGTGGTGGTGACGACGGTGGCTTTTTCAAATCCGGTCACGGTCTCCCCGGAGGACGGAGAGAGAACGACCTGCAGTTTTTCCGCCGCTG
Organism: uncultured Dialister sp.; assembly: GCA_900543455.1. GTDB lineage: Bacteria > Bacillota > Negativicutes > Veillonellales > Dialisteraceae > Dialister. The sequence continues at coordinate 6,776 of UQRR01000012.1, forward strand.
TTCTGCATTCCTCCAGCGTAAGGCCCTCCTTGGGATCTGTGAGAGAGACCGTCATGGCTTTGCCGGAGGTGTTGAAAACGAGATTCAGTTTTTTCATAGCATTTCTTCCTTTCTGTAAGACGAATATTCAGAAGGTCGCCGGCCGGCTCACTTGCCCTTCTGTCTATATAGTGTGTTTCGGGGATGGAAATATTGTCGTTTCTTCGAAAATAAAAAAAAAGGGCTGTGAAGAAATGAATCCTCATTTCTTCACAGCTCCTTTTTATTTTGCTTTCATTTGGTTCAGGGTTCAGGGCTCTCGTGGCGGCTTCGCCGCCTTTTTTTAGAAGATGGTATTTTCGTATCGCAGCCTTCCCCTCTAGGGGAAGGTGCCCGAAAGGGGCAGATAGGGTGACTATGGCATGAAAGACAGCTGGGATAAGATTTCCCGGTCACTCTTATGAGAGCTGCAAGTCCCCGCGGCAGATTGAAAGCGAAAATGAGATGATCGTTATTTCACAGCCCCTAAAAGGGAGCCAGGGATGTCCCGAGCGGCTTTTCTGCCTGCTGCATCGGGCGATGCACATCCCTCCTGCTACCGGTTCTTCTCCTCCCAGAGCATCTGATTGTACTGCTGCTGATAGTATTCTGATTTCTTTTTATCCACCCAGAAATCGCGGTCACTTTGGATCGCGAGCATTTCATCCACCATATCCTCTGCGCGCTCCGGGGCGACGTGGGTGAGGTAGGTGATCATGCGCGTGATGGTACTCTCCGTACCCAGCTCGGCTGCCATCAATGCGCCAAGCTCGGCAGGATAGCCGCGGCGGACGGTGAGTGTGATGAGTTTGTCCTTCAATCGTTCCAGCTGTGTCATGAGGGCTCCTTTCGTAGCGATCTTTTGCCTTTATTATATCAGAAAAAGGAAGCAAGGAGGAAAGGGGCCGATCTCTCGTCTCGTCGGCCCTGCCCCTTGAACCCTCTCCCCTCATTTGTGGTATCATAAGTACAAAAGAAAGGAGTGACCGCGATGGAAGACGTGACAGACCTTTTGAACCGCATCAAAAACCAGATCGGCGGAGAGGAGAGCCTCTCGGACGAGGAGCTGAACCGCCAGCTGAATGCGATCTACAGCATCTATGCCGCCGCGATGGGGCCCGAGCAGCTGATCGTGCAGGCGAGCCGATTCAATGCCGTGAAATATATTCATGACGAAAATCCCAAGAGCCGTCTCATCGGCATGGAGCGCCTCATTCTGGAAAACCGCGACTACCATCGCCAGCCGACAGATGAAGAGATCCCCGCCATTTTGGACAAGCTGGAGGATAAAGTCGCCGACATCCTCTCCCGCCAAGCCGTCGAGCGCTCCCTCGAGAAAAAGATCGAAGACCGTCTCGAAGAGCGGCACAAGGAGTATGTCGAAGAAGTCCGCCGCGAGATCATCGAAGAGGAGACCGGCAGCGCAGAGACCGCCGAGAGCAAGCGCAAGCTGGAAAAGCTACGCGCGATGGAAAAAGTCAGCCTCACTGCGACGATCCTTCAGGTCGTCCGCCCGCAGTCGCTTTCTGAGATCATCGGACAGGACCAGGCCGTGGAAGCACTCGCCTCCCGCATCTCCTCGCCCTATCCGCAGCACCTTCTGCTGTACGGCCCGCCCGGCGTCGGCAAGACCACCGCAGCGCGCCTTGTACTCGAAGAGGCAAAGAAAAAGCCGTACACCGTCTTTCAAAAAGACGCTCCCTTTATCGAGTGTGACGGCACGACACTGCGCTGGGACAGCCGCGACATGACGAACCCCTTGATCGGCTCCGTGCATGACCCGCTGTATCAGGGCGCGCGGCAGGAGCTCGCCGACGAAGGCATCCCCGAGCCGAAGCCCGGCCTCGTCACGGACGCCCATGGCGGCATCCTCTTCATCGATGAGATCGGTGAACTGGACCCCATTCTCCTAAACAAGCTGCTGAAGGTACTCGAAGACAAGCGCGTCCGCTTCGACTCCGCCTACTACGACGAAGAAGACCCGCAGATCCCCGCCTACATCAAGCAGCTCTTCGAAAAAGGCGCGCCCGCCGATTTCATTCTGATCGGTGCCACGACAAGAGCGCCCGAGGAGATCAACCCCGCCATCCGCTCCCGCTGCGGCGAGATCTTCTTCGCGCCCTTAGAGCCCGCGCACATCATCGCCATCGTAAAACGCGCCGCCGAAAGGCTCGGCGCTCGCCTCGAAGCCGGCGTCCCCGAGCTCATCAGCCGCTACACCATGGAAGGCCGCAAAGCCGTGAACCTTCTCGCCGATGCCTACGGCCTTGCCATTTACGAATCCGGCAAAGCCGACCGCATCACCATCACCAAAGCCATCATGGAGCGCACCGCGCAGGCGAGCCGCCTCAGTCCCTGCCTTCAGCAAGAGGCATCGGACACGCCGAAGATCGGACACATCTACGGCCTTGGCGTCATCGGCTCTTGGGGCAGCACGATAGAGATCGAAGCCGCCGCCTTTCCCGCCGCTGAGCCCGGCAAGGGGAGCCTGCGCTTCAATGACACCGCCGGCTCCATGGCGAAGGACTCCGTCAGCGCCTCGGCCGCCGTCGTCCGCCAGCTGACCGATAAGCGCCTCTCCGACTACGACCTGCACATCAATGTCATCGGCGGAGGAAATATTGACGGCCCATCCGCCGGCTGCGCCATCACCTGCGCCATCCTATCAGCCATCGAAAAGAAGCCTCTCCGTCAGGACATCGCCATCACCGGCGAGATCGCCCTCTCCGGCGAAGTGAAGCCCGTCGGCGGCATCCACGAGAAAGCCTTCGGCGCCCGCCAAGCCGGCATGAAGGCCATGATCCTCCCTGAGAAAAACAAGAGCGACATCGACGCGGGGACAGCGGGAATCGAAATTCATCCCGTATCGAATATACAGGAAGTGTGGAGTTTAGTGACGAGTGACTAGTGACTGGGGACTAGTGACTAGGGACTGGGGACTAGTGACTGGGGACTGGAATACCACTTTCGGGCATCGCCCTTTATAAAAAATCGACGCAAAGCGGTAGATAGGGTGCTCTCATAAACGACGTACTTGAGACGCTCTTTCCCGCTCTCTTTCATGCCGCCTGTGCCCTATCCGCCCCTTCGGGGCACCTTCCCCTCAAGGGGAAGGCTGACGATACGAGGATACCATCCGCTCATAAAGCCTTCAGGCATCACCCCGTTTCGTCATCCTGAGCGGCGAGAAACGTCGTATGTGAGATAACGAATGCCAGAACAGCTGCGACCTGAGCCGAAGGATCTCGGCGAAGCCGCCACCTTCATTTCTCATTACAATTCTCATTTTTTCTCCCTCTTGCAATTTTTTCTCAAATCCGCTATTCTAATTACATAGCACGCTATATGATTCATGAAATCAATGAAGCGAGGATATATTATGAGCAATATCGAACAACTCCTGATGGATAAGAAGATGAAGCGGACGAAGGCGCGTGTCCTGATCCTGAAGACGCTCGCCAAAGGGCTCCCGCTCTCTGCGGGCGAAGTCTTCGAGGCGGTGCGTGTCAAGGATACACAGCTCTCGCTCTCGACGGTATATCGGAATTGCGAAGCACTCGCTGAGCATGGGCTTCTCTCCCGTTCTACCACGATGTCCGATGGTCTTACTCGCTACGAATTCGACCACGGCACGCCCGTCCCTCATGCGATCTGCACCTCCTGCCATCGCATCTTCCCGATCGATATCCATCTCGAAGAGAGCTATAAAGAGAAGCTCTCACAGGACTACGGCTTCGTTGCGGCCGATCCGCGCATTGAGATCTACGGGCTCTGTAAGGACTGCCAGAAGAAGGGGAACTAGTGACTGGGGATTAGTAGCTAGGGATTAGTGGCTAGGGACTGGTGACTTGAATACCACTTTTCGGGCATCGCCCCATATATTCGCGGCGAAGCCGCCTCCATATAAGCCTTCCCCGCATGGGCAACGCTATTAAGTTAAGCGGCAGAACATTCTTGGCTCCCCATCGGGGGAGCTGCCCGAAGGGCTGAGGGGGATACGTAGCGGTATTGCATGAAAGTGTTGAAATATCGATAGCGTCGGACTATTCAACATAGCACGCTATACCGCTGGCATGCCCCTATTGCCTTCGGCACTTCCCCCGAAGGGGGAAGCAAGTCGTTACGGCGTTAACAATTTCCTTAACTTAATAGCCTTCCCCGATGGGGAAGGCAAAGAGGGGGCGGCTTCGCCGCATTTATTAGAAGAGCGTCTCACGCAGGCGATTTCCGAAAGTAGCCGCGCCGCTTGCGCGCTCTTCCCCGCGGGAGAGGGGCGCGGTATCCATTTCTCATTCACAAATTTCCATCTATCCATGATATAATAAAGTGTATTATGGAGGAATTATATATGAACGAAGTGACTCAGAAAAACTCAACTCTCACTCTGCCGCTGGCAGCGATGAGAGATATTGCTATTTATCCGAAAATGACGGTCAGTGTCGATATTGGCCGTGATGAATCCGTCGCCGCCGTGCGTCTTGCGATGCGCCGTGACCGCTACCTTGTCTGCGTGATGCAGAAGGATGGGAAGAAAGAAGACATCGACATTTCGAACCTGTATGAATACGGCACCGTAGTGAAAGTGAACCAGATGCTTCAGCTGCCCGGCGGCCTTGTACGCATTCTGGTGGAGGGCGTCTCCCGCGTGCATGTGGTGCATGCGGAGATGAAAGACACCTGCATTTCTGCAGAAGTAGACGATGCAGAGGAATACACCGATGATCCCCTCAGGGCCGAAGCGTATCGCCGTCTGCTCATCAAGAATTTCTTTGAATGGATGAGAAATACAGGCAAGGGGATGCAGGAAGACCAGATGAACCAGCTGAAACAGATCGATGATCCCGGCGAGACCGCTGATTTCATCTCCTCGCAGCTCCTGCTGGCGCCGAAGAAGCGGCAGGAGATCTTAGAGACATTAGACGTCATCGAACGACTGAAGATCGTCAGCGAGTGCGTGGATCGTGAAGTCGCCATCGGCGAGCTGGAAAGCGACATCAATCAGGAAGTCAGAAAGCGGATGGACAAGGAGCAGCAGGACTACTTCCTGCGCACAAAAGTGAAGACCATCCAGGACCGCTTGGGCGACACCGTAAGTCAGCAGAAGGAAGCGGAAGAATACCGTGAGAAGCTGAAAGCCTCTGCCATCCCAGAAGAAGAGAAGGGAAAGCTCGAGAAGGAGATCGACCACCTCGCCTCGATGCCGCCGATGATGGCGGAGACTGCCGTTGCCAGGAACTATCTGGACTGGGTCTTTGACCTGCCATGGGGCAAGGAAAGCGAAGACATTCTCGACCTTTCACATGCGAAGGAGATCCTTGACGAAGACCATTACGGCCTGACCAAGATCAAAGAACGCATCCTCGAATACCTCGCCGTCCGTGTACTCGCTCCCGATGCCAAAGCGCCGATCATCTGCTTTGTAGGGCCGCCAGGTGTCGGCAAGACATCACTCGCACAGTCCATCGCACGCTCCATGGGCAGGAAATTTGCCCGTATCGCCTTAGGCGGCGTCCATGATGAAGCGGAGATCCGCGGACATCGCCGCACCTACATCGCAGCGATGCCCGGACGATTCATCGAAGCCATCAACCAGGCACAGACGAAGAATCCACTCATTCTCCTCGACGAGATCGACAAAGTCTCCTCTGACTTCCGCGGCGACCCTGCCTCGGCCCTCTTAGAAGCTCTCGATCCTGAGCAGAACAAAACCTTCCACGACAACTACATCGACATTCCTTTCGACTTCTCGAAAGTCTTCTTTCTCGCGACAGCGAACTCCGTTGCCACCATTCCACCGGCTCTCTTAGACCGCATGGAACTCATCGAGCTCTCCGGCTACACCGAAGAAGAAAAGCTGGAGATCGCAAAGAAATACCTCGTACCCCGCCAGAGAGAAAGAAACGGCCTCAAAGCGAAAGACATCAATTTTACTCCGGCCCTTCTCCGCCGCGTCATCCGGAGCTACACCAGAGAAGCCGGCGTCCGCAATCTTGAACGCACCATCGGCGCTCTCTGCCGCAAAGTCGGTAAAAAAATCGTTCTCGCCGATGACAGCCTGCCGACACTGACCGCCAAGACCATAGAAAAATATCTTGGCCCCGTGAAATACATGCCCATGTCCGAAGAACACAGCGATATGGTCGGCCGCGTGAACGGTCTCGCATGGACCGCCGTCGGCGGCGAAGTCCTCGACACCGAAGCCGTCACCATCAAAGGCAAGGGCCACCTCATTTTGACCGGACAGCTCGGTGACGTCATGAAAGAATCTGCCGAGACCGCCTATACCTACATCCGAAGCCGCGCCAAAGCACTCGGGCTCGCCGAAGACTTCTATGAGACACTCGACACCCACATCCACCTTCCGGAAGGCGCCGTACCGAAAGACGGCCCATCCGCCGGTATCACCATGGCCACCGCACTCGCCAGCGCCTACACCGGACGCAAAGTCAGAGGCGATACCGCTATGACCGGAGAGATCACCCTCACCGGCGAAGTCCTCCCCATCGGCGGACTCAAGGAGAAGGTCCTTGCTGCCAGCCAGTTCGGGATCAAGCAGATCCTCCTCCCGGAAAAGAACAAACGTGACCTCGATGAGATTCCTAAATCCGTCCGCGATCAGCTCCACTTCGTCTGCGTCAAAAACGTCGATGAAGTCCTCGAACATGCGCTGGTGAAATAGGAGCTGGTGACTGGTGACTAGTGACTAGTGACTAGGGACTCGGGATGACTTGTGACTGGAATGCCATCTTGGGGCAACACATGCGAGACTATCCCTTTCCCGTATTGTCATCCCGAGCGTAGTCGAGGGATCTCTATGGCACCGCGGTTAGCATCCACATGCCCTTTCACGGAAACGACGCACGGGGATTGCGTTTTTGTGTTTTCCAAGCACATATCGTTGATCAGTCTGCAAGGAAGATTTCTCGGCTTCGCTCGAAATGACGATACGTCAGGAACGCAGTTCCACATTCTCGCTTCTCCCTTCCCTAATGGGGAAGGCAGCGAAACGAGAATACCGCTATTCCCATAACGTCAGAGCGAATACAGGATATATGTGGAAAAACAATATCCCCGAAACAAAGCCTTCCCCTCGAGGGGAAGGTGGCAAGCGGAGCGAGACGGATAGGGTTCTAGCGGTATGAAAGAGAGCGAGGAAATGCGTCTCAAGCAGGCGATTTGCGAGAGCACCCTATCCACTGCTGGCGCGGCCTTCCTGCCTCAATGGGGAAGGCAACGAAACGAGGATGCCGCTATCCCCGACACAAAGCCTTCCCCTCGAGGGGAAGGTGGTGAGCGAAGCGAGCCGGATAGGGTTCTAGCGGCATGAAAGAGAGCGAAGGAGATCGTCTCAAACAGGCGATATACGAGAGCACCCGAATACCGCTGTGCATCCCTAACCATCCATTTTCTGAAACCAATGAGTGATTCTTAAAGGAACGCTGACTCCATCGCAGGATCGGTGCTTCCATAGAAAGGAGCTGTCCTATGGCAGAGATCAAAGACATCACTAAATTTCATATATTTTCCTCCGCCTACTTTGCCTCGGCGGTGAACCGTTCCCAGTACGTGACAGACGGCAAGAAAGAGATCGCCTTCATCGGCCGTTCGAACGTAGGCAAATCCTCTCTCATCAATTCCCTCACCGGAAGGAAGAAGCTCGCCTACGTCAGCCGCGAACCCGGCAAGACACGCACCATCAACTACTACGCCATCCAGTCTAGGCGCATAGAGAACGAAGAAGAACAGCGACAGGACTGGTACCTCGTAGACCTCCCCGGCTACGGCTTCGCAAAGACCAGCCAGGAAAACAAAGACAGCTGGTCCTCCTTCATTGACGAATATATGAAGAAGTCCCCCGGCCTCATCATGATCGGTCTACTGCTCGACCTTCGGCACCCGGGACTCCCCATCGACCTCAAAGCCTTCGACTGGCTGAAAAAAGCCGGCATCCCCATCCAGATCATCGCTACCAAGGGCGATAAACTCAGCCGCAACGACCTCAAAAAGAACCTCATGCAGATGAAGAAGCTTTTCCCCACAGCCTCCCTGCCCCTCGCCTACTCCTCGCTCACCGGAGAAGGACGCGATGCTCTGCTCGAAGTGATCGAGGGAAAGATTTGTGAGTAGGGGATGGGGACTGGTGACTAGGGATTAGTAGCTAGGGATTAGTAGCTAGGGATTAGGATGATGGTGCTGCTTATGCAAGAGCCCATCCTTCCGGAGGACGGAACCGTATGGAAAGTTACAAAAATCTCATTGTGTGGCAAGACAGTCGGCGTTTGAACCGAGAAATCTACAATTTAGTGTTCAAGTTTCCCAGATTTGAACTGTATGCACTTTCGGATCAGCTCAGGAGAGCCTGCGTTTCCGTGACATCCAATATAGCCGAAGGCTATGGGCAGGGGAGCTTAAGAAATCGACTCCGCTATCTTTACATGGCGCGTGGCTCTATTTATGAGACTGAGACGCAACTATTGGTGGCTGTTGATTTAGGCTTTGTGAATGAGGCAGATATCCAAGCGGCATTGAATTTAGAAGAGAAGATCGCCAAGATGCTGAATGGACTGATTCGTGCTAATGAGGAAAGAATAAAAAACGGTAATATGGGGAGAATGGGGGAAGACGCTTGTGAATATGGCGAGCGCGGATCCCTAATCCCTAATCCCTAATCCCTAATCCCTAGCTACCAACAAGGAGAACCCATGAAGAAACTCATATTGACCCTGCTGCTTGCCATCGCGTGTATGCCCGCATGGGCTGCGCCGTGGGACGCGCCGAATTCCTTTGAGATCGTGAAGGAAAGCTCCTGGGACTACCGGACCGCCCGCGCCCTCACCGAAGAAGGGAAAGCGCCCGCCTACACCACCGCCTTCTTTGACAAAACACTCACCCGCTACGAGATCGCCAGCGTCGTGAAGAACATTCTGGAATCCGTCCCTGCCAAAGACCAGACAGAAGACATGGCAAGACTCAAGAAGGAATACACCCGCGAACTCGAAGCGCAGGGCTACCGCGAAAAGAAAAAGAAAGAGGAGCGAAAGCCCATCCTGGAAATCAGCGGAGACACCCGCGTCCGCTACAAAAACGACAGCGGAAGCGACGCCCGCGCCCGCGTGAATACCACCTGGCACATCGGAAAGACCGACATTGTGGCCGAAGGCAGTGCAGAGAAAGACATGTAAAAAATCCCGATGCTCGAAAGAGCATCGGGATTTTTGATTGCCTGTTATGAGTGCGCTTCCGCACACTCCGTCAAAGAGATATTCGCCTTGGCAGCGATCCGTCTGACCTCATCTTCGCTGCAGCTGGACATGGATACGATGAACGATAAAGTCATTTTGGCTTTCAACAGACGCAAAACGAATTCATTGGCGGCATTCTGCCAGCCTTTTTTCTCGCCGAGTTCCATTCCTCTGCGGTATACGCCTACACTCAAGTTGCACATGGTTATTCCGCACTTTCTGTCAAAGAGATATTCGCCTTGGCAGCGATTTGTCTGACCTCATCCTCGCTACAGCTGGACATGGATACGATGAACGATAAAGGCATTTTGGCTTTCAACAGGCGCAAAACGAATTCATTGGCGGCATTCTGCCAGCCTTTTTTCTCGCCTCTGATCTCGCCTCTGATCTCACCTCTGATTTCACCCCTCTTTTCGCCGAGTTCCATTCCTCTGCGGTATACGCCTACACTCAAATTGCACATGGTATCCACCATCCCTTCTTCTTTACTTTCCAATTCGATCTGGTACTTTTCTTCCAAAACTTTTTTCTTATGAGCAGCGGATTCATCGGATTTGAATAAATCATACAGCATGCGCAGCAGACGATTTCGTATATGACGGCGGTCATTTCCGATATAGACCATGACGATTTGTTGCAGGTCATAATGGAGGCGCGCCTCACGGATGCTGCCGTACTCAGTGATTTCCTGCGTCACATAGCGGGTGATGCCGCTCTTTCCTTGCGGCGTATCCATACACAGCCAGATGCTGTACACCTTGCGGATTTTCTCGTAGTGTGAATGGTCAAATTCCACACCGTTCTGCGAGGAAATCAGGCGGCTGCCGTAGTAGAGCGCCCGCTTGATCATGGGATAGGAGACATCGGAGCTTTGCTGCGCCTCCACATTGATGATGAGCGTCAGCGGATCGCCGCCAGGAGTGACAGCTTGGAACCGGATGTCGAATGTCGTGACACCTTCAGACACCGTTTTTTCCTCGGCGTTTTCCCCGCGGATTCGGAGACTGTTCGTCATATCTGGGTGCACCGGTACCTCAGCCACTTCTGGCGTACCGATGATGCAGTGCGTCTTGATCTCTTGCAGGTCCGTGTCTTTGAATTCCTTCACACAGTACTTGAGAATCCACGAGAGGATGCTCCTTGTCGCGATGAGTTTTTTCGCCACAGCATCATAGGCAGGACTCCGACCATCCAGATACGTGTCTGGCGTTGTTTCCATCATCGGTTCACCTCCCTTTCTTCCTCTCTATTTTATCATACCTTGGGAAGGCTGCGAAACGAGAACACCGCTATTCCCATAACGTCAGAGCGAATACACGCATATGTGGAGAAAAAGAATAACGACGAACAAAGCCTTCCCCGCGTGGGGAAGGCTATTAAGTTAAGCGGCAGAACGTTCTTGGCTCCCCATCGGGGGAGCTGCCCGAAGGGCTGAGGGGGCTACGTAGCGGTATTACATGAAAGTGTTGGAATATCGATAACATCGGACTATTCAACATAGCACGCTATACCGTTAGCATGCCCCTATTGCCTTCGGCACTTCCCCCGAAGGGGGAAGCAAGACGTTACGGAGCTAACGATTTCCTTAACTTAATAGCATTACGCCTATGAGAGGGGCTGCCCCTTGATCGTGGATGAAAGCTCTGCTCGAAATGACGATACGAGAGTCTGATGTCTCTTAGTCTCCTAGTCTCTTAGTCACCAGTCCCTACTCTCCCATCCTCACAAGCACGACCTGATTCTGCATATAGTCGTCATACTCCGCCACATCGGTGCCGTGCTCGACGAAGAAGACGCGGCCGCCTACGGGATCGCCCATGTCCTTCATGACAGTGATGCGTCCATAGCCGAATTTTTTGGAGCCCACATAGCCGGTCACATAGTCCGGATCATCCGACCAGCAGAGCTCGGCGACCGTGCCGGGGCCATAGGCCACCTTCGAGGCGAGGACGAGGGCTTCGCGCGGATGATCTCCGCTGAGCCCTTTTTCTGCCATGCGCGCTTCATAGAGCGCCGTATCCTCGCAGTCCATGTTGCTGCAGCGCACACCGCGCTCGGCGCGGTCATCGAGCCGCTCGCCCGTCACCGCATCCATCACGATCGCTCCGCGCATGCTGTCGGTCAAAGACTCCAGCTCACGGAAGGCGCTCTCTACTGCGGCCTTGCTGACGCCGATGCGGAGCAGCTCCTTCCTCGCAGCCTTGCGCCCCTCACTCTTCGTTCTGGTATCCATCTGGTACAGCGGGATCAGGGGGCAGGTCATGATGTCCTTCTCTTCGATCTCCTCCACCTTCACCTGAATGAAATCGGCTCGCCCGCGCTCATGCGTCCTCGCACGGCGCAGCATGGCGATCACCTGCTCCTCGAGTCCGTCCTCGGGTACGATCCTTTCGGCTCCGGAAATATGACGTCCCCCCACGCCATGTGAGCCGCCCAGGCTCGAACGCATCTTTACACTGTACAACAATGGTGTCACTCCTTTGAGAAAAAGGAGACTGGAAGACTTTTGACTTCAGATGTCTTCTAGTCTCTTCGTCTGATCCCTTCTTGCTTTTCTTTATTCGTTAACCTATATTTTCATTTGAAGTTAACTATCATTTCAAAAAGATAGCCGAAGCCTCCGCTTCGGCTTATGACTAATAGTGTAAAGAGGTTGACCAGAGATTGTCAAGATTAACAATCGTTTATGATTAACAATAAGAGCAGCCAGTATGCTGCCTATCGTGCCATTGCATTCAGCGTTTCCCTAAGTTTGAAAACAGGGATGAGGGATGAGTGGCTAGGGATGAGTGGCTAGGGATTAGGAGCCTCGAGCGACTAGTGACTGGTGACTGGTGACTTGAATACCGCCTTCGGGCATCGCCACCATCTATACTCTGCGGCGCTTCTATTTTTTTATGCGCCGCACCACCCCCTTTGAACCCTCTGAACCTGCTCCCCCGCTGAACCTCTTTCGCATGTAATCAAAGGACGGCGCGCCCCCAGGGCTAACCCCGAACCTTCACTCTCCTATCTCCCACGCTCTCCCATGCCACACATCCAGCGTGGAACGATGACCCACGCTGACGACGGTGATGCCGGGGAGCTGGACGAGATGCCCGTAGAGGCGGCTCTCGGTCTCCTCGTCCATCGCGGATGTCGCTTCGTCGAGGAAGACCCAGCGGGGACGCTTCGCGAAGACGCGCGCAAAAGCGAGCTTCTGCTGCTCGCCCAGAGAGAGGATATGGCTCCAGTCGCCTTCGCTGTCCAGCAGCGGGATCAGGTGGGAAAGCCCGGAGAACGCAAAGAGCGCTTCCCACTCCTTCCGCGAAAGTGCGATATCCGGATACGCAGCGGCTTCAGCGAGCGTTCCCATCGGCATGTAGGGCTTCTGCGGGATGAACATGGTCTCCTTTTTGAGAGGCAGGATCATCTCGCCCTTCGCATAGGGCCAGAAACCGGCAAGCACACGAAGGAGCGTCGATTTTCCAGAGCCGGAAGGGCCCTTGATGATGACCTTCTCCCCCGCATGGATGACCGCATCCAGATGACGGCAGAGCACACGGCCGCCGGGGACATCGATTTCTACATCCGAGAGACGGAGCTCCTTCCCCTCGCGCCGCTCCATCTTCCCCGCGCGGTCCGTCTCTTCTCGAATGGCCGCCATGTGTGCATCGAAGGTGAGCAGCCTGTCCACGCAGGACTGCCACTCCGCCAGCGAGCTGTACACGTCGACGAAGTAGGACATCGACTCCTGCACCTTGCCGAAGCAGTTCGCCACCTGCATAAGGCCGCCTAAGGAAATATGCTTCGACAGATAGCGGGGCGCCGCGACAACGAAGGGGAAAATGATCGCGATCTGCCCATAGGAATTGGTGAGCCAGGAAAGCTGCTTCTGCTTCTTGATGATATAGATCGTATTCGCGATGAGCTTTCCAAAACGGGAGGAAAGGATTCCCCGCTCGCGCGCCGCACCGTCATAGAAAGCAACGCTTTCCGCCGTCTCCCGAAGGCGCACCATGGCATAACGGAAGTCTGCCTCCAGCTTCTGCTGCACGAAATTCAGCCCCACGAGCCGATGTCCGACCCGGTGCGTGATCCATGTACCGATAAGGGAGTAGATGAGAGCTGTCCACACGAGATAGCCGTAGATATGGTACGTCTCGCCGCCCACGGTAAAGGGCAGCGGCTCCGACAGCTGCCACAGGACGAAAATGAAACAGACGATGGTGGTGATGGCCTTCAGAAGCCCCGCCATGAAGGAAAGCGTACGCGCCGTGAAAAGATTGATGTCCTCTGAGATTCTCTGATCCGGATTGTCCGCCTCCTTGGAGAACATATCCATGCGGTAGTACATCTCCCGCTCCGTCCATCGGGCAAGGTATTCCTCCGTCAGCCAGCGCCGCCAGCGGAGCGCGAGCTGTTGCTGCAGATAGTACGCATAGACCGCAAAGGCGATGTGTGCAAAGGCGAGCCCGGTGAAACGGATCAGCCCGTGATAGACCGCATCCGCATCGTAATTCTGCAGCGCGCTGTAAAATTCATTGAACCAGTCGTTCAGGAGCAGGGTCATGTAGACCGCTGCGATCGTAAGGGTCACGATGCCCAAAAGATAGGCATAGGCACTCTTCTTTTCTTCGGATCTCCAGTAGCGGCTCGTCAGCGAGAAGAGCTGACGGAGAAAGGAGATCGACCATTCACTAGATCTCATAGAAGGCTCCTTGGGAAAAATATAGGGTGCAGGGTTCAGGGTTAGCTCGTGGGGCTGCTCGTCCACTGATTGTGGATGAAAGCTTTGCTCGCCAGTTAGGAGTGAGGAGTGAGGAGTGCTGGTGCGGTGCATAAAAATATGGAAGCACCGCAGAGTATAGATAATGGCGATGCCCGAAAGTGGCATTTAGTCACAAGTCACTAGTCACTAGTCACTCAAGGCTACTAATCCCTAGCTACTAATCCCTAATCCCTGCTTTCAAACTTCGGGGTTCAGGGTTCAACGGGTTGAGGAGGCGGCTTCGCCACAAATATAATAATGCGGCGAAGCCGCCACCTTCATTCCTCATTCCTAATTCCTCATTCGAGCAGAGCTTCCAAGGACCAGCCCGCCCCACAGCCCCCTCACGAGTAATGCTATTAAGTTAAGCAGAAGAACGTTCTTGGCTCCCCATCGGGGGAGCTGCCCGAAGGGCTGAGGGGGCTACGTAGCGGTATTGCATGAAAGTGTTGAAATATCGATAGCATCGGACCATTCAACATAGCACGCTATACCGCTAGCATGCCCCCATTGCCTTCGGCACTTCCCCCGAAGGGGGAAGCAAGGCGTTACGTAGCTAACGATTTCCTTAACTTAATAGCATTACCCTCACGAGAGCAAATACATATAAAACGGTACAAAGAAGACGCCGAGCGCGAGCGAGACGCAGTTCACCGTCGTCGAGTACTCCGCATCCGCTCCGACCGCGGTCGCGAGGATCGTCATATTCGTCATCGCAGGCATCCCCGCCTGCATGAGAAAGACCTTGGAAGACATCTCGGAAACCGGAATGACGGGAAGAAGCAGGAAGAGGCAAAGCGGTGCCAGGAGGAAACGGCCCGCCATCGCCCCCACCAAGTCCTTATCGAAATGGATGGACGAGAGCGGGATCTGGCTCATCTGGATACCGATGACCATGAGCGCCATCGGCGTCGCCATACCGCCCACATACTTCATCGCTGCCATCGCAAAGTGCGGGATGGGAACATTCGCAAGGAGCAGGATGACGCCCGCTGCGAATCCCATGAGCGGCGGAGTGCGGAGCTTCAAGAGCATCTCCCGCGGCGTGAAATGGTGATCCCCGCCGGCATCCCGTATGATGAGGTACGCCCCCAGCGCCCAGAACATCGTCGTATTTGCCAGATAATAAAGCATGCACGACGGCACACTCGCCTCGCCGAAGAGCGCTACATTCACCGGCACGCCGATAAAGATGGCATTCGCAATGCAGCAGGTACAGACAAAAATGCCACGGCGTCCCTTGGAGATGTGAAGCAGAGAGGCGAGCACATGCCCCGCGAGGTAACTGGCGAAGATAGAAACAAAGGGCAGCACCAAATCCGGCGCCGCTCTAAGCAGTGCATCATGCGTGAAATTGGCATACAGCGAGTGGATCATGAGCGGCGGCAGCGCGACAGTCATCGTGAGCCTCGTCAGATCCTTTGCCGCATTCTCCCAGAACCATCCCTTCTTCGCCAGAAAAAAGCCCAGCCCCGCTATGAGGGCGACTTCAAAAATGCCGGAAAGGCCTTGCCATATGGCGTCCATACATGTATCTCCTTTGAAAAAAGTTTTTTCTATTATACTACAAGAGAAACAGTTTGAAAGCAGAGATGAGTAGCTTGGGATGAGTGACTGGTGACTAGGGACTAGTAGCTAGTCACTAGTCACCAGTCACTAGCCACCAATTATCTAAAAATCTCATCCTTGCCCATGAAAGCGTCCCATTTTCCGTATTTTGCAAACGCTTGACAGCTGCATATCCCGTCCTGTATAATCAACTCATCTTCACACGAAGAAAACCCTTTGAAGGGAAAGAGTAGTATTTCCAAGATCTTCTCAGAGAGCCGGAGTATGGTGCGATCCGGCAGGACAGGACATATGAAAATCATCCCTGAGGTGCGGTGCTGAAACCTATTAAGCGCCGACGTCATTTCCACGTTACAGGAAACGCGTATGTTTGTACGTTGTAGAGCGCCTGGGATAGTCATATCCTTCAGGAATCAGGGTGGTAACGCGGAACCAGTATCCGTCCCTCAGTCGAGGGACGGATTTTTTTATTTCCAATCCCTGCTCTACCGCGAATTTTGCAGAAAGAAGGGATTATTATGGAAAGTGATATTGAACATTCTGCCTGAAAGGCTATGCCTCCGAAGACCGGCGGCACAGCCCCCATCCTCATTCGATCTGAACCCTGTATTCATTTTCCCCAAGGAGCTCTACCATGAAAAAATGTTGTCAAATGCTTGCGAAATATTTCGGCGTCATGGCCGTCGTCTTTCTTGTCCTCGGTCTTGTCACCCCGACAAGCTGGCTCTGGATCTTAGGTAAGGTCCAGGGCGTCTCCGTCCTCTCCGTACTGCTCGGCGTCATCATGTTCGGCATGGGCACCACGCTTGACCTCAAGGACTTCCTCGTCATCTTCCGCCGTCCGCGCGACATCTTCCTCGGTGCGCTCGCGCAGTACACCATCATGCCATTCCTCGCCTTCGCCCTTGGCACGCTCTTTGCCCTCGAGCCGGGCCTCACCGCCGGCCTCGTCCTCCTCGGCGCCTGCCCCGGCGGCACGACGAGCAACGTCATCACCTACATGAGCAAGGGCGACCTCGCCTACTCCGTCACCATGACCTCCGTCTCCACCCTGCTTTCCCCGGTCCTCACCCCGGCGCTGACCTTCTTCCTCATCGGTAAGGAGATCGCCTTCGATCCGGTCGGCATGTTCCTCTCCATCCTGCAGATCGTCATCCTCCCCGTATGCCTCGGCCTTGCGCTGAAATACTTCCTCCCGAAAGCAGCCGCTGTCGCGACAGACTACACCCCCGCGGTCTCCTCTGTCACCATCTGCCTCATCATCGCCGGCGTCGTCGGCGCCTCTCACAAAGCCATCATGGATAACCTCGGCGTCATCCTTGCAGTCGTCGTCCTCTTCAATACGCTCGGCTATGTCTTAGGTCTTGGCGTAGCCAAGCTCTGCGGCCTCTCCTGGAAGAAAGCCGTCACCCTCTCCGTCGAAGTCGGCATGCAGAATTCCGGTCTCGCCACCGGTCTTGCCAAGGTTCACTTCGCTTCCATGCCGGCAGCCGTCGTACCGGGCGCGATCTTCTCCGCCTGGTTCACCATCTCCGGTGCTGTCCTCGCCTGGGCCTGCGTCAACTACCTGAACCCGAGATTCGGAGGTGAGGCGGAAGAAGAGACCGTCGCCGTCACCAAGCTCGCCGCCAATTGAGAGAGAGGGCAAAGCTCTCTTTTCCCTCTCTCCGTTCTCACGCCAGCGAAACACACAATGAGCAGGCCCCCCAAGGGATCTTCATGGCTCTGCCGCTGTGATTCCATTACAATAGAATCATCCATTTCCACACATCATTGATGAAAGAAGGCCACCCCTATGACAAATCAGTTCCTCCCCAGCTATACCATCGGTACCGACGCCTATGACAGCGTCTACGATGTCTGCCATCACTTCGGCAAGACCGCCGTCCTCATCGGCGGACACAAGTCCAGAGCCGCTGCTGAGCCGCTCCTCCGCAAAGCGCTGGAGGGCAAGATGGAGATCCTCGATTCCCTCTACTACGGCGGCGATGCGACATTCGAAAACGCCGAAGCGCTGAAAGAAAACGAGGCCTTTCAGAAAGCAGACATGGTCTTTGCCATGGGCGGCGGCCGCGCCATCGACACGGCAAAGAAAGCAGCTGCTGAAGCAGGCAAGCCCTACTTCACCTTCCCGACCCTTGCCTCGAACTGCGCTCCTGTCACCGGCGTCGGCGCGTACTACTACGAAGACCACACCTTCCGTCAGGTCTACTACGTCGATCGTCCGTCCTACCACACCTTCATTCATACCGGCGTCATCGCAAACGCGCCAAGAGAATACCTCTGGGCCGGCATCGGCGATGCGCTCTCCAAACAGTACGAGGTCGAATTCTCCGCCAGAGGCGATGTCCTCCCCTACGGCAGAAATCTCGGCGTCACGCTGGCCGGCACCTGCTCGCAGGGCCTTCTCGAATACGGCGAAGCCGCGCTGAAATCCGCCGATGAAAAGACAGCCGGCGAAGCCCTCGAATACGTAGCCCAGAATATCATCTGCTCCACAGGCATCATTTCGAATCTGGAACCGGAAGACTACAACTCCAGCGTCGCACACGCCCTCTACAATTCTCACACCGGCGTAGCCCACGAAGGAGCGCACCTCCACGGCGCGGTCGTCTGCTATGGCACCCTCGTCCTCCTCACCTTGGACGGACAGCTCGAAGAAAGAGACAAGCTCTACGCCTTCTGCGAACGCACGCACCTCCCGCATTCTCTTTCCGACATCGGCCTCACCGATCCGGAAGAGCTCATCGCCAATGCGCTCACAAAGCCGGACCTCCATAAGGTCCCCTATCCTGTCACCGCAGAGCTTTTGAGAAAAGCCATCGCGGATGTCGAAGCACTGAAAAAATAAAAAAGGCCTCGCCATATGGCGAGGTTTTTTAGTGATTGTGACTAGGAATTAGTAGCTAGGGATTAGGGATTGGCGTGACTAGTGACTGGTGACTGAAATGCCACCCTCGGGCATCGCCTTTCTTTATACTGCGGCGAAGCCGCCACCTGAACCCTTCGAACCTTCAGAACCCGTTGAACCCATAGAACATGTAGCGATGAGTAGCCAGTGACTAGTGACTAAAATGCCAGCTCATGGCATCGCCCTATTTATACTCCGCGGCGCTTCCCTGTTTTTATGCGCCGCACCACTATTTCGCATTTCTCATTTCTAATTTCTCATTCAAGCGAAGCTTTCGCCCGCAATCAAGGGAAACAGCCCGCTCCACGGACTAGCCCTCTACAGGCTCAGGCTAAACGTGATGACCCCATCCTTGTATGACACATCAAGGCTTCCCTTCATGAGCCTTGCCATGTCGCGCGCCATGGCAAGGCCGATGCCATAGCCGGACTTTTTGCTGTTGTGCGATGTATCTCCGCGATAGAATCGCTCAAAGAAGCGCTCATAGTCCTCTGACGCTCCCTCCTGATACGGATTGGAAACAGAGAGGATCACACCCTTTTTATTTTTCTCCAGATGAGCGGTGATCGTTCCCTTCTCATCACAATATTTGACCGCATTGTCCAGAAGGATGCTCACGATTTCCGAGAAGAGCCGCGGCTCGACCTTCGCGCAGATGCCGCTCTCCGCTTCCACAGAGAGCGTCTTTCCCGCGTCCTCGATCATCTGGCGGAAGCTGCCCGCGCTGCTCTTCACCGCCTCCGAAAGATCCATATCGACAAGCGTCAAGTCCTTGGCTGACGTTTCCCCGATCTTGGAAAGCAGCACAAGGTCATTGATGAGGAGCGATAGGCGCTTCACCTGCGAAATGATATTGCCCGTCCACTCGTTCTTGCCGTTGATGAGCTCCATCGCCTCCGCATTCGCAGAAATGATCGCGATCGGCGTCTTCAGCTCATGGCTGGCATTCGTAATGAATCGCTTCTGGTTCTCCATATTTCTGACGAAGGGACGGATCGCGATCCCCGAAAGCACCGTCACGATGCCGACGAAAAGCAGAAGGCAGAGCAGGCCAAAAAGCGAAGAATATTTCAGGAAGGCCTTCACTGCCGACAGATCCCGCGTGCAGTCCAGAATGACGACCAATAGATCGCCCTCCGCGGTGCGGCTCACATGGTACGCATAGGTTCCCTTCTGCTTTTGGAAATAGCCTTCGCTCTCCCCCGTCTTCACCGCAGCCACCGCTGCCTCTACCGCACTTTCCGCCGAAAAGGCCGCGATGTGATTGATATTCGTCACCTTGGCCGTGCCGTCACTGTCCAGCAGGACGGAAAAATAACGGGTCTGGTAAGTGAATTCCGGCGTATCCTCGACCCAGCTGCCATCCGGGAGCCAGCCTTCCCCGCTCGTACGCCGCGTGGTGATGACCCCGCCATTGTCCGCGATGGTTTCCAGCACATTATGAATGTCCCCCCGCACAATGAGGTACATCATCCCATTGATGACAGAGAGCGCGACCGCCACGATGATAAACACCGCCAGCGTGGCAAGAAGTATGAATTGGCGGTGCAGTTTCTTGATCATATCCATGAATGAGGTTCCTTGGCGAATGGTATAACAAATAAGGTTCAGGGTTCAGGGTTCGGGGTTCGGGGTTAGCCCCTTGGGCGTGCTGCCCTTTGATTCCGTTTGAAAGCTTCGCTCGCCAGTTAGAAGTGAGGAGTGAGGAGTGCTGGTGCGGCGCATAAAAATCAGAAGCGCCGCGAAGTATATATGGGGCGATGCCCGAAGGTAGTATTCAAGTCACCAGTCAGTTGAGACTCCTAATCCCTAGCCACTAATCCCTAGCTACTAACTCTTAGTCCCCCATTGCGCGCAGTGCAAAAGGGCCTTCCTTCTCCCCTTCGATCACTGCCTGTCCGCGGACGGCGGCGAGCTTTTCTTTCAGGAAGGAAATATACATCCACACGATATCTGCCGGTACGTCAGGCTCATCACTCCACACGTAGCGCAGAATCTCCTCCTGTGTGAGTGCTTTGCCCACATTCATCATGAAATACTTCATGAGCTTCGTCTCCTTGCTGCCGAGACGGATCGCGCTCTCCGCCGAGAGCTCCTGCTCTTCGACATTGAGCGTGACGCCGCCTGCCGAAAGGACGGCAGGGGTGAAGGCATTCGCGCGGCGTGTCATCGAGCGGATGCGCGCCAGAAATTCGCCCATCGCGAAGGGCTTCGTCAGGTAATCATCTGCCCCTGCATCAAGACCTGCGATGCGGTCATCGACCTCGGCCTTCGCGGTGAGCATGATGATCGGCACCGTGCTGCCGCTCCCGCGGAGCTTGGCAAGGACTTCGATGCCATCCATTTTCGGCATCATAATATCAAGGACGATGCAGTCATACGCTTCGCGCTCCGCCATCTGCCAGGCAGACAGTCCGTCGTAAGCCGCATCGACCTCATAGCCGAAGTGACGGAGCACCGCGACTTCGGCATCAGATAATGCTTTTTCATCTTCAGCAAGCAGGATCTTCATAGGTTTGACCTCAGTGAAAAATATAAGAGGGTGGGGATCAGGGGATAGAAGTGACTAGTGACTGGTGACTGGTGACTAGGGAAACACTGACGTCTGGCAGTCTGATTTCTCTTGGTCTCTAGTCAACAGCTACCAGTCACTAGCCACCGGTAACCAGCCACCGGTCACGTCTTCCTTATCAGATTCCGTATCGTCTGCATGGAGAGGTCACAGGAAGCGAGCTCATCGGCGCAGCGCTTGAGCTCACGGCTGATGAGCGCGGCATTTTCCACCTCGTGCTTGTACTTCATTTCATGCTCGAGCGCCGCCCAGGAGTCCATCGCGATGGTGCGGAGCTGGATCTCGATGAAGAAATGCCCCGGATTTCTGCCCTTCGCATCCTCATAGGGAGCGGTGACATCCAGGATCATATGGTAGCTGCGATAGCCATTGGGCTTGACATTTTTGATATAGTCCTTTTCTTTTGCGACAACGACGCCGGGAAGAGCTTTCAGGCGGGAGACGTTTTCATAAATGTCATCCACAAAGCGGCACACCATGCGGAATCCGATGGCATCCTTCACGGCATAGCAGGCAGACTCGGCGGTGAGGGGAAATCCTTTCCTCGTGAGCTTTTCCCTCATGCTGTCTTCTGCTTTCAGGCGGTACGAGAGGTGCTCGTAAAGCATCTCTCCCGTCTTCTCTTTTTCTGCCTCGCTGTAGGCGCGGATGCCCCGCACAAAGCCGTCCATGACAGCTTCGAGAGAGGCTTTATAGGGTCCGTAAATGGTCATAGATGCTCCTAAGGAAAAAAGGTTCAGGGTTCAAGGTTCAGGGTTAGCCCTGGGGGCGGCTCACCCCTTGATTACGTTTGAAAGCCTCGATTGAATGAGAAATTAGAAATGAGAAATGGTGGTGCAGCGCATAAAAACAGGGAAGCGCCGCGGAGATTTGAAACTAGCGGTTTTCTCGTATCGCAAACCTAATCCCTGGCTACTCATCCCTAGCTACCAGTCACTAGTCACTAGCTACTCATCCCTGCTTTCAAACTTATGGTGGCGGCTTTGCCGCCGTATAAATAATGGCGATGCCCGAAAGTCTCTTGACAGCAGGCTTCCCTCGTATCGTCAGCCTTCCCCTCGAGGGGAAGGTGCCCCGAAGGGGCGGATAGGGCGCTGGCGGTATGAAAGAGAGCGGGAAGGAGCGTCTCAAGCGGGCAATTTATGAAAGCACCCGAGCGCCGATTTTTATAAAGGGCGATGCCCGAAGGTAGTAAGCAGTCACCAGCCACTAGTCGCCGCCCAGCCCCAATGATCTCAGATAGTCCTCCAGAAGCTGAGGGAGACGGCTTTCGCTGCCCGGTGAGAGGGGGATGAATCTCAGGCTGTAGTCCTCATCGCTGCTGCCGGGGACCTCCCTTGGAAAGACCGCCCAGACCTCCTTGACAGGACGGCTGTCGCGGAGGGACTGCGCCTCGTCCATGTCGCGGTAGAATTTTGTATTCATATCGCGGTAGCCGTTGAACTGGCGGCGCAGGCCTTCGCCACGGTTTTCATCGTTCCATAGGAAGAGCATGTCGCGGTACTTGAAGTCGACGACCAGAGAGCCGCAGTACATCTCCCCTCTATAGCAGTCCATGCGAAGATCGGGCTGGCGGTGGGCATTATTGGTATAGAGCGGCGCGGTCATGCGGTCTGTATCGAGAGACGCAGCAGGGATGATGCCATCGTAGGTGAGGCGGATCTCCTCTTCGCCCTTCTTCATGCTGATGACGGCGCCGGACTCCAGCGAGGAGAGACGGTAGCGGCCGTCCTCCCTGATAACGGACATGCCCTCCTCCATCTCCCAGCCCAGCGAGGAGAGCGCTTTGATGAATTGGAGAAATCCCCATAGCTCGTAGAGCTTATCCGTCCGTTTCCACTGGAACTGGTAAAAATCAGCGACAGAGTAGCTGTCGGCAGGCGTCTCCAGATGCCGATGGAGGTGGTAGAGGAGCGAGTAGCGCGGATCACAGAGAACGGTCATCGGGATGAGGGGCGGCATCCGGCTGCCGGCTTCTTCGAACCATGCCGCGCGGGTGACGCGCTCGATGTCTCGAAGGATGGCGAGCGCCTGTTTCCGATAGTCGCGGAATTTGACGAGCGCCGCCTCGCCTCTTCTGTACTCCTGATTCTGCGTGTACGGCAGGAGCGCCTGACATCTGGCATCGAGGCGCGCGATGAAGCCATCGACCTCACTGACGAAATCCCGCAGATTCTTTGCGAGGCGAAGCAGGATGGCTTTGGCGAAACGGTTCTCCGCGACGTCGTAGGTGATCTCCGTATAGAGCAGATGCTGCCCGGCCGAAGGGCGCAGGGACTGGGGCGGGATGTGCGATGCCGCCGGAGAGACGCCGGCGGTGCGGGCCGGCTTCTTCCGGCGCACGAGGCGGCCATTCGCCGTGCGGGCAAGCTCGCCGAGCACATGAAGCACCATGCGGGAATTGTCGCTGATGGTATAGAAGCGCAGCAGGAGGTCAGGATTGATATCCAGCGTACGCGACATGTGGATGCTCTTTTTCATGAAATCGAAGGACAGATGCTTGATCTCCTCCAAGAGCTCCTCGCCCATATCCTGCCAGCTCTGCTTGCCCATGTAGCGGGGCGTGATCTCCAGAAGGCTGTACCACGTCTCGCCGCGCCCGGTGACGGTCAGGACATAGTAGCCGGGGACCAAGGGAAAATCCTCTCCCTTGAAGAGGAGCGTATCCCAAGCGCGCCGCGGGCGCACCCAGGTCTCTCCGTCATAGCGGTCCTCGCCGGGAAGCGTCACGATGTCGAGCCCGTCCATGGTGAAGCGGAAATCCATCGGTGCCTCAAAGCGCAGGTAGAGATCCTGATTCTCCGTGAAGCGCCACGCAGGCGGCGCCTCCTTGAGCTCCTCCGGGTGCGTGGTAAAGCGGGTGAAGGAGCGCATCGCCTCCCGCTTGCCGAGTGCCACACTGAAGGGCAGCTTACATGGTGTAGTCATAGAGCTTCAGCTCCCCGGCTTTCCGTTTCAGCACGGCCTGTGATTCCTGAAAATCCGAGAGCGCCTTGAAGCGTACAAGGATAGCCGGCAGCAGCCCCTCCGCCGTATTTTTATCTGAGAGAGAAAGAAGGGCGGACAGCTGATCGGCAGAGCCGCGAAGCTTCGTGAAGACGCGCTGCACGAGCTGGGCATCGAGCCCTTCTCCGCGGCTGATCCCCGCCTCCTCGGGAATATTCTCCAGATAGCGTCCCATCTGCTGCGCCACGCGGAAGCCGATGCCATATGGCATACCGCTCTTCGTGAAGGCATCATTCAGCGCATCCAGCAGCTCGAGCTCCTTATCATTGAGGCCCATGCCCTCCTTCACACGGAAATCATCATACTCCTCGGCCGTGATCTCCTTGTACACCTTTCTCTCTTGCGGCGAAAGCTTCAGCAGGTCACGGAAATGGCACTGGCTGAGCGTGATCACATTCGCACGATCGAGGATCTTATCCGAGAAATGGCAGGTGGACTCATCCACATTCACCGTCCCCGTGAAGAGCACATTTCTCCCCACCGGGATCTCCGGCGGATACTTCTCACTGTTGTAGAGGCGCGGGGCGAGCGATGGATTGTACAGACGGATCATCGGATGATCCTCTTTCTCCAGCACGGAAATGAACTGTGCGAAATAATGCTCCACACGCGCCAGATTCATCTCATCGAAGCAGACGATGTACTGCTTCTCCGGATGCGCCGCCGCATCGATCAGAAGCTCGGCGAGCCCCGTATCCGCACTGCGGTACACCATATTCTTCATATCCACATAGCCCAGGACATCCCCGTCATCCATCCATGACGGACGGACCGGCAGGAAACGCACCTGCGACTCGGGAAGTCCCAGCGCACGCCCGTAGAGACGCACCAGCCCGGACTTGCCGATCCCGCTTTTCCCGGCGAGGATGACCAGGCGGGACGACTTCATGGAGATATGGAAATGGAACAGATCCTTCTCTGCATAGAGGAGGCCGTCATTTTCCGCCGCTTCCTTTAGGCGGGCGAGGAGATCTCCCTCCGTGAACGGCTTCGGCAGCTCTTTCGCCAGCGCTGCCGGCTCCTGATGGATCTCCGCAGAGACCGGCGCCTTCTCTGCAGCCTCTGCCTCGCGTATGGGACGGGGATCCCGCCGGTTTCTTCTCGGTGCATACGCCTCTTCGCCTGAAGCGCCGATGCCAAGGCTCTGCACCAGATCATCGAGCGCCCTCTGCGTCATCTGCTCACGCGCCTCATGGACAGGCTCTTCCTCCTCCGCCTCATCCGCGAAGGGATTCACCGCGACCCCGCAGTCCTTCAAGAGATCTGCATCCCGCGGCACCGGCTTCAGATTCAGCCTAAGATCCGCCAGAAATACCTCCGGTACGAACCAGAGCGGGCTCTCCGCGCAGCGAAGGATGTGCGAGGACAGCTCCGAATTCTGTCCGTCCACCACCGCATACCCCAGCTGGCCGCGGTTCTTCACACGGAAATACGCTCCGCCTTCCCCGATCACACGGGAATCGAAGGCCTCATCATACAGCGGCGCAAAGACCACCCACGGCCCGATCTTATTCTCATAATTGCGCGTCGCCGCCACAATGAGACGAGGCGACACATCATTATTCCAGTAACGCTTCGACAGCCCCGGCAGCGGCCGATCCGTCAGCAGATGATGACAGAACTTATTGATATCCCCATCAAAGACCGGCGCCTCCTCCGTGCCGAAAGCCGGCACCGGATAATAATTCCGATCCTCCTCCATGAAGGGCGTCCCCTGCTCCTTCACCATATCATCCAGCACAAAGTACCTGTTATTGCGGAGTGACGGTGTAAACGACACGAAGCAATCCCCGAAAACGGACTCCAGATTTGCCAGCGCCGACTCCTCATCGGCAAATGAATTGTATCCGAATCCGATACGGCTCATGAAGCCCGTGAAGCCGAATTTCTCTCCATCCTCGAAACCTCTCGGCACCGGCGAGACAGGATCCACGAAGAAACGGAAATCCTTCACTCCCGCCTGCGGCGTCGCGCTCTTCACCACAGCACGCACCCGCCCGAGCACCTTGCCATCCGCCTGACGGACGGCTGAATACGAATCATTCATATACATGTTTGCCATATGCATCCTTCTTTCGTTGGCCGCATAGAAGGCTGAGAGAGTCTGCGAATGAGGAGCGGCTGAGACACCCGGTCACTTGCCCGTTTTCACAAAACGGCGCTTTATCCTTTCCTTTGCGCCGCTCCTTTCTCTCGCATTTCTTATGTCTCATTCAATTTCTATGCTGCGCTTTCTATATCTCTGGCGATATAGAATTCACCTGACCCGTGAACAGACACTGTCCCGGATCGAAACGATTATACCGAATGGCAAAAATTCTTTTGCCATTCCCTCCTATTTTAGCATAAGAAGGAGAAAGAGGGTATAATGAGGAGAATGGGATAGCAGTGACTAGTGACTGGTGACTGGGGACTGGTAGCTAGTGGCTAGGGATTAGGGATTAGGGACTCTCTTGTATCGTCATTTCGAGCGCCAGCGAGAAATCTTTTTCATTCGCGTTCAGGTAGTCGATGACAGGAAACCCAAACGGGAAACCCGCTCCCCAAGAGACTTTCGGGCATCGCCCCATATGTACGCGGCGAAGCCGCCACCTGAACCCATTGAACCCGCTGAACCTTTAGTGATAAGTGGCTAGGGATTAGGGATTAGGAGTGACTAGTGACTTGTGACTGGTAGCTAGGGATTAGGTTTGCGATACGAGAAAACCGCTAGTTTCAAACCTCTGCGGCGCTTCCCTGTTTTTATGCGCCGCACCACCACTCCTCACTCCTAATTCCTCACTCCTCACTAGAGAGCGCGAGGCTTTCAAACGTAATCAAGGGACGGCACACCCCAAGGGCTAACCCCCGCCAGCCTGACTATTTTGCCAAAAGGATTCCCATCATGACCAAAGAAACCAAAATCGGCATGACTGCCCTTCTCCTCTTTCTTGCCATCGGCATCGCTGCACTCCTTCTGCATCCGATGGAACGCCTCTTCCCGACCACCTTCCCCGTCTATGCTGTCTTTGATGATGCGCAAGGCATCACGCCGGGAGCTTCCGTGCTCCACGCCGGCGTCAAGGTCGGGCGGCTGAAAGCCATCACCATTGAAGAAGGCAAGGCCATCCTTCATCTGGAAATCAATCAGAAAGCCATGATCCCCAAGGATGCGGCATTCTCCATCACCACTTCCGGCCTCATCGGCGACACCTATGTCAAAATCTCGGGCGGAAATTTGTCTGCCGGTATCCTTGCCAGCGGCGCAACAGTCACCGAAGACAAAGACCCCCGCATGGATGCGCTCATGGAGAAAGCCAATCACCTCATGGACAGCGCCGAAAAAATGCAGCAGGCGATCGGGCAGTATCAGTGACTGGGGATGAGGGAGTGACTTGTGACTGGTAGCTAGTGGCTAGGGATTAGGGATTAGGAGTGACTAATGACTAGTAACCGGGGGCTCTCTTGTATCGTCATTGCAAGCGCCAGCGAGAAATCTTTTTCATTCGCGGTCAGGCGGTCGATGACAGGAAACACAAACGGGAAACCCGCTCCCCAAGAGCGCTTCGGGCATCGCCCTTTTTATACTCGACGCGAAGCGCCGCTCCGCCTAAGCCTTCCCCATCGGGGAAGGGGGACCGCGTCAGCGGTGGATAGGGTACTTTCGTAAACAGCACACTTGAGACGCTTTTCCCCACTCTCTTTCATACCGCTAGTGCCCTATCCGCCCCTTCGGGGCACCTTCCCCTCGAGGGGAAGGCTGATGATACGAGGGAAGCCTGCTATCAAGAGACTTTCTGGCATCGCCATTATTTATACTGCGGCAAAGCCGCTACTACAAGTTTGAAAGCAGGGATGATTAGTAGCTAGGGATTAGTGGCTAGGGATTAGGAGCCCCAAGTGACTGGTAGCTAGT
>UQRR01000013.1 GCA_900543455.1 uncultured Dialister sp.
TACGAGAATACCATCTTCTAAAAAAGGCGGCGAAGCCGCCACGAGAGCCCTGAACCTTGAACCCTGAACCCTGAACCCTGAACCCTGAACCAAATGAAAGCAATGTAAAAAGGAGCTGTGAAGAAATGAGAATTCATTTCTTCACAGCTCCTTTTCTTTCATTTAGTTGTCATGCGGAACCATGTCTTCCGCTTTGAGCGTACCCGCCTTGCGGCGTTCTGCATATTCCGCCGTAGCGGTGAAGAGAACATCGGTGGAGCTGTTCAGCGCGGTCTCACAGGCATCTTCCAGAACGGAGATGATGAAGCCGACACCGACGACCTGCATGGAGATATCACTGCTGATGCCGAAGGAAGCGCAAGCGACCGGGATCAGGAGCAGAGAGCCACCAGCGACACCGGAAGCACCACATGCGCCGACCGTGGACACGATGCAGAGCAGGAGTGCGGTCGGAAGATCGACCTGAATGCCGAGGGTATTCGCCGCAGCCAGAGCCAGAACGGAAATCGTAATGGATGCGCCGGACATATTGATCGTCGCACCGAGAGGAATGGAAATTGTGAAAATATCCGGATTGAGGCCGAGTCTCTTGCAGAGTGCCAGATTCACAGGGATATTGGCTGCCGAGCTTCGGGTGAAGAACGCATACACGCCGCTTTCACGGATCGTGGTGAGGATCAGCGGGTATGGATTCATATGAATGCGGCCAAATACGATGATCGGATTCATCACAAGAGCGACCAGGAAGTACGAACCGATGAGAACCGCCAGAAGCTGCACATAGCCGATGAGCGCTTCCACGCCGGCGGTGCCGACGGAGTCAGCGACAAGGCCCATGATGCCGAGCGGAGCAAAGTGAATGACCCAGGTCACCACTTTGGTGATGGTCTTGGCAACATCATCGAGCCAGCCCTTGGTGGTGCCGGATGCGATATTCTTCATCGCAATACCGATGATGATCGCCCATGCCAGAATGCCGATGTAGTTTGCAGAGAGCAGTGCATTCACCGGATTATCGACGACGCTCAGGATCAGGTTATGAAGCACCTGAATGATGCCGCTTGGCGGAGCGAGCTTCGTGTCAGCCGCCACCTGCAGGTGCAGTGTGGTCGGGAACAGGAAGGACATGCAGACACCGACAAGCGATGCGAAGAATGTCGCCATCACATAGAGACCGATGATCGGCTTCATGCTGCCGTTCCCATTTTCTTTTCTCTGCGCCATGGCGTTCATGACCAGGAAGAAAACCAGGATCGGTGCGACACCCTTCAGGGCTTTGACGAAAAGATCACCGAAAATCTTCACGACGGGGATGGCCGCCGGAAAGCAGACGGCGATCAGGATGCCGATCACCAGACCGACCGCGATCTGCTTGATCAGTGCCACGCTGGCGAGCGTATGCTGGATCGTTTTGAACACAATAATTCCTCCTCCTAAACAAATACGTATGTTTATTTTAGTATACGCTTTCCTGAATAATGATGCAAGTTTGAATGCAGAGATCCTGCGTGACCGGGGACTAGTATTGCGTTTTCTAAATAACTGGCATTGAAGTCAACTTCCGAATCAAGTGAGGAGTTAGGAATTAGGAGTGACTAGGGACTGGTGACTGGTGACTGGTAACTGAAATACCATCTTCGGGCATCGCCCTATTTGTACTCCGCGGCGCTTCCATATTTTTATGCGCCGCACCAGCACTCCTAACTCCTCACTAGAGAGTGAGGAGTTCAAACGTAATCAAGGGACGGCACACCCCGAGGCTACGTTCGAAAGCAGGGATTAGGGATTAGTGGCTAGGGATTAGGAGTGACTGGTGACTTGAATACGACTTTCGGGCATCGCCCCATATATACTCGCGGCGAAGCCGCCACCTTCATTCCTAATTCCTCATTCCTAATTTCTCATTTGTTTCCCCTTCGCCACGCAAAGTAATACGCCAGCCCGGCCAGCGAAGAGGCGAAGCAGATGCCGCCATACATGAAAGAATAGCCGAAAGCCTCCGCAAAAAGCTCGAGGAATGCGGCGGCAAGTCCGACACTGATATCCAGCGACCAGAAATAAGTCGACGTCGCGACGCCCGCGCGGGAAGAAGGCGCGCTGCTGACCGCGATGGTCTGGAAGGCAGGTGCCAGCGCACCGAAGCCGATCCCCAGGACCGCCGCGGAGAGAAGCAGGAGGACAGGACCCTCCACCTGCGAGAAGAGGAGAAAACCCGCCGAGAAGAAAAGGAAGCCCGGATACACCGTATAGTCCGAGCCATGGTGATCGAAGAGGTAGCCGATGAACGGACGGGATACGACGATGACGAGCGCAAAGACGAGGAAGAAGAGACTCGTGTAAGAGCCTATACCAAGGCTTCTCGTGTACATGGGAATGAATGTCAGCACACCGCCGTAGGCAAAAAAGACAAGCCCGCCCAGGATGACCGCCGGAAGAGCCTTCTTTTCAAAGAAATCCGAAAAATGAAATCCGTGGTGCTTTTCTCCCGATGGACATACCACGCGCGCGGGCAGCTGTTTCCCATTTCCTGAAACGATCGCACACGCAGCTATCAGAGAAAGGAAGAGAAACAGCGTCGATGCACCGAAGTGCTCGATGAGGATGAGTCCCACTAAGGGCCCCACGACCATCGCCATATTTCCGCAGACGGCAAAGTAGCCGATCCCCTCCCCCTTCCGCCGGGCAGGAAGCACGAGCGCTGCCATCGCCGCCGAGGCCGTCGTCCCCAGCGCGAAGACGATCCCGTGAATGAGGCGCAGCGAAAGCGCGATCTCCAGCCGATACGCAAGGAGGAAGCCCGCCATCAGGAGAAAGAGCAGCACCGAGACAATGAGGAGCAGGCGCTGCTTATTCACCGCATCGATCACACGCCCTGCGAGCGGACGGGATACCACCGTACCGATCTGAAAGCAGGTCATCGCCATCCCCGCCTCCCACTCGCCGAGCCCCAGATCATCCATGATGTAGACCGGCAACGCCGCGATCATGATGTACTGAGACATGAAGTAAAAGAAATTCGTCAGACCCATGCCAATGAATTCACGGGTCCATAGCTTTTCACCCATTCGTTTGTTCTCCTTGTTTTTCTTATGAAATAACCTTAGTATTATAACATATAAAAGGGTTGAAAGCAGGGATGAGTAGCTAGTGACTAGTGACTTGTGACTGGTAGCTAGGGATTAGTGGCTAGGGATTAGGTTTGCGATACGAGAAAACCGCTAGTTTCAAAGCTCCGCGGCGCTTCCATATTTTTATGCGCCGCACCACCACCGTTGAACCTTCTGAACCTGTTGAACCCGCTCCCCCCTCTTTCGCACGTAATCAAAGGGCACCACGCCCGAGGGGCTAACCCTGAACCCCGAACCCAGTCCCCAATCACTCACAAAAGGAGCCTCCTATGAGCCTGCATTTTATTTTCGGCCGCGCCGGCACGGGAAAGACCACCCGCTGCTGCCGCGAAATCCAAGACTATCTGAAAAAGAACCCGGGCGGCCGCGCCTACCTTCTTGTCCCCGATCAGAGCACATACACGGCGGAGTACCTGCTCGCGAAATCCTTCCCCGGCGGCGGCTTCATCGATGTGACGGTGTGCGGTTTCTCACGCCTCGCCTACCGCGTTTTTCAAGAGCTGCACTCGCCGGTCGCCGATGCCCTTTCGCCACTGGGCCAGCAGATCATCCTGCGCCGCCTTCTGAACGCACACAAAGACGAGCTGCAAGTGATCCTCCGCGCTGCATCGCAACCGCATTTTTCGGAGAATCTGACCGCCTTCTTCCATCAGCTCGACATGTTTCTCGTCACAGAAGATGACCTCTTTGCCGCCTCGCAGCGGGAAGGAGAGACGCCGCTGGGGAAAAAGCTCGCTGATCTCTCCCTCTTATATAAAGCGTACCACGACTATCTGCGTATGCATTTCGCTTATGAAGGGAGCCTCTTCGACCTTCTCGCACGGGAAATCCCCAAGTCAGAGAAGCTCCGCGGCTCCCATATCTGGATCGATGGCTTCAACGGCATGGCGCCGCAGAAGATCCGCATCGTATCCGCGCTCGTTCACACAGCTGCGGAAGTCACCATGACGCTGCAGATGGACAGTCCGGAAGAGGCAGCGGAAAATCCAAACTTCGCCCGGCCGTATCAGCTCTACAGCCAGCTGCAGGGCGCGATACGCCGCTCCTCCTCCGTCGTGCTCACGGAAGGGAAACGCTTCCGCACCAGCGACCTTGCGCTCATGGCGCGCCATTTCTTCGAACGCCACGCACGCCCCCGCCCGGAGGACGGCCGCGCGAAAGACGGCCTCCACCTCATCACCGCAGCCAGCCCGAAGGAAGAAGTGGATTTCATTTCACGCACCATCACATCGCTCGTCCGTGACAAAGGTCTTCGCTACCGTGACATCCTCGTCCTCTCACGCACACCGGAAAACTACAGCGACCTCTTTACCCGCGCCTTTGCTGCCTACGGCATCCCCGGCTTCATTGATGAGAAGCATCCCATGAATAACCACCCGCTCGTGATGCTGACCTCCTTCCTGCTGCAGTTTCTCGCGAAAGAAGCGGGCCGAAAGAACGCAGGCTGGCAGCGTCTCACCCTCTTTCGCCTCCTGAAGACCTCGCTCCTTCCTGAATTCTCTCAGGAAGAGATCGACCGTCTCGAGAACTACGTCCTTTCCCGCCGCATCCGTCCCTGGCAGTGGCATGACAGCTGGGAGCAGCGCAGCTACCGCCATCTCGATGAGACGCCCCCGCCGCTGTCTGAAGCCGAGCTCACCGAGCGCCGCCGCGTGAATGAATGGCGCACGCGCCTCACCTCTCTTCTCGATCCTCTCTCTGCCGCGTGGAAATCTGCCGTTTCTGCCAAAGACCGCGCAGCGCTCCTCTACCGGTTCCTCCTCAGCGAAAAGGTGCCTCACACCCTGGCGGCATGGGATGAAGCCTCTTTCGAAAAGACAGGCCTTCGCCCCCACCTTCAGGTCTGGAAGAAGGTGCTGGGCCTTCTGGATGAGATCGTCCATGTCGCAGGGGATGACCCGATGACCGCCGAAGATTTCCGCGTCCTCTTCGAAGACGGTCTCTCTGCCCTCACCTACTCCACCATCCCGCCGACCCTCGACCATGTGACCGTGACAGGCATGGATCGCGGCTATGCGATGGAAGCGAAAGTCGTCTTCATTCCCGGCGTGATCGAAGGCGAATTCCCCAAGCGCGTCGAAGAGAGCGGCTTCTTCTCTGAATGGGAAAAGCAGTCGCTCTATGAAAACAGCCAGCTCACCTTCGGGAATGATCTCATGCAGATGATCCATCAGGAGCAGTTCTTCGTCTACCTCGCCCTCACCCGCGCCTCCGATGCCCTCTACCTCACCTCCCCCTCGCTCGGAAGCGATGGGAAAGAACGCGAGCCCTCCTTCCTGGCCCTCCAGCTTTCCAAGCTCGGCTACAGTGCAGAATGCGCCGCCGCTTGCGCGCCCACGCTGGAGGATCCCGACCCCAGTTTCTTTGCCAACCCCGAAGAAGCCCTCTCGCTCCTTCCCCGCCTCCTGCAGGAAGGCCTGCCGGCAAGCACCTCCCCCTGGCGCGCACTCGCCCGCTGGGCGATGGCAAGTCCCCACTGGCAGCGCATCCTTTCTGAAAAGCTGCGCGCTCTCTCCTACAGCAATACCCCCGACACCCTGCCGCAAGAGCTCGCCCGCGCCCTTTTCCAGCCCGGCGGCCGCTTCGTGAGCTCCATGACGCGTCTGGAAACCTATCGCAGCTGTCCCTACAAGTATTTTCTCCAGTACGGTTTGGCGCTCGCCGAACGTGATGAGGGAGAAATCCAAAGCCTTGACCTTGGCAACTACCTTCACGCAGGCCTTCACCAGTTCGGCAGCACACTCACCCGGCAGCAAAGGCAGTGGCGCGACGCCAGCGATGACGACATCCGAGAGATTTCTGCCACCATCGCAGGCGCCCTCTCCGAAAAGATGAAATACGGCATCCTCTCCTCCGACGCCACCTCCCGCTACACGAAAAGAAGCCTTGACCGCACCTTCCGGGAAACGCTCACCTTCCTTCGCTCCTGGAGCCGGCGAAGCGAATTTCATACCAAAGCCCTTGAGAAAGCCTTCTACCTCCACCTTGCCAAAGAAGACGGCGAGACACTCACCATATCCGGAAAGATCGATCGCTTCGATATGAAGGACAATGCCGTCGCCATCTTTGACTACAAGACCGGCTATACCGACGCCGCGCTCGCGGAAATCGTCGCCGGACTGAAGCTCCAGCTCCTCACCTACCTTCTCGCCGTCGAGCAGGAACACCCCGAAGAGCCGCTACTCCCCGCTGCGCTCATGTATATCTACCTGTCGGGCAATGTCACCAAGGTCGAGCAGGTCCCGCCGAATGGAAACGTCAACCTTTCTGAAAAGGATCACGCCTCCGGCTACGTCCTCGCAGATCCGGATCTTCTCCGCGCCCTCGACAAGGACGCCGGCGAAAACGACTCCTGCCTGCCTGTGAAATTTAATAATGACGGCAGCCTCCGCAAGGGATCCGCTGCCACCCTGACGAAAGAACAATTCTCCGCCCTCCTTGCCATTGTCAGGAAAAACATTCTCTCTCTCCACAGCCGCATGATCGCGGGCGACATCTCCATCTGCCCTGCCAGCTACAAAGGCACTGCCCCCTGCCGCTACTGCCCCTACCACACCATCTGCCGCTTCGACCCCGGTCGGAAAGAAGAGAATTACGACTACGTGCGCCTCCCCAGCGACAGCACGCTGAAAAAAGAACTGGAAGAACGCGCGAAAGAGTGACTGGTGACTGGTGACTAGGGACTAGGAGACTGGTCACTCGTAACGGGGAGACTAAGAGACTAGGAGACTAGGAGCCTGGGAGACTAGTATTGCGTATTTCAATTAAGAGGACTTTCAATCGACATACAAATGTAGTCAGAATTAGCGCTGTAGCAACTTGCTTCCCCTTCGGGGGAAGTGCCGAAGGCAATATGTGCAAGCGAACTGGATTTTTAGGAGCATAGCGACGCTAAAATCCAGTGAGACGCCATTTCGAGCGCAGCGAGATGGGGCATGCCAGCGGTATAGTGTGCTATGTTGAATAGTCCGATACTATCGATATTCCAACACTTTCAGGCAATACCGCTACGTAGCCCCCTCTCCCCTTCGGGGAGCTCCCCCGATGGGGAGCCAAGACATTCCACCACTTCTCACTAAGCCCAAAAGTTAACAAATCGCTATACTAGAGACTAGGAGACATCAGCCATCTGACGTCTGACGTCTCAAGCGGGCATCGCCACCATTTATACTCCGCGGCGCTTCATTATTTTTATGCGCCGCACCACCATTCCTCATTCCTCATTCCTCATTAAAAAAGGAGTCATCATGAGTTGGACACCCCAGCAGGAAGAGGCCCTGCGCATCCGAAATAAAAACCTCCTCTTATCCGCCGCTGCGGGCAGCGGGAAGACCGCCGTCCTGACGGAACGCATCACCCGCCTCGCTGCGGATCCGGAAAGTCACATCGACATCCACGAACTCCTGGTGCTGACCTTCACAAAAGCCGCAGCCAGCGAGATGAAGTCCCGCATTTCCGCCTCTCTCACCCGTGAGCTCGAGGCCGCGGATGCCGCGCAGGATCTCCCGCTCGTCCACCACTTAGAGCGACAGATCTCGCTCCTTTCGAGCGCGCAGATTTCCACCCTGGATGCCTTCTTCCAGTCCCTCGTGCGTCAATATTTTTACCTGCTCGATCTTGACCCGAAGACACGCATCATGGCCGATGAAAATGACGCGCGCCTTCTCGCTGATGATGTACTGACAGAAGTCCTCGAGCGCTGGTATGAGGAAGGAAATCCTGATTTCCTCATCACCTGCGACCTCTTTGCGAGCGGCCATCAGGATCAGGCCCTGCGCCAGATGATCCTGCGCATGCACAGCTACGCCTCCTCCATGCCCTTCCCGGACGTCTGGCTCGCGCGCCTCCCCGATGCCTATGAGATCCCTGAAGATGCCACGCTCGATGACCTCCCATGGACGCAGCCCATTCTATCCGAGCTCATCGACACCGCCGGAAAGATCTGCGACCTCTACCGGCAGACCTTCTCCCTTCTGGATACGAATCCCATCGCACGCGATGTCTATGGCGAGACACTCAGCCAGGAGTACGCCTTCTTTTCCTCCCTCGCCCAAGTCACCACCTGGCAGGCACTCTATGCCATGCCCTCCTTTATCCCGCAAAAGATGC
This sequence comes from uncultured Dialister sp., assembly GCA_900543455.1. Taxonomy (GTDB): domain Bacteria; phylum Bacillota; class Negativicutes; order Veillonellales; family Dialisteraceae; genus Dialister. The sequence continues at coordinate 8,238 of UQRR01000013.1, forward strand.
CGAGCCTCTCCGCCGCCAAAGCCAAAACCTACGGCATCAAGTCCACGGATTTTAACAAATCCCCTGACGCGGAATCGATCAAAGCTCTTCGTGACATGGCCAAAGACACCTATAAGAAAAAGCTCATCCCCTTTCTCTCCATTACACCCGCGCAATGGAGAGAAGAGACGCGCGCCATGGCCCCGGAAGTCAAGGTCCTCTCCGCGCTCGCGCTCGACTTCGGCCGCAGCTACCTGGCAAGGAAAAAGCAGGAAGGCGTGATGGAATTCAATGACCTCGAGCACTACACGCTCTCCCTTCTGCTCGATACGGAAAATCCGGCCTTCACCCCCGAGCACGCCGAAGACTTCCCCTCCGAAGCGGCACTCTCCATCCGAAGAAACTACAAAGAAGTCATGATCGACGAGTATCAGGATACGAATGGCATTCAGGAGCTCATCACCACCCTCCTCTCGAACGGGCATAACCGCTTCCTTGTCGGCGACATCAAGCAGAGCATCTACCGCTTCCGCCAGGCAGACCCCACGATTTTCCTCTCCAAGTACCACCGCTTCCGTCAAGAAGGCGAGAGCGGCCAGCGCATCGACCTGAACCGCAACTTCCGAAGCGATGCCACCGTCCTTTCCTCCATCAACTACCTTTTCAGGCAGCTCATGACAGAGAAAAATCTGGAGCTCACCTACGGCGATGCCGAAGCCCTCTATCCGGGACGCCACGAAGAAGCGCGCCCGGAAAACTACGTCGGCGGCCGCGTCACGATCGAGCTCGTCGATGGCAGCGAACTAGCCGAGACGGACCAGCCCGAGCTCAAGGAAATCTCCAAAATCGACGCCGAAGGCCGCCTCATCGCCCGCCATATCGAAAGCCTCATCCAAGAAGGAAGACAGGTGATGAATAAAGACGGCACCTTCCGTCCCATCCAGTATGGAGACATCGTGATCCTTCTCCGCTCCATCGCCGCGAAAGGCCCCGCCCTGCTCAAGATCCTGAAGGAGCATCACATCCCTGCCGTCTCCTCTAGGGACGATGACTATGTGAAGAATCTGGAAGTACAGACACTCATCGCTCTCCTTCAGATCCTGGATAACCCGCTGCAGGACCTGCCGCTCACCGCCGTGCTCCGCTCCTTCTTCGTAGGGCTCACGGAGACAGACCTCGCCCGTCTCCGTCTCCTCATGAAAGAAAACGAGGCAGACCATCTCTTCCCGCTCCTCGAAAAAGCCGTGCCCCTGCTCTCCAGAGAAAAGGCTGACGCCCTGTCCGCCTTCCTCACCCGCTTTAGCGCATGGCGCGAGCATGCCGTGCAAGGCGGCATCGCACCACTCCTTCAGGAGATCTGGGAGGACACCGACTACCTCACCTACGTCTCCGGCCTTCCCGGCGGACATGCCCGCCGCGCCCACCTGCTTTCTTTCTATGAGCTCGCCCGCGCGCGCGACACAGGCACGCACAACGGTCTCTACCCCTTCCTCACAGAGCTGTCGAGCCTGCTCAAGGGCGATGGCCGTTTCCAGACAAAGACCGACGCCGTCTCTACCGATGCCGTCCGTATCATGACCATCCACAGCAGCAAAGGACTGGAATTCCCCGTCGTCTTTCTTGCCGACCTTGCGAAAAACTTCAATGCCTCGGACATGACCGGCATCGCCCTCTGCCACAAAGGACTCGGCCTCGGTATCCAATACTTTGACCGCGAAAGACGCCTGCGCTGGCCCTCCCTCTACTGGTACGCCGTCCGCGCCGCCTCCGAGCGTGAAAGCCGTGCCGAAGAAGCACGCCTCCTCTACGTCGCCATGACCCGTGCCCGCGATACCCTCTACCTCACCGCTTCCGTCAAGGACGCGGAGAAAGTCCTCGCTGCCTGCATGACCCCGCTCGCCGGCAGCGGAAATGATACGCCGCTCCCGCTCCCCTCGCACCTCATCTCCCATGCCCGCTCCTACCTGGACTGGATCCTCCCCGCCGCACTCCACCACAGAGACCTCTCCCCTGTCTGGAGCCGCCTCGAGAAGATCCCCTCTTTCCAAGGCGATGCTGCGGGCGACCACTCCCACTTTGATTTCCGCATCATCCCCCAGAAGGACCTGCTCACAGAAAGCGAGAAAGCCCTCCTCGAAGAGAGTGAGAAGGCAGAAACGGCGAAGGAAGAAAAGGACGAAGCGCCCGCCTTCGATAGAGACGCCTTCCTCACCCATCTCCCGGAAACCGTCCCGGACTGGCTCTCCCGACAGCTCACATGGCGCTACGCCTTCCCCGGCGCGACAGCGACCCCGGCCAAGCTCACCGCCACCGCCGCCGTCAAGCTCCGCGAAGAAGCAGAATACGCCGAGGGAGAACCGCCCTACGCTTCCTCCATCCTCGCAGAAGGCCTTGATGACGCAGCAGAGACAGAGGGCCTTCCCGCCGACTACAGCACGCCGCCCGCCTTCCTGAACGAGGACGCCCCCCTGTATAGCGGCACCTCCTTCGGCACCCTCATGCACAAGGCGATGGAAATGATCGACTTCACCGCCCTTCCTCCCACCGAAGACGCCCTCCGAAAACACATCCGCGCCCTTTCTGACAAGCACGTCTTCACCGAAGAAGAGACGAAAGTCCTCCTCTCCCATCGGAGAAATCGCAATCCCGTAGAAGCCCTCCTCGCCTTCGCCAAAGGCCCCCTCGCCGCTTTGATGCGAAGAGCCACCACCCTAAGGAAGGAAATGCCCTTCTCCATCCTCCTTCCCGCCCATTCCTTCTACCCGCAGTGCGAAGAGGGCGAGACTCTCTTCCTGCAAGGCGTCATGGACTGCCTCGTAGAAGAAACAGACGGCCTCACCATCATCGACTACAAGACCGACCGCACCATGACCGAAGAAGAGCTGAAAGCCCATTACAAGATCCAGCTCCAGGTCTACGGCGAATCCGCTGAGAAATTACTGGGAAAGCCCGTCAAGCACCTCTACCTCTGGTCCTTCACCTTCGGGAAAGAGATCGAAATAGCGCGATGGGGGACGGGGGACGAGTGACTGGTAGCTAGGGATTAGGAATCTCAAGTGCAGGGAGGACTAAAAGACTAGAAGACATCAGTCTCTCTCGTATCGTCATTTCGAGCAAAGCGAGAAATCTTTGTCATTCTCGTTCAAACGGCTCCCATCAGACAAACTCAAACGGGAAACCTGCTGCCCGCTCACCTTCGAGCATCGCCCGCTTTTAATCAGCGTTTTCCTAGAAACGCCAGTCTCAAAACTCCCCCCTGTGATTTCTCGTGGACAAATCGCATACCGCTTTATATAATATGTACATCATTTTATGATTATACATTTTAAAAGAGGCGATAAGAATGAAAACATGGAAAAAGGGATTGGCACTGGCCGCAGCGGCCGTGCTCGCACTCGGACTTGCATCCGGCTGCGGCAGCGAGAAGAAGGCGGACTCGGCATCGGGCAAAGCCCCGCTGAAAGTCGCTACGAATGCGACGTATGTGCCTTTTGAATTTAAATCCAAAGATGGAAAAGACTATACCGGCTATGAGATCGACGTAGTGCGTGCGGTAGCGAAAGAACTAGGCCGCGATGTAGAATTCAAGAACATTGCATTTGACGGACTCATCCCCTCTCTGCAGTCGCATGAAGTCGACATGACGGCTTCCGGCATGACAGCCACGAAAGAAAGAGCCGGCAAGATCCTCTTCGCCGCCCCCTTCTATGCGACGAAGCTTGCGGTCGTGACCCCGAAAGACAGCCCGATCCACTCTGTCGAAGACATGCAGGACGGCGCCGAAGTCGCCGTACAGATGGGTACGACAGCCGCGTACTATGCCCAGGATAAGGGCATGAAGATCCGCGGCTTCGACCATGCATCGGATATCGTGATGGAACTCAAAGCAGGCGGTGCGAAGTCGGGCATCCTCGACAAACCGGCCGCAGACTACTTCGTCGCGACAGACGGCAAGGACAATTTCCGCGTGGTCGATGTGCCGGACTCAAAAGTCCAGTACTTCGCCTTTGGATTCAATAAAGACAACAAAGAACTGCAGCAGCAGGTCAATAAAGCCATCGCCGACCTGAAGCAGAAGGGTACGCTGAATGAGCTCCACGAAAAATGGTTCAAGACGCCCGTACAGGAAATGCCAGCCACCTGCGAAGAAGCGCTGGGGTTATAAGACATATAAGACAATAAAAAAAGACCCGTGAGATTGATATGATCTCACGAGTCTTTTTTTATTGCCGAGCCGCCAGCGGCTATTTGATCGTCACACCCTTGGTATCCTTGATGAAGAAAAGGACATTGAGTGCTGCCGCAAGGTACACGCAGGACAGCAGAGCGAAAGCCGCAGAGAAGCCATTCGCCTGTGCCAGCGCACCGATGATCGCCGGAGCGAAGCCGCCGACCGCACGGCCCGTATTGAAAATGAAATTCTGCGCCGTCGAGCGCGCATCCGTCGTATAGTTTTCAGAGAGCAGCGTACCATAGCCAGCCATCATGCCGTTGCAGAAGAAACCGAGCATCGCACCGCCGAAGAGCAGCAGGAGCGGCGTGCCCAGATTGACATACACATACACCATCGCTGCCGCGCACACGTAGAAGAGCAGGTACGGTTTCTTACGGCCGAAACGGTCCGAGAGATAACCAAAGACATAAATGCCTGCGATCATGCCGATAACCGTGACAACCATCCAGCCGGACATCGACTTGGTGGAAAGGCCGTGCTCCTTCAGAAGGATCATCGGCAGCCACACCATGATGCCGTAATAGCCGAAATTCTGCACACTCGTCATGATAGTGAGAGAAATCGTGGTCACCGTCTTCGACGGGCTGGAGAACAGATGCGCGAGCGGGAACTTGCTTGCTTCCGCGAGCTCTTCCTCTTCTTCCGCTGTCAGCGTCTCGCCCGCTTCTTTTCTCGCCTTCAGCTGTTTCTTCAGCTCCTTGCGCTTCAGCCACATCGGCGGTTCCTTCAAGCCATGACGCGCCCATGCCGCCAGCAGCGCCGGGACGACGCCCACCAGGAAAAGCCCTCTCCAGCCATAATCAGGAAGAACGACAGCCGCCAGGATCGCAGCGAGCACAGCGCCCGCCTGCCAGCCCATCGCCACGCCCGCCGTAGCACGCGCACGCTTCGCTGCCGGCCATGTCTCCGTGACAAGCGTCATGCCGATCCCGTACTCCCCGCCAAGGCCGAGCCCTGCCAGGAAACGAAGGATATTGAGATGCATGACATTGTCCGCAAAAGCGCAGGCACCGGTGAAAATCGAGAAAATGATGATGGTCAGCGCAAACGTATGCACACGGCCGAAGTAATCCGCAAAGACGCCGAAGAGATACCCGCCAAGGACCGTACCGATCAGCGTGTACGTCGCGATGAGGCCGCCTTCTCCGAGCGTCAGGCCAAACTCCGCAACGATCGCTGCCATGGCAAAGGACAGGATCAAAACATCCAGTCCATCCATCGCATACCCGACGATCGAAGCCCACATGACCTTCCATCGTTCCTTCCGGGTGACGCCAGTTTCCTCAAATTCCAATTCTTCCAATGATTTTTCTGACATAATACCTCCCCTGTGTGTCTGCTCTTGTGCAGACAATAACCCTGAAAATCATATGGCGCGAAAGGCGCACAAAATTATCTAATTATATAATAGGGATATGTCTTTGAAAAGAGGAGAAAGGTTAATTTTATAAAAAATTGAGAATTTAAAGAGTTATTATGCTGAATCCGGCAATGGATCGAAGCTATTCATGGATGAGGATATCCAATACGGCTGAATGGCATCATTTACCGGAACAAAAAATGCGTGAAAAAGAGGAAACGCCATCCCCCGAAGTGAGACGCCGATCCAATGCCCGCCCACTGATCGGCATCCGTCTCACAGCAAAAATACCTCCCTATGAGCGATTCACAGGGAGGTATTTTTTATTTTTTTGCCGCTTTCCGTTCCAGCAGCGGATCGGTGTGGTTCACCACGTTGTCTTCCGTGATGGTGCATTTCACGACGTCCTTCATGCCGGGGATCTCATACATGACTTTCTGCATGATCTTCTCGATGATCGCGCGGAGGCCGCGGGCGCCGGTATTGCGCTCGATCGCCTGGCGGGCGATAGCGTGGATGGCAGCGTCTTCGATGACGAGCTCTACGCCGTCCATGGCCAGCAGCTTCTTGTACTGCTTGACGAGGGCATTCTTCGGTTCGGTCAGGATCTTGACAAGGGCTTCTTCCTTCAGCGGATGAAGGGCTACGATGACGGGGAGACGACCGATGAATTCGGGGATGAGGCCGAATTTCAGGAGGTCTTCCGGCTGGACCTGCTGGAGAAGCTCGTCCATGTCTTTGTCTTCTGCTTTCTCGATATCGGCGCCGAAGCCCATGACGCTCTTGGTGAGACGGCTGTCGATGACCTTATCAAGGCCGGCGAAAGCACCGCCGCAGATGAAGAGGATGTTGCTGGTGTCGATCTGGATCATTTCCTGATTCGGATGCTTGCGTCCGCCCTGCGGCGGCACGTTCGCCACGGTGCCTTCCAGGATCTTCAGAAGAGCCTGCTGTACGCCTTCACCGGAGACATCGCGGGTGATGGAGACGTTCTCGGTCTTCTTGGCGATCTTGTCGATTTCATCGATGTAGATGATACCGCGCTGGGCTTTCTCGATGTCGTAGTCCGCGGCCTGGATGAGGCGGAGGAGGATGTTCTCGACGTCATCGCCGACGTAGCCGGCCTGTGTCAGTGTGGTGGCATCGGAAATCGCAAAGGGCACATCAAGGTAGCGGGCGAGGGTCTGGGCAAGGAGTGTCTTGCCGCTGCCGGTCGGCCCGAGGAGGATGATATTGGATTTCTGCAGCTCTACGCCGTCATCTTCGCCTTTGAAAAAGAGGCGTTTGTAGTGATTGTACACAGCGACGGCCAGCGCGATCTTGGCATTGTCCTGCTCGATGACGTACTGGTCGATGTATTCTTTGATCTCTTCTGGTGTAGGCACTTTGGTGTCAGCGGGTTCTTTGCCCTGCTTTTCTTTGTTTTTCCGCTCTTCCAGAAGAATGTTATGACAGATGTCAATGCATTCGCTGCAGATGTAGACGCCGGGTCCGGTGACCATGTTTTCGACTTCGTCGCTGGATCGGCCGCAGAAGCTGCAGATCTTCGGTTCTTTATCTTCTCCGTTCACGGTCTTTCTCCTTTATTTCTGTGTCACTTTCGCCAGCTCATTGCGGGTGAGGATGTGGTCGATGAGGCCATAGTCTTTCGCCATCTGGGCTGTCATGAAATTATCGCGTTCGGTGTCGTTTTTGATGGTTTCGAGGGACTGTCCGCTGTGCTTGGCAAGGATGCCGTTCAGTTCTTCGCGCAGGCGGAGGATCTCTCTCGCATGGATCTCGATCTCGGTCGCCTGTCCCTGTACGCCGCCCAGAGGCTGGTGGATCATGACATTCGCATGCGGAAGGGCGTAGCGTTTGCCCTTCGCACCGGCGGTCAGGAGGACAGCCGCCATGCTGGCGCAGGATCCGATACAGATGGTGGAGACGTCCGGACGGATATACTGCATCGTATCATAGATCGCAAGGCCGGCGGTCACGACGCCGCCGGGGCTGTTGATGTAAAGGTGGATATCTTTGGAAGGGTCTTCGGCTTCCAGGAAGAGAAGCTGTGCAATGATGACATTGGCCATATGGTCTTCAATCTGGCCGTCAAGGAATATGATGCGGTCCTTCAAAAGTCGGGAATAAATATCATAGGAGCGCTCTCCGCGAGCGGTCTGTTCGACAACAATCGGTACATATGCCATGTGGTAACACCCTTTCTTTTGGTTGAATAATAGGTAGTGACTGGTAGCCAGGGACTAGGGATTAGGGATTGGACCCAAAGACTAAGGGATCAGGAGACAAGGAGACGTCTGCCATCTGACTTCTGATGTCTGACGTCTCAAGCGGGCATCACCACCAGTTGCGGTGAAGCCGGCTTCCCCAGGGATCAAGCCTTTTTCCAAATTCCCCATATGTTCGAAAGAGACGCCGGTCATCCCCGCGTCTCTTCCAATACACACTGCCGCAGCAGTAGTCATTCAATTTTATAAAGGATTATTCCTTTTCAGCAGCCATGATGGTGTCGATGATCTCAGCTTTTTTTGCTTTGGATTCGATGGCGATGCCTTTTTCCTGTGCGTAAGCCTTGAGATCCTTGACGGTCATAGCATTGAAGTCTTCTTCGGTCTTCGGAGCTGCTGCTTCTGCAGCCGGAGCTTCTTCTGCTTCTTTCTTATCTGCTTCTGCTTTTTTAGCAGCACCGTAGATGAAAGCAGCTGCTTTCTTGCGAAGGACGGAGTTGATCAGCATGTTCACGCGGCCTTCTTCTTTGATGATCTTCATGACATCTTTCGGGTCAGCGTTGAACTGATGAGCCATGCTGTAGACTTCCATGGAGAGATCCTGGTTCGTTACATCGAGTTCTTCTTTTTCTGCGATGGTTTCGAGGACAAGGCCCTGACGAACCTGTTCTTCAGCGGTCTTTTCGTAGTTCTTGCGGAGCTGTTCTTCGGTCTGGCCGATGTTCTTCAGGTAGTCAGCGAGCTTCATGTCTCTGGATTCGAGGTTCATGGAGATTTCTTCGACGATTTCATCGATGCGCTGTTCGACCATTTCCTGCGGGATGTCGACTTTGGCATTGGCTACAGCCTGTGCTACGAGAGCTTCGTGGTAGGCTTCTTCTGCCTGCTGGATAGCCTGCAGCTGCATCTGCTGTTTGACAGAAGCCTTCAGGTCGTCCATCTTATCGAACTGGCTGATGGATTTTGCGAAAGCATCATCGAGAGCCGGGAGCTGTTTGCGTTTTACATCATTGATGTGAACTTTGAATTCTGCTTCTTTGCCTTTGAGAGCATCGACGAAGTAGGTTTCCGGGAAGGTGACCTTGACTTCTACATCATCGCCTGCTTTATGGCCTTCGAGCTGTTCTTCAAAGCCCGGGATGAAGCTCTGGGAGCCGATTTCCAGCGGATAGGTCTTGCCTTCGCCGCCTTCGAACGGTTTGCCGTCTACGAAGCCTTTGAAGTCGATGACAGCGTAGTCGCCTTTGGCAAGGACAGCGCCTTCTTCTGCCTTTTCGAGACGTGCGCTCTGTTCAGCTGCTTTTTTCATTTCAGCTTCGACCTGCGCATCGGAAATTTCCGGTTCTTCATGGGCTGCTTCAAGGCCTTTGTATTCGCCGAGTTCTACTTCCGGACGTTTAACAAAAGTAGCGGTGAACTTTGCGCCTTCGGTTTCAGAGAAGAGATCTTCCTTCACATCTGCCTGGGTGATCGGGATGATTTTTTCCTGCTGCATAGCTTCGGAGAGTGCGCCATTGATGACGATGTCTTTCGCTTCAGCGATGACAGCTTCTTTGCCGAAATGCATTTCCAGGACTTTGCGGCTTGCCTTGCCTTTACGGAAACCCGGGATTCTGACCTGATTCGCAATGCGAGCTACAGCCTGCTTGAATCCTTTCTGTACAGCTTCTGCCGGCAGTTCAATGGCGAGAGATACCTTGTGCTGATCCAGTGCCTCTACTTTTACGTTCATAAAAATTATTCCTCCTTAAGTCGGTTTTTCCGACAATATTGAACCATTCTTTTATTTTTACAAAATACGCTAAATCGCAAGATATATTCTACCACACTTGTTTAGAAAATACAAATTTTACGTTTCCTTGATTGCTTTTCTCTATCTCTGACAGTATGATAGAGGAAATTGAATCGGGGTGCGGGGCTAGCCCGTGGGGCGTGCCGTCCCTTGATTGGGGATGAAAGCTCTGCTCGAATTAGGAATTAGGAATGAGGAATTAGGAATGGTGGTGCGGCGCATAAAAAATAGAAGCGCTGCGGAGTATAGATGGTGGCGATGCCCGAAGGTGGCATTTCAGTCACTTGTCACTCGAGGCTCCTAATCCCTAGCCACTAATCCCTAGCTACTAGTCACCAGTCACTAGTCACTCCCCATTCCCCCCAATTAAAGGAGTATCCCATCTATGAAACTACTACTCGAATTATTTCTCATCTTTGCCAAGATGGGCGCTGTCACCTTTGGCGGCGGGTACGCGATGCTGCCCATTCTCCAGCGTGAGATCGTAGAGAATAAGCACTGGGGCAGCGAGGAAGAGCTGATGGATTACTATGCCTTGGGGCAGGTCACGCCCGGCATGATCGCGGTGAATGTCGCGACCTTCATCGGCTGCAAGCTGAAAGGCTTCTGGGGCGGCGTCTTCGCGACGCTCGGCGTCATCACCCCATCCATGATCATCATCACGGTGATCGCGCTCTTTCTTACGCAGTTCGAAGAGAATCCCTATGTCATTCACGCCTTCGCCGGTATCCGTGCCTGCGTCTGCGTCCTCATTCTGGACGCCGTCGTGAAGCTCGGCAAGAAGTCCATCAAGGATAAGCGCACAGCCGCGATCTTCATCGGCATCCTTCTCATTGCCCTCTTCGCCCCCTTCTCTCCCGTCTTCTCCGTCGTCCTCGCCGGCATCGCGGGATACTATCTGATGCCGAGGAGCGCGAAGTAAGAAGTGGCGGATGTGGCGCACCATTCATAAAGTGCCCCCCCATCCCCTCACGATATCATGCGACTTGTTTGGCATTTGTATAAAACTCTGCGGCGCTTAGGGAAGCCTGATTCAATCGCTGTCAGATTTAATCAGCGTTTCCTTAGATCCTTCGACTCAGTTCTCATATTTCAGATGATCCATATTTTCTAACATACGACGTTTTTCTCCGCTCAGGATGACGAGAGACGCCGCACCTTCACTCCTCACTTCCAACTCCCCCTAATCCTTAGTCCCTAGTCACCAGTCACCAGTCCCTAGTCACCAGTCACCAGTCACCCAAAGGAGCATCCATCATGATCTGGCTTTCCATGTTTTGGGAATTCTTCAAGACCGGTCTCTTCGCCGTCGGCGGAGGGCTCGCAACGCTTCCCTTTCTCTATGATATTTCTGCACGCACCGGATGGTTCAGCGCGGAAGACATCGCGAATATGATCGCGATCTCAGAGTCCACCCCGGGGCCTTTGGGCGTCAATATGGCGACCTACGCCGGTTTTCAGGCGCTTGGCATCCCGGGCGGCATCTTCACGACGCTCTCCCTCACAGCGCCCGCGCTCATCGTCATCACGATCATCTATGCGATGCTGACGCGCTTCCGCGAATCGGACGCTGTGAAGCGGATTTTCTACGGCCTGCGCCCTGCCTCCACCGCGCTCATCGCAGCCGCCGGTCTTGGCGTCGCGAAGGTATCTCTCTTAGACACCGCGCTGTATGAAAAGAGCGGCTCGCTTCTCTCCCTCTTCCAGTGGCCGGCCATTCTCCTTGCCATTGCGATCTACTTCGGTCTTAAGAAATATAAAAAGCACCCTGTGCTCTATATCGCAATCAGCGCTGTCTGCGGCATCGCACTGGGACTATAATATAAAAAGGAAGAGCTGATTTCCATAGAAATCAGCTCTTCCTTTTTACATTGGCTGCGGTTATAATCAAGAGCAGAGAATGCTATACTATGGGCATTCTTTAGAAATACTGCCATATACGGTAGGCGGCGCGTCCTTCTCCAGAGGGACTGTGACCCTCTGATGACATAGAAATCCACGTGAAGCCTTTCGGCTTCCATGGAAATCGAAAGCAAAGGAGGGCTGAACCAATGAGCATCCTTGATTTCATCACACTGATGAGTTTCGGCTTAAGTTGCTTTGGCTTAGGCTATACCATTGGGAAAGATAACAAACACACGCAAAAATAGCCGCCCAGGTCTCGAAAACTAAGCGGTTATTTTTGCGTTAGCAATATGGGACACGCCGTCTATCGGCAGCATTTCTTTTTCTACCTATATCTTAGCATGATACAACCCTCCTGTCAAAAAAAGCTTCCCCTGCGGGAAGCTTTTTGCGATGCTATTTAAGGAAGGTTATCACGAAGCCATGTATAAAAATTCTTGTGAAATCTGCCTCTGCGATTGAATCAGCGTTTCCCTGGAATCAGTTGACCATCAAGCTCTCAATATCGACTTCAGGAAAGCCTTGGTTCGTTCGCTCTTCGGGTGATCGAAGACTTCTTCGCTCGTCCCTTCTTCCTCGACGCGGCCATCGACCATGAAGAGGATCTTATCTGAGACAGACTTGGCGAAAGCCATTTCATGCGTCACGATCGCCATGGTCATATTCTCATCCGCCAGCTGCTGGATGGTCTTTAAGACCTCGCCCGTCAGCTCCGGATCGAGCGCGGAGGTCGGTTCATCGAAGAGCATGATTTCCGGGCTCATCGCAAGCGCCCGCGCGATGGCGACACGCTGCTTCTGTCCGCCGGAAAGGCTGCCGGGGTACATGTCTTTTTTATTGAGCAGGCCGACCTTGCTTAACAGATCTTCCGCGATCGGCTGGATTTCTTCCTTCTTCATGCCTTTCACATAGATGGGGGCAGCCATGATGTTATCCAGCACGGTCATGTGCGGGAAAAGGTTGAAAGACTGGAAGACCATGCCCATCTTGGCAAGGATCTCCTTCGTCTTGGCTTCGCTCGCGTAGGTGACCTTGCCGTCTTTGTCTTCGGCAAGAAATTCCCCGTCGACTGCGATCGAGCCGCCCTGAATGGTTTCCAGATAGTTCAGGCAGCGCAAAAGCGTACTCTTGCCGGCCCCGGAAGGCCCGATGATGGAGATGACTTCGCCCTTTTCCAGTGTCATGTCGACGCCGTGAAGGATGGTAAGCTTGCCGAAATCCTTCCGGATGTTTTTCATTTCAATAAAACTCATGTCCGTCCTCCTTATTCTTCATATACGGCATAGCGTTTTTCCACATACGCCAGGATCTTCGTCAGGATCGCGGTGCATACGAGGTAGAAAACAGCTGCCACAAGGAACGGCATGGTATCGAAGTCACGCTGCACGAAGGCGCGGGTGACACGCATGAGGTCATTCATCGCCAGGATGTAGACGAGCGAGGTATCCTTCAGAAGGGTGATGGTTTCATTGCCGAGCGGGGGGATGACGCGCTTCACGACCTGCGGCAGCACGATATGCCACATGGTCTGCCGATAGGTGAAGCCCAAGACCTTCGCGCCTTCATACTGCCCCTTCGGAATGGACTGGATGCCGCCTCTGAAAATTTCTGCAAAGTAAGCCGCATAGTTCGCCACGAAGGCAAGGATCGCCGCCGGGAAATCACTGATCTGCACATTCAGCATGAGCGGCAGCCCATAGTAGATGAACATGATCTGCAGCATGAGCGGCGTGCCGCGCATGACGTAAATATAAACCTCTGCGAGCTTTCGGAAAACAGCGACTTTAGAAATGCGAACCAGTGCCAGCAGGATACCGATCGGCAGCGAGAGCACGATGGTGATCAGAAAGATCTGTGCCGATACGCCCAGCCCGGCAAACATATTCGGCAGGATGCGAAGAATGTAATCCATAAAATACTCCTTATAAAACCAGTGTCATATAGAATTATCATACACTGATTTCACCCTTTTAGCAAGATAGAGAAATGAAATAGCAGAGTCATTTCATGGGGATCAGGGTCAGCCTCTATGGCGTGCTGCCCCTTGCCCCTGAATGAAAGCTTTGCTCAAGTGAGGAATTAGGAATGAGGAATGAGGAATGAAGGTGGCGGCTTCGCCGAGATCGATGACGAGGTCGCAGCTATTCTGGCATTCGTTATCTCACATACGACGTCTCTCGCCGCTCAGGATGACGAAACGGGGCGATGCCTGAAGGCAGTATGAGTTGATACGAGAATACCATCTTCTAAAAAAAGGCGGCGAAGCCGCCACGAGAACCCTGAACCCTGAACCTTGAACCCTGAACCAAATGAAAGCAAAGTAAAAAGGGACTGTGAAGAAATGGGGATTCATATCTTCACAGCCCCTTTTCAAAAATCATCTCAACTTATTTCAGCACGACATCCTTGCCGAACCACTTTTCAGAGATCTTCTTGGCTTCGCCGCTGGCTACGACTTTGGCGATGCCGTCATTCAGGAGATCGACGAGAGCCTGATTGTCCTTCTTGATCCCGATGGAGAAGGTATCCTTGGAGACGACACCTTCAAGTTCTCTGAACTGTCCCGGTTTCTTGGTCATGTAGTATTCGATGAGGACAGAGTCAGCGAGGACGGCATCACAGCGGCCGGACTCGAGATCCATGAAGCAGGCCGTGAGGTCCGGGTATGCTTTGATTTCAGAGAAAGACTTCTTGAAGTTTTCATCACGGTTCAGCGCCGTTTCTGCCGTGGAAGCCTCCTGGATGGAAATCTTCTTGCCCTTCAGGTCTTCCGGCGTCTTGACAGCGCTGTCATTCAGTACCGCATAGACCTGAATATTATCCATGTACGGCTTCGTGAAGGCGAGCTTCTTGGTACGCTCCGGCGTCATGGTGAAGCCATTCCAGATGCAGTCGATACGGCCGGAATTCAGTTCTGTTTCCTTGGAAGCCCAGTCGATCGGCTTGAATTCGATCGGCACGCCGATTGCTTTCGATACCGCTTCTGCCATATCGATATCAAAGCCGACGATCTTGCCGTTGTCATCACGGAAGCCCATCGGAGCAAAGGTATCATCCATACCGGCTACGATCTTCGCCGGTTTGCCGGATGCAGCTTTCGCCGCGCCAGAAGCCGCCTTGTCTCCCCCGCCGCATCCAGCGAGCATTCCACAAGCACCCAAAGCCAGTACGCCGGCAATCATCAGTTTTTTCATTTTCATGGTCATCTCTCCTGTTCCCATTTTCGAAATCTTCATCTCTTTATCTCAGTAAAGGATCGGTATGCACATATCTTATCCCATAGAAATCCTTTTGTCAAGTAAAGAAGTGAAATGTTATGAAAAGGGATTTGTGACTGGTGACTAAGGCTCTTTCAGTCATTCCTCTTTCATACCGCCGGTGCCCTATCCGCCCCTTCGGGGCACCTTCCCCTCGAGGGGAAGGCTTGCGATACGAGGATCGCATCAACTCATACAGCCTTCGGGCATCGCCCCATATATATTCGCGGCGAAGCCGCCACCTTCATTCCTCATTCCTCACTTGAGCAAGAGGCAGCACGCCCAACGGGCTAACCCGTCTATGCTATAATAGGAATCGGAAAGATGAGGTGTACACCATGACCAATCCTATCACATTCAATGTATCCATCGGCAGCGAGAAGCCTCATTCCGGCACACAAAAAGTCTGCCCTTTCTGCCATCCTGAAAATCTCACACACATTCTTGACCAGAGAGGCGATATCATCTGGCTCATGAACAAGTATCCCGTCTTTGAGAAAACCGTCCCCACCGTCATCGTGGAGACAGCCGACCACGACGGCGAGCTCAGCACCTATGCGCCCGAGAAGCTCCACGAGGTGATCGCCTTCGGACTTGCCAAGTGGAAGGAAATGGAAAGTGACAAACGTTTCCGCTCCGTCATCTACTTCCGCAACTTCGGCCCCACCTCAGGCGGCTCGCAGCGCCACCCGCACTCACAGATCATCGGGCTTGAAGAGTACGACTACCGCGACAATCTGCAGGGCGAGAATTTCCTGGGCGAGGTCATTTATGAAAATGACGACTGCTACGCCTCGCTCGCAGAGTACCCCTTGAGCGGCGTCGGCGAGCTGAACGTGACACTGAAGAAAGAGGGAGGAAGTGACGGCTTTGCTGACACCATACAGACCCTCGCGCGCTATGTCCTCTCCGACTTCCCTATCCGCTGCTCGAGCTACAACATTTTCTTTTATCATCTGAAAAATCAGATCCACGCCAAGATCTTCCCCCGCTTCACAGCAAGCCCTCTCTACATGGGCTACCGCATCACAAATGTGATGGACGAAACGAGCAAGAAGCGGATCATCGAGACGCTCAGGTCTGAAAAGTATTTTGGATAAAAAAGGTTGTGGGTTTAAGGTTCAGGGTTCAAGGTTGTGGTGGCGGCTTCGCCGCGAATATATATGAGGCGATGCCCGAAAGTAGTATTCAAGTCACCACTCACTCGCGTCTCTTAATTCCCAGTCACTAGTCACTAGTCACTAATCCCCCATCCCTAAACGAGGTTACCCTATGAAACTATATGCCTTCAGTGATTTCCATCTCTCCGGAGATCCGCCAACGAAGCCCATGGATATATTCGGAGAGAACTGGAAGAACCACCGGGAAAAGATCGTGAATGCATGGAAGGAGACGATCCGCGAAGACGATGCCGTCATCATGGCAGGCGATCTCTCCTGGGCAATGAGCATGGAAAGCGCCATCTCCGACCTCACCATGCTTGGCACGCTCCCGGGACGTAAGATCATCGTCCGCGGCAACCACGACTTCTGGTGGTCCACCGTCACGAAGATGACCGCCATGACGCATGGCGCCTTCGAATTTATTCACAACTCCGCCATTCAGGTCGGAAATGTAGCACTCGCCGGTACGCGCGGATGGATCTCCGAGACGGCAAAAACATATAAAGAAGACACCGACAAGTCCATCATCCTGCGCGAAGAAGGGCGCATGGAGCGCTCGCTCGCTCTGGCAAAGCAGATGAAGACAGACAGGATCATCGCGATCCTGCACTACCCGCCCTTCGACGAGATGCGGCGGCCTTCGCACATGATGGAAATCATAGCCGAAAGCGGCGCAGACCTCTGCCTCTATGGCCACATCCACGGCGCGCCGAATTTCAAAAATCTGCCGGATTCCCTTCTGGGCGTCCCGCTTTGCCTGACGAGCTCGGACTATCTGGACTTCAAGCCATACTTCATCTGTGATCTGGAGGCGCCTCATGCATAGACTTGCCGAAAGCAAACTTCTCGCCGGCTTCATCTACGGCGACCCGCACATGCAGGAATACATCTACCTTCCCGGCAGCGAGCTGGATGCCGCCTCCCCCATGCTCGTCTACGAGACAGGAAAAGAACGCCATGATGTCGATATGCAGGAAGCTCTCTCCCTCGTCGAGAAACGAAGCCTCAAGCCCTGCAGTCACCCCGTCTTCGGGAAGAATACGATGGGATGAAGGTTGAAGGGTTCAGGGTTCAGGGGCGATACGAGAACACCGCCTTTCCCGTATCGTCATTCCGAGCGCAGCCGAGGAATCTCTACTGCACTACGGTAATCAGCACGTATGCACCGAGGAAAGACGATGCCCATTGCCTCACATGCGGCAATGGGCATTCTGCGATAGAGATTTCTCGGCAACGCTTTCAATGACGATACGAGAGAGCCTGCTGTCTCCCAGTCTCCTAGTCCCTAGTCACCAGTCACCAGTCCCTAATCCCCAGTCACCCCAATCAAAAAGCTCACGACAGAAGCCGTGAGTTTTTTCATTTCCCATAAATCAAACAAGCGCCATCACCGCCATGTGACGGCCTGTTTTTCCGCCGGATCTCCGATACGAGTAGAAAAGATCATCGTGACAGTAGGTGCAGAGCCCGCAGTCTTCGATATGGTCAGCAGGGATGCCCGCCTTTTCGAGGAGGCGGCGGTTCGCATTGTGCAGATCGAAGAGGTACTTCCCATTGGCTTTTTTGACCGAAAGACGCGAGATTTCCTTCTCATTGAAGAGCTTATAGAATTCCTCTACCACTTCCTCACCCACCTCGAAGCACTCCAGTCCGATCGCCGGACCGATCGCACACAGGATATCCTTCCGCTTCGAGCCGTAGTTCTTCTCCATCTTCGCCACCGTGAGCGCAGCGATATTGCCGGCTGTCCCTCTCCAGCCTCCATGAGACAGCGCGATCGCCTGCTTCACCGGATCGTAGAAAAAGAGCGGCGTACAGTCAGCATAATTCATCGTGATCGGGATATCCTTCTCATCCGTCATGAAGCCATCACAGGCAGGGATCGCCGTCTCCATCGTGAGTGCGCCGCGTCCGGCATCCTTCTCCGTCACCTTGTAGATGTAGGTGCCATGCACCTGATTTCCCGAGACAAGGCGCGAGGCGGAAAGCCCCAGTGCCTCGAAATAGCGGCGGCGGTTCTCACGCACTGCATCCGCATCGTCGCCCGTATGGAAGCCCATATTCAGAGAGGAAAATGGCGACTCACTCACCCCGCCAGTGCGGCATGACACAGCCGCTACGACCCCCTGTCCCTGATAACAGTCGAATGTCATGTAAAGGATCCCGTCTGCGGAAATAAATTTCATAAGCCCCAAGCCACCTTTCGATGCGAATAAAAAGGAAAATATGTCTTCTTATTATAGCATAATAAAAAGAGGCGGGGGATGAGAGGGAAAGGGTTCTATGTTCAAAGTGACCAGGTATTGGTGACTAGGGACTGGGGACTGGTGACTAGTAGCTAGGGATTAGGGATTAGGGATTAGGAGTCACTAGGGAAACACTGATTCAATCGACATACAAATGCAGCCAGAATTAACGTCGTAGCAACTTGCTTCCCCTTCGGGGAGCTCCACCGATGGGGAGCCAAGACATTCCAGCACTTCTCACGAAGTCCGGAAGCGGGGGCTGAGACGAAGGATCTCGCCGCTCCACCATTCCTCACTCCTCATTTTTCCCCATCCACGCCCTCATATCCTCCGGCACAGGGGCGGTGAATTTCATTTCCTTTCCCGTCACCGGATGAGCGAAACGGACAGTGTAGGCGTGAAGTGCCTGCCGCGTCATGCGGTCCAAGGGACCGCCGTAGAGGTCATCACCTAAGAGCGGATGCCCGAGGCTTGCAAAATGCACGCGGATCTGGTGCGTGCGTCCCGTCAGGAGATGGATCTTCAGCAGCGAATACCCTTCATACTCGCCGAGCACCTCATAGTCCGTGATGGCGCGCTTGCCGTCTTCCCTGACCATCCACTCGACGATCGAACCGTCCCTGCGTCCGATGGGGCGATCGATGCGCCCTGCCTTCTCGTCCATATGTCCGGAAACGAGAGCGAGATACTCGCGGTAAATCTGATCATGGCTCTTGGAAAGGTCATACTGTCCCTTCGCCGACTTCGCCACCACGACGAGCCCTGTCGTATTGCGATCGAGACGATAAATGGGATGAATGCCCGCCTCGATGCGCCGCTGCGCATAGTAGCCTGCGACCGCATTCACCAGCGTATCATGCGCGCCGCGCGCCGTCGGATGGATGATCATGCCCGGCCCCTTATTCACGATGAGGAGCGCGTCGTCTTCATAGACGATAGAAATCGGGATATCCGATGGAACGATATCATTCTCCTCACTCCATGTGAGCACGATGCGATCGCCCTTGGCGACCTTCCTGCGCGCATTGTGTACCTCCTCGCCATTCACCGTCACGCGCCCATTCCACTTGATCCGCTTCCACAATCCGCCGGACAAATGCAGCGCCTTCACCGCGTCCTTCACCATCCGCCCCGACTGGGCCTCCGATACTATGAGTTCCAGTTGCAAAATTCATTCCCCTTTCGATTGACTTTCATTGGTTGTCATACATTATAAAGGGTTCAGGGTTCAGGGTTCAAGGTTCAGGGTTAGCCCGCGGGGCGTGCCGTCCATGGATTGCGGGTGAAAGCTTCATTTGAATTAGAAATGAGAAATGGTGGTGCGGCGCATAAAACTATAGAAGCGCCGCAGAATTTTGATAGCGCTTCGCGTCGTCGTCATTTCGAGCGTAGTCGAGAAATCTTTATTGCAGAACGCTCATCACCTGATGTGAGACAGCACCAGGACATCGTTTTCCCTCGGCGCATACACGCTGATTCCCGCAGTGCAGTAAAGATCGAGGGCTGCGCTCGGGATGACGATGCCAGAGAATCCCAGTCACTAGTCACCAGTCACTAGTCACCAATCCCTAATCCCTAGCTACTCACCCTTGCTTTCAAGCGGAATCAAAGGGCGACCCGCCCCGCAGGCTAACCCCGAACCCATCAACCTAAGCCCTTTATCTATGCTATAATAGTGAAGACACATTTTCCCCACTTGGAGGCAATCATGAAAATCACTGTAGACGATCAGTTATTCGATATCATTCCCGGCCTGTGCATCGGTGTCGTCGCCCTGCGCGCCGCTGACAACCGCGATGTAAATCTGGAAGCAGAAGCCTTCCGCCGCCGCTGCTGCACCGAGGCGAACCTGCTCCTCAAGATGAATCCCCATATCGCCGACCAAGAGATCGAGCACTACCAGAAGGTCCTCGAAAAGCTCTCCATCGCTGGCGAGTCCGGTCTGGCAAAAACCTTTGCGGAATACAAGAAAGATCTGGGGCTCTTTGAACAAGAAGAGGCAAAAGAGACCTCCATGGAAATCCTTCCTGCCCCCAAGACGGCGACACTGGATGAACTCGCCGGCTCCGATGTGCTGCCGCGCCGGAATCCGATCCTCGACATGGTGCGCGCCGGCATGCTGAAATTCCACGTCGATATCCACGCCTACGACATGGGCGACCGCAGCCGGACACTCTCCATCCGGAAAACAGAGGATGATGTCACCGTTTCTCTCGGAGACGACCTCTGCACCACCGGCTGGCTGGCCGAAGATCAAAAGGCAGGAAAAGTCACCCCGGCGACCGAAGACGTTCTCATCCTCATCACCGGATTTGCGCCGAACCGAAAGAAAGTCGCCGCCGCAAGAAATGAACTCGCCCGCCGCGTCAAGTCCGCCTTCGACCGTGCGGTAGAGGTCGGCTGGATCGAAGAAACGCCGCATACCTTCGAGACGGATATTTGAGAAAATACTGTTCTTGCTCATTAGTTTTCAAAACTTACAGTAAGGGTTCAGGGTTCAGGGTTCGGGGTTCGGGGTTCAGTTTGGCAATACAGGAATACGGAATATCTCGAACCTTATATTTGAAAACAGGAATAATTGGCGAGGGATTAGGAGCCTCGAGTGACTAGTGACTTGAAATGCCACCTTCGGGCATCGCCACCATCTATACTCCGCGGCGCTTCTGCTTTTTATGCGCCGCACCACCATTCCTAATTCCTCATTCCTAATTCCTCATTCGCGCAAAGCTTTCATTCATAATCAGTGGACAGCACGCCCCATGGGCTAATCCTGAACCCTGTTCCTGTTTCTCATTTCCAACCTGTGTTATAATATAGATACTTGTATGCCCATTGCGTTTTTGTTGAAACAGGAAGAACGCAATTTACATTTTCGATCACAGGAGCGATTTATGAAGAATTCAGATATTCGCAGGGAGCAGCCGAAGAAGCGATCCACTTTCAAGAAAGTGCTGGTCTTTCTCTTCGTGATCTGCTTCATCGCGGTCGCGGGCGCGGCGGCCGGATTTTTTGTATCTGTCTCGAGCCATCTGCCGGACGTGGCAGGAAACATCACGCCGAATGCGTCCTCGCGCATCTATGATGACAAGGGACGGCTCATCACGACCGTCCATGCGGAAGAGAACCGCATTCCGGTGCCGATCTCTCAGGTGCCGCAGAATCTGCAGAATGCATTCGTCGCAGCCGAGGATGTGCGTTTCTATGAGCACCATGGCGTCGATCCGC
The DNA here is from genome assembly GCA_900543455.1 of uncultured Dialister sp. Taxonomy (GTDB): domain Bacteria; phylum Bacillota; class Negativicutes; order Veillonellales; family Dialisteraceae; genus Dialister. The sequence continues at coordinate 29,627 of UQRR01000013.1, forward strand.
GCGGGATCCTGCGCGCGGTCTTTGCAAATCTGACGAGCGGCAATGCGACAGGGCAGGGCGGTTCGACCATCACCCAGCAGCTCGCGCGCAATGCCTTTCTCACGCAGGAGCAGACGCTGAAAAGAAAGCTGCTCGAAGTGGTGCTGGCTTTTGAAATCGAAAGCAAGTACACCAAGAAGCAGATCCTGGAAATGTACATGAACCAGATCTATTTCGGGCAGGGCTGCTACGGCATCCAGACCGCGGCGCATGTGTATTTCGGTAAAGATGTGAAGGACCTTTCGCTCCCGCAGTGTGCGATGCTGGCAGGTCTTCCGAACAGTCCGAACTATTACTCGCCATTCCGCAGCCTCGAGGCGGCGAAGTACCGTCAGGGCATCGTGCTCGACCAGATGGCGAAGTACGGCTACATTTCCGCAGCGGACGCACAGGCGGCGAAAGCGGCCGATGTGCATCTGGCCAAGCAGGACAAAGGCAAATCCGGTGCGGGGACCGCGCAGTATTTCATCAACTATGTCATCCAGTCCATCAGCGACAAGTACGACTCGGATGCGATCTACAAAGAAGGACTGCAGGTCTACACCACGCTGAATCTTGACATGCAGAAGGAAGCGGAGAAGGCACTCGCTTCCGAGCTGCCGAAAGGAAATAAGGACAGCAAGGGTCTCACCCAGCCGCAGGGTGCGCTCGTCACCATCGAGACGGGCACGGGCCATGTGAAAGCCATGGTCGGCGGACGCGGCGAAGACCAGTTCAACCGCGCGACACAGATGGTCCGCCAGCCGGGCTCGGCCTTCAAGCCGTTCGTGTATCTGACGGCGTTTGAAAACAAGTACAGCCCTTATGATACCATCAGCAATGAGAAAAAGACCTATGCGGGCGGCTGGACGCCGAAGAACTACGGCGGCACCTCGGGCGGCAAAGTGACGCTTGAAGAAGCGCTCGTACATTCCATGAATATCCCGACCATCGACCTCGCAGACAAGGTCGGCATGTCGAAGATCCTCGCTACCGCGGAGGCCTGCGGCATTTCCACCCTCGTCAAGGACGGCAAGGCGAATGATAACAACCTCGCAGCCTCCATCGGCGGCCTGACCAATGGCGTCTCTCTGATCGATATGGCGAAGGCGTACAGCGTCTTTGCGAATGGCGGCAAGCTCGTCGAACCGACGGCGATCCTGAAGGTCGTCGATCGCAATGGCAATGTGCTCGAGGACCATTCGCAGGCCGCTCCCGGCAAGCAGGTCGTGAGTGAAAATGCGGTATACCGCCTGACCAGCATTCTGGAAGAGGTCGTTTCCAGAGGCACCGGCGGCAACGCCTCTATCGGGCGCACCGCAGCCGGCAAGACAGGGACCACTGATGATGAGCACGATGCCTGGTTCGTCGGCTACACACCGGAGCTTGTCACCGCGGTCTGGATCGGCGATGATACCTCGACCAATGCCGGCTACACCGGCGGCACCATACCGGCGGCCATCTGGCGCGACTTCATGAGCGTAGCCCTCGGTCAGTACAAGTCGAAGTCTTTCGACATCCCGGACTCTGTACGCGCTGAAATGGCAAAAGCCCGCGAGGCGCAGGCGAAGAAGGAAGCCGAAGAAAAAGCCAAGGCAGAAAAAGAGAAGAAGGATAAGGAAAAGAAATCCGCCGGCAGCAAGCTCCTCGACCGCATCACCGGAAAAACACCGGCAAAGCCGCAGGAAGGAACGGATAAGCCGACGAATTGAGTGTTCACGGTTCCATAAAAATCCCGCTATCTTGAGAGATAGCGGGATTTTTGCGTGGAGGATCATGGATGCCATGTCGGGGGCTAGTAGCTGGTGACTGGTAGCTAGTGACTGGAAGACTGGAAGACATCAGATGGTTTCGTATCGTCATTTCGAGCGTAAGCGAGAAATCTTTTTCCCTGGGACTCACGCTTTCCCCACATGTGCCGCGCCCCTCTCCGCTTTCCCCATCCTCTTTCATACCGCCAGTGCCCTATCCGCCCCTGCGGGGCACCTTCCCCTAGAGGGGAAGGCTGCGATACGAGGATACCATCCTCTAAAAAGGCGGCTAAGCCGCCTACATACAACAAAGCTCCCTCCACTTCGGTCGGGATGACGTTCAAGGAAGACGGATATCCTCACATAGTTTTTCACACCGTTTCGTGGATCCATCCTGCGCCTTTG